>NZ_JCAFUK010000007.1:0-214745 GCF_059371235.1 Stenotrophomonas sp. YJH_SMC_29 | reverse complement strand
TTTACGCTGGCCTGAAGGCCAAGGGCAAAGCGAGCAAGGTGGCGCTCGTGGCGGTCATGCGCAAAATGCTGGTGATCCTCAACGCCCGTAAGCGGGACGCCGAGGTGGCCCTCGGCTGCCCCTGACAAGACAGTTGCTACTGCCCCCTCCGGGAGCCATTGGGTTCCCGCATATCGATGCGATGCCATCACGCATCCGTCACAAAGATGTGCGTACGACAACAACCGGACAATCCCGTCACTCACTGTCTCGCCAAACGGACAATTTTGTCCGAAAATCAATCCATGACCGCTCAACGTGCCGATGCTGCCGCCCGCCGTGCCCTCATCCTCGACGCCGCCGATCATGTCTTCGGCCAACATGGCGTCACCGCCCCGCTGGACCTGGTGGTCGAACGTGCCCAGGTGGGCCGCGCCACCCTGTACCGCAACTTCCCCGACCGCACCGCGCTGATCCAGGCGCTGCTGCAGCGTACGGTCGACCGCATCCGGCGCCAGGTCGAACAGCTCGGCGACCGCGACGACGCCCTGTTCGAGGTGTTCGAAGGCATGGCCCAGCGCATCATCGATTCGCCGGCACTGGCCGACTACTGGCGTGCGGTCGATTCGGACGTGCCGTCCATGCGCGCCGCGCGCGAGACCGTGCGCGACCTGCTGGAGGAACCGATCGCCCGCGCCAAGGCCGCCGGGCTGTGCCGTGCCGACCTGGAAAAGACGGATATTTCACTGATCTCGGGCATGCTGGGTGCGGCCCTTCGCGGCAAGACCCGCGACGAGCGCGCCCAGCTGGCCGGGCGCGCCCTGCAGCTGCTGCGTGGGGG
The DNA here is from genome assembly GCF_059371235.1 of Stenotrophomonas sp. YJH_SMC_29. Classification (NCBI taxonomy): domain Bacteria; kingdom Pseudomonadati; phylum Pseudomonadota; class Gammaproteobacteria; order Lysobacterales; family Lysobacteraceae; genus Stenotrophomonas; species Stenotrophomonas sp. YJH_SMC_29. The sequence continues at coordinate 213,925 of NZ_JCAFUK010000007.1, read as the reverse complement.
TCTCCAGGGAGCTGCCAGCGAGGCCCGTTGATGGTCCAGCCGTATCTGAAGCCGGTTCCGGATTGGGAGGAGCATGAGAAGCCGACCATGCCCGGCTCGGCGTCGATGCCCTGGCACCCGCCGTACCGGCGCGCGGCCTATGCGCTGGTATCGCTGCTGGTGGCGATCACCGGCGGCCTCGGCAATGCGCTGGTCACCGCCAACCTGCCGTTCCTGCAGGGCCAGCTGGCACTGACACCGACCCAGGGCAGCTGGCTGGTAGCGGCCTATGCCATGGTCAACGTCACCGCCAACCTGCTGGCCTTCAAGTTCCGCCAGCAGTACGGCATCCGCCTGTTCGCCGAGATCGGGCTGGGCCTGTATGCGGCGCTGGCAGTGCTGCACCTGTTCGTCGGCAGCTTCGAGACCACGATGCTGACCCGTGCCGCCAGCGGCTTCGCCGGCGCGGCGTGTTCAACGCTGGGCACGCTGTACATGCTGCAGGCACTGCCGCGAAGGTTCACCGGCAACCTGCTGGTGATCGGTGTCGGCCTTTCGCAGCTGGCGGTGCCGATTGCCTGGATCGTCTCGCCGGGCCTGGTCGATACCGGCCAATGGCACCAGCTGTACTCGTTCGAGGCCGGTCTGGCCCTGTGTGCGTTCGCGGCGGTGGTGCTGCTGAAGCTGCCGCCGGGCATCCAGGTCAAGGCCTTCGAACCGCTGGATTTCCTCACCTTCGCCCTGCTTGCCCCGGCCGTTGCCCTGCTGGTGATCGTGCTGGCGCAGGGCTACACGCGCTGGTGGCTCAACACTGCGTGGCTGGGCTGGGCGCTGATCGCCTCGATCGTGCTGTCCACCACCGCCCTGATCATCGAGCACTACCGGCGCAACCCGTTGCTGCAGATCCGCTGGCTGTCGACGCTGCCGGTCCTGCATTTCATCGTCGGCGCCTTCCTGATCCGCTTCCTGACCACCGAGCAGTCTTACGGGGTGGTCAACCTGATGCGTACGCTGGGCATGGGGCCGGACCAGATGCGCCCGCTGTTCGTGGTGATCCTGGCCGGCGTGGTCACCGGCATCGCCGGCGCCGCGTTGACCTTCGGGCCCAAGCGGTTGATCGCCCAGTTGCTGATGGCGATCCTGCTGCTGGGAGCCGCCGCGTTCTTCGACCAGCACCGCACCAGCCTCGATCGGCCGCACGACTTCTATGTCAGCCAGTTCCTGGCGTCGGTGGGCGCCGGCATGTTCATGGGCCCGCTGATCATGCTCGGCATTTCCGCCGCGCTGAAGCAGGGCGTGGACCACATGATCACCTTCCTGGTGACGCTGTCGATCACGCAGACGCTCGGCGGCCTGGCCGGCTCGGCAGTGCTGGGCACCTTCCAGCTGCATCGGGAGCAACTCTATTCCAGCGCGTTGACCAGCCAGCTCGACCCGGCCGATCCGGTGGTCGCGCAACGCCTGCGCATCCAGCAGCAGCTGTACGCTGCGCAGATCACCGACCCGGTGCTGCGCAGTGCGCAGGGCAGCGCGCAGCTGGCACAGACCACGCGCCGCGAAGCCAACGTGCGTGGCTTCAATGACGTGTTCACGCTGAGCGGCTGGCTGGCGATCGGCTTCCTGTGCTGGCTGCTGCTGCTCTCGCTGCGCACTGCCGTACGCAAGCAATGGCGCAAGCGCCACCCCACTCCTCCCATTGCGGCCACGCCAGCCGCGCCCCGCTGAGTTCTCGACCATGCCCCCCGTCCCGCCCCGACCCGACGACGCCGACAACGTGACCCCACCGCCGCCGACCGACGCGGCGCCTGCGCCCACGCCCGTTGAACCGGCGGCCGCGCCGAAATACCTCAAGCCCAGCGCGCGCAGCGTGGTAGTGATGGTGGTGGTGGCCCTGCTGGGCATCGCGCTGATCCTGCGCGCGTGGCACCTGTGGCCGTTCACCAGCAGCGTGATGGTGACCGACAACGCCTACGTGCGCGGGCAGATCACGGTGATGGCACCCCAGGTGAACGGCTATGTCACCGAAGTGCTGGTGAAGGATTTCCAGCATGTGCGGCAGGGCGAGCCGCTGCTGCGCATCGATGACCGCATCTATGCGCAGCGCGTGGCCCAGGCGCAGGCGACGCTGGACAGCGCGCGCGCGGCGCTGGCCAATTCGGACCAGTCACAGGCGCAGAACCGCGCACAGATTGCGTCCGCCCGCGCCACGCTGTCGGCCGGCCAGGCGGAACTGCAGCGTTCGCGCAATGAGTTGAAACGCTACGAGGAACTGGCGGCGCAGCAGCTGGTGTCCATCAACGACCGCGACAAGTTCCGCACCACCCAGGCGTCGGCACAGGCCAGCGTGCAACAGGCGCAGGCGCAGATCCGCATCGCCGAGGAGACCCTGGTATCGACCCAGGTGGCGCGCAAGAGCCTGGAGGCCCAGGTGGAGAGCGCGCAGGCGCAGCTGGAGCTGGCACGCATCGACCTGGCCAACACGGTGATCCACGCGCCGCGCGACGGCCAGATCAGTGAGGCCAGCGTACGCGTGGGCCAGTACGTCGCGGCCGGTTCGCAGCTGCTGTTCCTGGTCCCCGATACGCTGTGGGTGGTGGCCAACTACAAGGAGGGCCAGACCTGGGGAATGGCGATCGGCCAGCCGGCCACGTTCTCAGTGGACGCGTTCCAGGGCCAGGTGCTGCGGGGCCGCGTGCAGGAGATCGCGCCGGCCACCGGGTCGGAATTCAGCGTGCTGCGCCCGGACAATGCCAGCGGCAACTTCACCAAGGTGGTGCAGCGGCTGCCGGTGCGGATATCGATCGAGCCGGGCCAGGAACTGGCGGCACGGCTGCGCCCGGGCATGTCGGTGATCGTGCGGGTGGATACCCGGTCCAAGCCGATGGACTAGGACGCAGGCCCTGTCGCACCGATATGAAACGGGGTCAGATCCCTTTGCCACTGGCAAAGGGATCTGACCCCGTTTCCAAAATGCCGGCCAGCAGCCGGCACTACCGATCCGTTACCCGGCGCAGCGCGCGCAGAGGCCGTGCACTTCCAGCGTCTGCGCCTGTGGCTGGAAGCCCAGCTCCTTGGCGCGCTTCTCCAGCTGGGTGACGATCTCGCGGTCTTCCAGCTCCACTGCGCTGTGGCAGCTGTTGCAGATCAGGAACGGCACCGAATGCGCGGCACTGCTGGGATGGTGGCAGGCCACGAAGGCATTCACCGATTCCAGCTTGTGCACGAACCCGTTGGCCATCAGAAAGTCCAGCGCGCGGTACACGGTGGGCGGGGCATCCGCGCCCACGCCCTTGCCGTTGCGCACCCATTCCAGCAGCTCGTAGGCCTTGACCGGCTTGCCGGCCTCGGCGATCAGCTTCAGCACATTGGCGCGGATCGGGGTCAGGCGCAGCCCGCGTTCGCGCGAGACACGCTCGACCACCGCCACGAAATCCGATGCGTCGTGGACGTGGTGGTGCGGGGCGGTACAGGCAGTGGCGGTCTTGGCGGGCATGCGTGTTCTCCGGTTCGGGCCTGGCGGGGATGCGTCAGGCCGTTGCTACCTTGGTGATGGCCACATCGATGCGTTTCAAGGCCTGCTCGCGGCCGGCCAGGTACACGGTGTGGGAAATGTCAGGACTGACCTGGGTGCCGGTGATGGCCACGCGCAGCGGCTGGGCGACCTTGCCCATGCCGATTTCCAGTGCCGCCGCCGCGTCATGCAGGGCCACGCCCACCGCCTCGGCGGTCCACTCCGGCAACGCCGCCAGCAGCTCGCGGGCCTTGCCCAGCGCGACCTCGGCACCGGCCTTGAGGTGCTTGGCCACCGCCGCTTCGTCGTACTCGGTCAACGGCTGGTACCAGACCACGGCCTTCTCGGCCATTTCCTTCAGGGTCTGCACGCGTTCACGCAGGGCGATCACCACGTCCTCCGGGGCCGGGCCGGCGGCCACGTCCAGGCCCAGTTTCTGCAGCTGGTAGACCAGGTGCGGCACGATGCTGGCCACGTCCTCGGTCTTCAGGAAGTGCTGGTTGACCCAGCCCAGCTTGGCCATGTCCAGGCGCGAGGCCTTGGAATTGCAGTCCTTCACGTCGAACAGGTCGATCAGCTCCTGGCGGCTGAACAGCTCCTGGTCACCGTGCGACCAGCCCAGGCGGGCCAAATAGCTCAGCAGCGCGTCGGGCAGGTAGCCGGCGTCCTTGTACTGCATCACGTCGGCCGCACCGGTGCGCTTGGACAGCTTGGCGCCCTGCTCGTCCAGGATCATCGGCATGTGGCCGAACTTCGGCACCGGGGCCCCGATGCCTTCGTACAGGTTGATCTGGCGCGGGGTGTTGTTGATGTGGTCGTCGCCGCGGATGACCTCGGTGATGCCCATGTCCCAGTCGTCCACCACCACCGCGAAGTTGTAGGTCGGGTAGCCATCCGGGCGGAAGATCACCATGTCATCCAGCTCGCTGTTGGCGATCTCGATGCGGCCCTTGATCAGGTCATCGAACACCACCGTGCCTTCCAGCGGATTCTTGAAGCGGATGACACGGTTCGGGTCGTCCCGGTACGGCAGGCCGAGCTCGCGCGCGGCGCCGTTGTAGCGCGGCTTCTCCTGCCTGGCCGTGGCGGCCTCGCGCATGGCGTCCAGTTCTTCGCGGGTTTCATAGGCGTAGTACGCCTTGCCTTCAGCGATCAGCTGCTCGGCCACTTCCCGGTAGCGGGCAACGCGGTCGGTCTGGTAGATCGGGCCTTCGTCGTAATCCAGGCCCAGCCAGTCCATCGCCTCCAGGATGGCGTCGATCGCGCCCTGGGTGCTGCGTTCACGGTCAGTGTCCTCGATGCGCAGCACGAACTCGCCGCCGCGGTGGCGGGCCTCCAGCCAGCAGTACAGCGCGGTGCGGGCACCACCGATATGCAGGTAACCGGTGGGACTGGGGGCGAAGCGGGTGCGGCAGGTCATGGAGGGCTCGAGGAACGGGAATCCCCCCGATTTTACCAGCCCACCGCCCCCGACGGAAAAAGGGGACGGAGGGGATTAAGTCGCGATTGCCCAGCCCGTGGGCACTGCAACCGGGCAACGGAGGGGAGATACGACTTAATCCCCTCCGTCCCCTTTTACGGTTCGGCCTTGCGCGGGAACGGCTGCTCGCGCATGGCGGCGTTGTAGGCGAACGAGGCGACGATGGCCGCGGCCTGCTTCAGGTCTTCCGGCTCGGCGTGGTCCCAGGTGTCCAGGTGGCTGTGGTGGACATTGGTGAAGTAGTCCAGCCGGTCCTGGATGAACTGGAAGCCCGGCAGGCCGATGCGGTCGAAGCTGATGTGGTCGGTGCTGCCGGTGTTGCGGGTGGCCACGGTGGTGGCGCCCACGTCATGGAACGGGGCCAGCCAGGCTTCGAAGATCGGCATAGCCGCCAGGTTTTCCTGCGCGTAGATGCCACGGAACCGGCCCGAGCCGTTGTCCATGTTGAAGTAGACCTGGAACCTGCTGTAATCGCGGGTCTTCTGCAGCGCACCGGTTGGCTCGCGCAGCGACGCCGGCAGCGCCTTCTGGGCCGGGTCGGTGGGCTCCGGGAACCGGCCGAAATGCTTGGCCACATATGCCTGCGAGCCGATCAGCCCCTGCTCTTCGCCGCTCCACAGCGCCACGCGGATCGTGCGCTTGGGCTTGGCGCCAGTGGCCTTGAGGATGCGCATCGCCTCCATCATCACCGCCACGCCGGCGGCGTTGTCGGCTGCGCCCGTGCCGCTGTGCCAGGAATCCAGGTGCGCACCGATCATCACCACTTCATCGGGCTTGCTGCTGCCACGGATCTCGGCCAGCGTGTTGTAGCCGGGCTGGTCGGCCTCGTCAGTGAAGCGCGCGGCCACGTCCACGCGCAGGCGCACGGGCTGCTTGGCCTTCAGCGCGCGCACCAGCGGGTTGAAGTGCTCGCTGATCATCGCCAGCTCGGGAATGCCGACCGCCTCGCCGGCCTTGCGCGAACCGCCACCGGCGACGCGGATGATGCCGTTGTCCCAGCTGCTGACGCTGATCGAGGCCAGCGCGCCCTCTTCGACGAAGAAGGCGTTGACCTTGCTCGCCAGCAGCTGGCGCTCCTGGTATTCCTTGACCCGCTTGGCGCGCTCGGCGGTGGCGTCCTGGTCCTTGGGCACGGTGAACGCCTGCAGGCCTTCCAGCGAGGTCGCGTCGTGCCGGTGCGAATCCGGTTCGGTGCCGCGCTTGTACTCGCGCGCCTCGCCCAGCAGCAGGATTTTGCCGCGCAGCTTGCCGCGGTACTTCTCGATGTCTTCGGGCTTCTTGATGTCGACCTGCACCAGTTCGCCTTCGACCGGCCCGTTCGTGCCCGGCGTCCAGGCCTTCGGCAGCGCATGCAGCGGCTGGATGCGGTCACCCAGCATTTCCACGCTGGCCGAGGTGAACTCCCAGCCACGGCCGAAGTCATCAAAGGCTTCATCGTGGACGTTGTCCAGCTTCCATTCGGTGAACTTGCCGCGGGTCCATGCGTTGGCGCGGCCCATCGCCGGCGAGTTGGTCAGGCGCGGGCCGATGCGCTCGGTGAGATAGCTGAAGGTGTCCATCACCTGCGAACGGTGGAACGCCTCCTGCCGGATGCGGCTGACCATGTCCAGGTCCACCGCCTCGCGCTGCTGCGCCACGGCATTGCCCCCGATCGCCAGCGCTACGGCCAGCACACCCCACTTCAACACATCGCACCCCTGCCCTTCGGCTCGATCATCAACCCACCGAGTCTAGCCAGCGGGGACGGGCGGATACCGTCCCATCGGTCATGGACAGCGGTAGAAGCGTGCGAACCACGGTTCGCACCCACAGAAGAGTGCTTGGTTCGCACCTGCCGAGCCGCTTCACCCACTCCACCCCAGCCACAGCTGCGCCCGCTCCGGGAGCAGCAGCAACCAGTGCCGCCGGTCGAAGCTGCTGCAACCGTACACCGCCGCATGCGCAGGCCAGTCATCGGGCAGGCCGCCGATGCCGATCTCGGCCAGCGCGTCCGCCCCGGCCTTCCATGGCCGGTAGCGCGGCACCTTCCCCGCCAGCGCGCCGCGTCCCTGCCGCGCGTGCTGCAACCAGGCCAGTCCCTGGCCCCGCAGTCCCTCGCAGGTCACCGCCGCCAGCTGGAAGCGGACCAGGCCGGGGGCGATCCGTGCCCCCGGCAGGGCCGCCAGCACGCCATGTGCCTGCAGCAGTGCATCCACTTCCAGCAGAGCCGGAATGCCCTGCCGCGCCCGTTGCCGGAAACTCTGGCGCCAGCCCATGGCGCGCTCCTTACTTCAGGTCCGCGCCGAGCGCGTACCAGTCGACCCGGCGGGTCACCCACATCGCCAGCGCCAGGATCACGAACAGCAGCAGCGACCCCATCAGCAGAGCGTTGTTCTCCGACACCAGCAGGCCATACAGCGCGCCGTACAGCACGGTCAGCAGCGCAGCGAAGCCCAGGCCGCGCTTCCAGTGGCCCAGCACGTTGGCCAGGTACACCGCCTGCAGGCCGATACAGGCCACCGCCGAAACCAGGTAGGCCTTCCAGAAAGCGATGTGCTCGGACAGGCTGATCAGCAGCAGGAAGAAGATCGCCAGCGCCAGCCCGACCATCAGGTACTGCAGCGGATGGATGCGCAGCGACTTGATCAGCTCGAACAGGATGAAGCCGACGAAGGTCAGCACCACGAACAGCACGCCGTACTTGGAGGCCCGGTCGGCCTGCGTGTAGGCATCGACCGGATCGACCAGCGACACCGTCACTGCCTGCGAATCGATGGCGCCGTCGCTACGCAGCTGGCGCTGTGCGTCGGAGGCCAGCGAAGACACCGCCCACTGTGCATCGAAGCCGCCGGCATCGACGCGGCGCTCGTTGGGCAGGAAAGCACCGCTGAACGACGGATGCGGCCAGCTCGACCGCAGCGCGATGCGGGTGTCGTCACCCACCGGCACCACCGACAGCATGCGGCTGCCATCCAGGCGCAGGTCCAGCTCAACGGTACTGGCCGCGAGGGTGCCGCCCTGATCCACCGCGAAACCCCTTACCGGCGCATGCAGGCCACGCCCGATCTCGCTGGCCGCGCCGACGCCCGGCAACAGTCGCAGCGGCTTGCCGTCCACCCGCAGGTTCGGCGTTCCCACCAGGCCACGCACATCGGAAACCCCGAGGGCAACGTACGGCTGCCCATACGTGCGTCCCGCCTTCACCGGATAGTCGTCGGCGGCGAAGCTCGCCTTCAGCTGGCCGTTCCAGCTGTACACCGGCACCTTGAACAGGCCGACCTCGCGCTGGCTCGGCAGCATCTCGCCACCCACCTCCAGCGACGCCGGCATCTGCAGCCAGTGGCCCTCGGTCACCTGGATCTCGGTCTTCTTGACGCCCAGCGGGTCAACAAGTTCAACCTGCTTGCGTTCCACCCACGGCACCACCCGTACCGGCCCCACCAGCTGCTGCGCCCCGGCGCGGCTGTCGGCCACCCGGGTAAAGGCTTCGTCACTGTACTGGCTGCGCTCGTTGATGACGCCGCGGATCATCATCAGCGGCACCAGCAGCAACAGGATCAGCCCGCCGACAATGGCGAACCGCAGCAGCATCTTCAGGGATTTCATGGTCCATCCTCGTTGGAGAGGGCTGCAGGATGGACCGCCGCGGTGAGCGGGGTTTGTGGCGAATTTGAAGCGAGGGTGAAGTCAGCGGCGCGGGCGCTGGCCCGGGTTCGCCAACGGCAGCCACAGGCTGGCCACGGTGCCACCGCCGTCGCGGGCGTCGACGCTGGCGCGGCCGTCATGCAGGCGCGCGACCTCCTGCACGAACGGCAGGCCCAGGCCGGAACTGCGCCGGCCGCTGCCCGGTCGCGCCAGCGAATAGAAGCGCTCGAACACGCGTTCGCGCGCATAGTCGGGAATGCCGGTACCGCGGTCGGCCACCTGCAGGCGCACGCCCTGCCCATCCACCTCGGCCTGCAGCGCGATGTCCGCGCCGGCCGGCGAGAAGGCGATCGCGTTGTCGATCAGGTTGTGCAGCGCCTGCCGCAGCAGATAGGCGTCGCCCTGCACGCGCAGGTCGGGCGCGCTGCCGATGCTGACCTGCACGCCGGCCGCCTGCGCGCGCACCTGCGCGGACGCTGCCGCATCGGCCAGCAGCGACGGCAGCGCGATGGGGTCGCGGGTCTGCAACCAGCCATGCTGTTCCACCTCGGCCAGGGCCAGCAGCTTGTCGATGGTCTCGGTCAACCGCTCCTGCTGGTCGACGATGCTGCGCGCGAAATGCACGCGGTCAGCCTCCGGCAAGGGTTCCTGCAGCAGCTCGGCAGCACCGCGGATCGCCGCCAGCGGGCTCTTCATTTCATGCGTCAGTGACTGCACGTACTGCTCGACGTAGGCCTTGCCTTCCAGCTTGCGGCGCATCGTTTCCAAAGCCTGGCCCAGGTCGCCGATCTCGTCGCGGCGCCGCCGCGGCGGCGGCACCGGTTCGCCGGCAGTGACCGCGCGCGCATAGCGGCTCAGCTGGCCCAGGCCGGTGGTGAGCCACATCGTCACCAGCACGCCGACCAGTGCCGACAATCCGATCAGCCAGGCACCGCGCTCGATGATGGCGCGCTGGCTGGCGGCGATGAACGGATCGATGCTCCGATTGGGCTGGGCCAGGCTGAGCACGCCGATCAGGGTCCGCCCATCGGCCGGGTCGTATACCGGCGCGGCCACATGCATGACCGTATCGCCTTCCTGACCCGGGATCTCGGGGCTGGAACGGGCACCGTACTCGCCTCGCAGGGTGCGGTACACGTCGTTCCAGCGCGAGTTGTCGCGCCCCAGGTCGCGGCCCAGCGAGTCATAGATGACGATGCCCTTGGCGTCGGTGATGGTCACCCGATAGTCCAGCGAGCGCTTAGGGAAGCGCCAGACCATCGCCTTCAGGTCGCGCTGCCGCGCCTTGGCCAGGTTGCGGGTGAAACTGCCGCTGCGGAGCGTGCCCGCCTTGACGTCGGCGGCCGCCATCTCGGCCAGCACGTTGGCAGCATCGACCAGGGTCGACTCCATCGCCTGGCGCACGCCGGGCTTCACCTCGTTGACGAACACGCGCATCACGAAGAACGCGGCGATGCCGGTGATCAGGAAGAAGCCGAGGAACAGCTTCAGTACCAGGCGCATGGCTAGACCTCCAGCGCGTAGCCGAGGCCACGGTGGGTGCGGATCGGGTCGCTGGCGCCGGCCGCGCGCAGCTTGGCGCGCAGGGTCTTTACGTGGGTGTCGACCGTTCGGTCGGCGCTGTCGGCACTGCTGTCCCATCCGCGATCCATCAGCTGGGCACGGCTGAGGATCGCCCCCGGCCGCTGCAGCAGGGCCTCCAGCAGCGCGTACTCGTAACGGGTCAGGTCCAGCGCGTGGCCACGGAAGCGGATGCGCCGGCCTTCGCGGTCGATGGCGAAGGCGCCATGTTCCTGCCAGCCCGCCTCGGCGCTGGTTGCTGCCACCGCCGGTGCCGCACGACGCAGCCGCGCGCGCACCCGCGCCACCAGTTCGCGCGGCGAGAACGGCTTGGTCATGTAGTCGTCGGCGCCCAGCTCCAGGCCGAGCACGCGGTCCACTTCATCATTGCGGGCGGTCAGGAAGATCACCGGCAGCTGCGCCGCCGGCCCGGGCTGCGCGCGCAGCCGCCGGCAGACCTCGAAACCGCCCAGGTCGGGCAGGCCCACGTCCAGCACCACCACGTCGATATCACCGGCCTGCAGCCGCTGCAGGGCCTCCCCGCCCAGCAGGCAGTGGCTGGCGGCATAGCCTTCGCTGCGCAGCGCGTACAGCACGGTTTCGGCGATGGCGGCTTCGTCCTCGACCACCAGGACATGGGCAACGGGAGCTGTCATGGCGCGCAGCATAGCCGCTGCGGCCGCCGCCCCGTACACTGCCGCCCATGAACTATCGCCACGCCTTCCATGCCGGCAACCACGCCGACGTGCTCAAACACATCGTGCAGCTGGCCCTGATCGACAGCTTCAAGCGCAAGGACAGCCCGTTCTTCGTGCTGGACACCCACGGCGGTGCCGGCCGCTACCTGCTGGCCAGCGAAGAGAGCCGCAAGACCCTGGAGGCCGAATCGGGGATCATGCGGCTGATGGCACAGCCCAGGCTGCCGGAGGTGGTCGAGCGCTATCTGAAGGCCGTGCAGGCCGACAATCCGGTGGGGGCACTGACCAATTACCCCGGTTCGCCGCTGCTGAGCGCCCAGGCGATGCGTGCGCAGGACCGGATGGCGGTGTGCGAACTGCAGGAAGCTGAAACGGCCACGCTGAAGGCACTGTTCGCCCATGACAGCCGCGTCGACGTGCGCGCCGGCGACGGCTACGCCCTGCTGCGTTCGCTGCTGCCGCCGAAATTCAACGGCAGCAAGATCGGTCGGGGCCTGGTGCTGATCGACCCGCCCTACGAGGCGCAGGACGCCGAGTACCAGAACATCCTGGCCGCCCTGGCCGAGACCCTGGCGCGCTGGCCGCAGGCCACCTGTGCGGTCTGGTTCCCGATCAAGCAGCGCCGCACCATCCTGCATTTCCTGCGCAAGGCCTCCGCCCTGCCGGTGAAATCGGCGATGACGATCGAGTTCCTGGTGCGTCCGGACGACTCGCCGCTGCGCCTCAATGGCAGTGGCATGCTGCTGCTCAACCCGCCATGGCAGTTCGACCGGGTGGTCGGCCCGGCCCTGCCGGCGTTGCGCCAGCACCTCGGCGAACCCGGCGCCAGCACCCGCCTGGACTGGCTCAAAGCCCCCGAATAGCGGCCTTCACGAGGCTGTACCGCCGTGAGCCTTTCGTTCACGGAATGCAGCCCCGGTGATGCCACAATCGATGGACCACCAAGGAATCACCCGGTATGGCCACTCGCAACCGCATGCCGCCCTGGCATGAGATCTTCAAGGCTCCCAGCGGCCACGAGCTGCTGATCCGCCCCATCCGCCCGGAAGATGGCGCACCGCTGCAAGCGGCGTTCAGCCTGTTCGGGCCGGAAGAAATCCGCGATCGTTTCCTGCAGGCGGTGACCGAGCTGTCGCCGGAAACCACCCAGCGCCTGACCCATCCCAATCCCAAGACCGAGATCACCCTGGTCGCAGCCGAATCGCTGCCCGCGGGCGAAGCGGTGGTCGGCGCGGTTGCCCGGGCCTCGATCATCCCCGGTACCCGCGAGGCCGAGTACGCGATCCTGATCAGCCGCTTCCTGATCGGCCAGGGCCTGGGCCGGCAGTTGATGCGCAAGCTGGTGAAGTGGGGCCGTGGCAAGTACCTGGACCGCCTGTACGGCGATGTTGCCGCCGAAAACGAGCCGATGAAGCAGCTGGCCGCCTCGCTGGGCTTCAAGCCGGTGCCGCACCCGGCCGGTGCCGAGGGGCTGGTGCGCATGGTGCTGGAGCTGGACAACTGACGGAGGCGCCGGGCCTTGCCCGCCGACGCATTCCGGTAATGCCGGCCGCTGGCCGGCATTGCCAAACCCCAACGGTACATGAGGCGGCCAGCCAGCGGCCGGCACGACCGGACGGGCGTTGACCGGGCTTCTGCTAAAATCGGCGGTCCATGTCGCGTACCTCATACCCCGCCCCGCCGCTGCCGCGCGCCGGCCAGCTCCGCGCCTGGTGGCGCGCCCCCGCATCGCCGACCGCCCTGGCCTGGTACCTGGCCCAGGCCGCGCGCTCGCACGATGCCCCGCTGCTGGTGATCGCCCGTGACAACCACGGGGCCAACCAGCTCGAAGCCGACCTGCAGACCCTGCTCGGCGGCGACCCGGCCGTGCCGGTGGTCGCCTTCCCGGACTGGGAAACCCTGCCCTACGACCGCTTCAGCCCGCACCCGGACATCATCTCGCAGCGCCTGGCCGCCCTGCACCGCCTGCCCACGCTGAAGCGCGGCCTGGTGATCGTGCCGGTGCAGACCCTGCTGCAGCAGCTGGCCCCGCGCAGCTACGTGATCGGTGGCAGCTTCGACCTGAAGGTCGGCCAGCGCCTGGACCTGGACGCCGAGAGGCGGCGCTTGGAAAGCGCCGGCTACCGCAACGTGCCGCAGGTGATGGACCCGGGTGACTTCGCCGTGCGCGGTGGCCTGCTCGACGTGTTCCCGATGGGTGCCGACGAGCCGCTGCGGATCGAGCTGCTGGACGAGGACATCGACTCGATCCGCGCCTTCGACCCGGAAAGCCAGCGCTCGCTGGACAAGGTCGACGCCGTGCACATGCTGCCCGGCCGCGAAGTGCCGATGGACGAGGCCAGCATCGCCCGCGTGCTGGCCACCCTGCGCGAGCGCTTCGACGTGGACACCCGCCGCAGTTCGCTGTACCAGGATCTGAAGTCCGGGCTGGCCCCGGCCGGCGTCGAGTACTACCTGCCGCTGTTCTTCGAGCGCACCGCGACGCTGTTCGACTATCTGCCTGACGGCAGCCTGCCGGTGGTCTGTACCGGTGCGTATGAAGCGTCCGTCGCGTTCTGGGCGCAGACCGCTGACCGCTATGAGCAGCGCCGCCATGATGTGGAGCGCCCGCTGCTGCCGCCGTCGGCGCTGTACCTGTCACCGGAGCTGCTGCGCGAGCGCCTCAATGATGCCCCGCGCATCGAGGTGTGGTCGGCGGACCACGCACGCATCGCCGACGCGCACGCGCTGGGCGACCAGCCGCTGCCACCGCTGCCGGTGGCGGCGCGCGATGCGCCGGCCGGCGAGGCGCTGAAATCCTTCCTCGGCCATTACCCGGGCCGGGTGCTGATCGCGGCCGATTCGCCCGGCCGCCGCGAGGCCCTGCTGGAAGTGTTGCAGGCCGCTGAACTGAAGCCGCCGGTGGTGGCCGACCTGCCCGGCTTCCTCGCCGACGATGCGCGCTTCGCGATCGCGGTGGCGCCGCTGGAAGATGGCTTCGCGCTGGACGACCCGCGCATCGCGGTACTGACCGAGCGCCAGCTGTTCCCCGAGCGCGCCGGCAGCACCCGCCGCACGCGCCGTGCCGGGCGCGAGCCGGAAGCGATCATCCGCGACCTCGGCGAACTGACCGAAGGCGCGCCGATCGTGCACGAGGACCATGGCGTCGGCCGCTACCGTGGCCTGATCGCAATGGATGTCGGCGGCATGCCCGGCGAGTTCCTGGAAATCGAGTACGCCAAGGGCGACCGGCTGTATGTGCCGGTCGCGCAGCTGCACCTGATCAGCCGCTACTCCGGTGCGTCGCCGGAAACCGCGCCGCTGCACTCGCTCGGTGGCGAGCAGTGGAGCAAGGCCAAGCGCAAGGCCGCCGAGAAGGTGCGCGACGTTGCCGCCGAACTGCTGGAAATCCAGGCCCGCCGCCAGGCGCGTGCCGGCCTGGCATTGCAGGTGGACCGCGCGATGTACGAGCCGTTCGCGGCCGGTTTCCCGTTCGAGGAAACCCCGGACCAGCTGGCGGCGATCGATGCCACGCTGCGTGACCTGGCCAGCAGCCAGCCGATGGACCGCGTGGTCTGCGGCGACGTGGGCTTCGGCAAGACCGAGGTTGCGGTGCGGGCTGCCTTCGCCGCGGCCAGCGCCGGCAAGCAGGTGGCCGTGCTGGTGCCAACCACGCTGCTGGCCGAGCAGCACTACCGCAATTTCCGCGACCGTTTCGCCGATTACCCGCTGAAGGTCGAGGTGCTGTCGCGCTTCAAGACCAGCAAGGAAATCAAGGCCGAACTGGAGAAGGTCGCCGCCGGCACCATCGACGTGATCGTCGGCACCCACCGCCTGCTGCAGCCGGACGTGAAGTTCAAGGACCTGGGCATGGTCATCGTCGACGAAGAGCAGCGTTTCGGCGTGCGCCAGAAGGAAGCGCTGAAGGCGCTGCGCGCCAATGTGCACCTGCTGACCCTGACCGCCACACCGATCCCGCGCACGTTGAACATGGCCATGGCCGGCCTGCGCGACCTGTCGATCATCGCCACGCCGCCGCCGAACCGGCTGGCGGTGCAGACCTTCATCACCCAGTGGGACAACGCTCTGCTGCACGAGGCGTTCCAGCGCGAGCTGGCGCGTGGTGGCCAGCTGTACTTCCTGCACAACGACGTGGAGAGCATCGGCCGCATGCAGCGCGAGCTGTCCGAGCTGGTGCCCGAAGCCCGTATCGGTATCGCGCACGGGCAGATGCCCGAGCGCGAGCTGGAAAAGGTGATGCTGGATTTCCAGAAGCAGCGCTTCAACGTGCTGCTGTCGACCACGATCATCGAGTCCGGCATCGACATCCCCAACGCCAACACCATCATCATCAACCGCGCCGACCGCTTCGGCCTGGCCCAGCTGCATCAGCTGCGCGGCCGCGTCGGGCGTTCACACCACCGCGCCTACGCCTACCTGATCACCCCTGACCGCCGCGCGATCACGCCCGATGCCGAAAAGCGCCTGGAAGCGATCGCCTCGATGGACGAACTGGGTGCCGGTTTCACCCTGGCCACGCACGATCTGGAGATCCGTGGCGCCGGTGAACTGCTCGGCGAGGACCAGAGCGGGCAGATGGCCGAAGTCGGCTTCAGCCTGTACACCGAGCTGCTGGAGCGCGCGGTGCGCAGCATCAGGCTGGGCAAGCTGCCCGACCTGGATGCCGGCGAGGAAGTACGCGGCGCCGAGGTCGAGCTGCATGTGCCGGCGCTGATCCCGGAAGACTACCTGCCCGACGTGCACACCCGCCTGACGCTGTACAAGCGCATTTCCAGCGCGCGCGACAGCGACGCGCTGCGTGAGCTGCAGGTGGAGATGATCGACCGCTTCGGCCTGCTGCCGGATGCAGCCAAGCACCTGTTCGCCATCGCCGAGCTGAAGTTGAAGGCCAACACGCTGGGCATCCGCAAGCTGGACCTGGGCGAGAACGGTGGCCGCATCGTGTTCGAGTCCAAGCCCAACATCGACCCGATGGCGGTGATCCAGCTGATCCAGAAGCAACCGAACCTCTACGCCATGGAAGGGCCTGACAAGCTGCGCATCAAGCATCCGCTGCCGTTGCCGGAAGACCGCTTCAACGCGGCCCGCGCCCTTCTGACCACCCTCGCCCCGGGTTGATCGCCCCCCCGCACACCCGCATCGGCGCGCAGCCGGTGCGGGCGGATGACCATGTTTCCTGACGCCGTACCCGCCCCCGACCTGCTGCACGCGCAGGCCTGCCTGATCGATGCCCTCTCGATGTCGCTGCAGATGCGCGACGCCTATACCCGTCACCACTGCGACCGCGTGGGCCTGCTGGCCCGCTGCCTGGCCACGCACTGCGATCTCGCCCCCCCGGCCTGTGCGCAGATCGGCCTG
Source organism: Stenotrophomonas sp. YJH_SMC_29 (assembly GCF_059371235.1). Lineage (NCBI taxonomy): Bacteria > Pseudomonadati > Pseudomonadota > Gammaproteobacteria > Lysobacterales > Lysobacteraceae > Stenotrophomonas > Stenotrophomonas sp. YJH_SMC_29. Next base: position 197,715 of record NZ_JCAFUK010000007.1, on the reverse strand, counting down.
GCCGCACGCTTCCACGACATCGGCAAGATCGGCATACCCGACGATGTTCTGCTGGCGCCGCGCCAGCATACCGAAGAAGAACGCGCGATCATGCGCGAGCATCCGGTGCGCGGCGAGCATATCTTCCTGGCCACCGGCCGCAGCGATGCCGCACCGGTAGCACGGCTGATCCGCGCCCATCACGAAGCCTTCGATGGCAGCGGCTACCCCGACGGATTGCGCGGCGAGGCCATCCCGCTGGGCGCGCGCATCGTCACCATCGTCGATGCCTACGATGCGCTGACCAGCGTACGCCCGTATCGCGACGCGATGGAGCACGAAACCGCGTTGCGGATCATCGAAGCGCAGTCTGGCGGGCTGGTGGACCCCTACGTGCTGCAGCGCTTCCATCGCATGCTGGCGCGCGCGCCGGCGCTGGCCTGAGATCTTCCCGACGGTGAAACAACCCGCCGGTAGAGTCGACTGTTAGTCGACTGCTCTTCGTCCAGATCGCGAAAATCCCGCGCTGCGCGCGATAGTCGACTAACAGTCGACTCTACCAGTCGGCGCTGTGCTGCCGGCCTGGAAGACAAAAGGCCCGGCATTCGCCGGGCCTTTCGCATCACGCGTTCACGGATGATCGATTACCAGATCACCACGCGCTTGTCGTCGGCACGCACCATTGCATCGCCAGCCTTGCACTGGAAGGCGGCCGCGAACGAAGGCATGTTCGACGGTGCACCGTTGGCACGGAAGTTGGCCGGCGCATGCGGATCGGTGTTGAGGCGGACGCGCAGCTCACCATCGGTGAAATTGCGGCGCCACACCGTGGCCCAGTTCATGAAGAAGCGCTGGTCCTGGCTGTGGCCATCGACCTCGACATTCGCCTTCGGGTCTTCCTTCAGCGCCATCTGCAGCGCGTCATAGGCCACGGTCAGGCCGCCCAGGTCGCCGATGTTCTCGCCCAGGGTCAGCTTGCCCTTCACGTTCACCCCCGGCACCGCTTCATAGCCGTCGAACTGCGCGACCAGCTGGTCGGTACGCTCGGTGAAGGCCTTGCGGTCGGCGTCGGTCCACCAGTTGTCGAAGTTGCCGTTGGCGGCGAACTGGCTGCCCGAGTCGTCGTAGCCATGCATCATCTCGTGGCCGATGACCGCGCCGATGCCGCCGTAGTTCAGCGCCGGATCGGCCTTGGCGTCGAAGAACGGCGCCTGCAGGATCGCCGCCGGGAACACGATCTCGTTCTTGGTGGCGTTGTAGTACGCGTTGACGGTCTGCGGGGTCATGCCCCACTCGGTCTTGTCCACCGGCTTGCCGATCTTGTCCAGCATGTAGCGGTAGTTGAACGCCCGCGCCGCCTGCATGTTGCCCAGGTAGCTGTCGCCGTTGGTCTGCAGGCCCGCCCAGTCACGCCACTTGTCCGGGTAACCGATCTTCGGGGTGAAGCTGGCCCACTTTTCCAGCGCCTTCTTCTTGGTTTCTTCGCCCATCCACGGCAGCTGCTCCAGGCGCGCCTTCAGCGCCTGCGACAGGTTCTCCACCAGGTGCTGCATGGCGACCTTCGACTCGGCCGGAAACACGGCGTCGACGTACAGCTGGCCCAGCGCTTCACCCATGCCACCGTTGACCGACTCCAGCACGCGCTTCCAGCGCGGCTGCATTTCCTTCTGGCCGCGCAGGGTGGTGCCGTAGAAATCGAAGTTGGCCTTCTCGAACTGGCTGCTCAGGTACGGCGAGGCGTCGTCGATGGTGTGGAAGCGCAGATAGGCCTGCCAGGTGCTGGCCGGCACGTCGGCGAGCATCTTGTCCATTTCACTGAAGAAGCCGGGCTGGGCCAGCGAGAACTTCTGCGCGGCCGGCACCTTCAGGGTGTCGAACAGCGCGGTCCAGCTGAAGTTCGGGGTCAGCCTGTCGGCGTCGGCGGCGCTGAGCGGGTTGTAGCGCTTGGCCGGATCACGCATTTCGATGCGCGACATCGAGGCCTTGGCCAGGCGGGTTTCGAAGGCCATCACGGCCTTGGCCTGCTCGGCGGCCTGCGCCGCGTCCACGCCGGACAGGGTCAGCACCTGTGCGATGTAGGCCACGTAGGCATCGCGGATCTTGGCCTGCGCATCGTCGAAGTAGTAGCCCTTCTCCGGCAGGCCCAGGCCACCCTGGCCGACGTAGGCGATGACGTTGGCCGAATCCTTGTAGTCGGCATTGGCGAACAGCGAGAACAGCACGCCCTTGCCCTCGGCCTGGCTGTCGCGCAGGTACCGGGTGATGGCGGCGGTGTCGTTCAGCGCGGCGATCTTGTCCAGCTGCGGCTGCAGCGGCGCCAGGCCGGCAGCTTCGATCTTTGCTTCGTCGTTGCCGGTCTTCCAGATGTCACCGATCTTGGCTTCCACCGAGCCGGCCTTGGCCTGGCTGGCGGCGGCCTGCTGCACCAGCGCGTGCTGCACTTCCAGCGAGCGCTCGCGCAGGATCTCGAAGCTGCCCCAGGTGGTCTGGTCGCCCGGCACCGGGTTGGCCTTCAGCCACTTGCTGTTGACGAAACCATTGAGGTCGGTACAGGCCGAGATGGCCGGATCGAGGTCGGCGCTGTTGAGCGAGATCAGCGGCGTCTTGATCTGCGACAGGTCGAAGGCCGGCTTGGCGTCGGCACTGGCCGCCGGGGCGGTTTCGTTCTTGCCACATGCCGCCAGTGAGGCAGCGATGGCGATGGTCAGGCCCAGCGGGACCAGGTTGCGGACGTTCATGAGGCTCTCCTGCGGGTAATTTCACAGGGTAGCCGGGGGAGCGACGCCGGGGACCGGCCAAAGGTCACAGCACGCGGCTTCTGTAGAGTCGAGCCATGCTCGACTGCTCTCCGTTCCGGGTTCATGCTTCCTGCGGCGAAAGCCCAAAGCGGCCGAGCGTGGGCTCGGCTCTACAAAAAGAAAGGCCGGCTTGCGCCGGCCTTCTGCTTCTTACTTCGCCTTGCCCTGGTTGGCCACGGCTTCGGCAGCCTTGCGTGCTGCTTCCGGGTCACCCAGGTAGCGGAACGACTGCACGGTCAGGTCGTCGTTCAGTTCGAACAGCAGCGGGATGCCGGTCGGGATGTTCAGCTCGAGGATCTCCTCGCGCGAGACATTGTTGAGGTACTTGTACAGCGCGCGCAGCGAGTTGCCGTGCGCGGTGACCAGTACGGTCTTGCCGTCCTTCAGCTGCGGTGCGATGGCGTCGTGCCAGTACGGCAGCACGCGGTCCAGGGTGGTGGCCAGCGACTCGGTGCCCGGCAGCGCGTTGCGGTCCAGGCCGGCGTAGCGGCGGTCATGGATCGGGTGGCCCGGATCTTCCAGGTCCATCGGCGGCGGCGGGATGTCGTACGAACGACGCCAGACCTTGACCTGCTCTTCGCCGTGCTTGGCCGCGGTCTCGGCCTTGTCCAGCCCCTGCAGGCCGCCGTAGTGCCGCTCGTTGAGGCGCCAGGACTTGTTCACCGGCAGCCAGTCCTGCTCCAGCTCGGCCAGCGCACCCTGCAGGGTGTGGATGGCGCGCTTGAGCACGGAAGTGTGCGCAACGTCGAACTGCAGGCCTTCCTCGCGCATCAGGCGGCCGGCGGCGGCCGCTTCGCGACGCCCCTGCTCGGTCAGGTCGACATCGACCCAGCCGGTGAAGCGGTTGTCCAGGTTCCACTGGCTCTGGCCATGGCGCAACAGTACGAGTCTACGGGTCACTGCAGGGTCTCCAACGCGAGGAAAGGCAGGCCGCCATTGTAGCCCGGCCGCCGCTCACCGGGCCGTGGCGCCGCCCGTGCGATGCTGTGACCCATGAATACGGTGATCGACCCCGGACGCTGGGAAGGCAGCGTCGCTGCCGCCCGTGCGCAGCAGCTGCAACTGGCAGGCCGCGTGGAGCGCCAGGACCGCCTGCCACGCAACGTGCGCTGGCTGGCCGGGATGGATGTCGGCTTCGAGGACAACGGCGCCATCACCCGCGCCGCGGCGGTACTGCTGGACGCGGAGACGCTGAAGCCCGTGGCGCAGGAGATCGCGCGCATCCCCACGGTGATGCCCTACATCCCCGGCCTGCTCAGCTTCCGCGAGCTGCCGGCACTGCTGGCCGCACTGGCGCTGCTGCCACGTGTGCCGGACCTGGTGTTCGTCGATGGCCACGGCATCAGCCATCCGCGCAGGCTGGGCGTGGCCGCGCATCTGGGCGTGGTCACCGACCTGCCGAGCATCGGGGTAGCGAAGTCGAAGCTGGTGGGGCGGTTCGTCGAACCGGGCGCCGAGGCCGGTGCACATGCGCCGCTGCAGGATGGCGACGAACAACTGGGCTGGGTGCTGCGCAGCAAGGTGCGCTGCAAGCCGCTGTTCGTGGCCGGCGGCCATCGGGTCAGCGCCGATACCGCGCTGGACTGGGTGCAGCGCACGCTGCGCGGCTACCGGCTGCCGGAGCCGACCCGGCTGGCGGATCGGCTGGCCTCGCGACGCGACGAATGACCGCACCGGGCATTCCCCGGTGCGGCCTTCATTTTCATTCAACGATGCACGTGGCCGCGATGGCCCTGCGCATCCTCAGCGTGGTCGTGGCCTTCATGGCCCTGCTGCGCGCCGCCCTTGGCCGACGCCGGTCCAGCACAGGCTTCACCACAGTGGTCCGCTTCGATCTGCAGCGTCACGTGTTCGATGCCGAAGTCATCGTGCAGGCGCCCGCCCAGCTCGCGGCGCAGCACATCGGCATCGGTGCCGTCGCGCATCACGATGTGCGCGGTCAGCGCCGGCGTGCTCGAGGCCAGCGCCCACACATGCAGGTCATGCACGTCCATCACCGCGGCATGACCGGACAGGCTGTCGCGCACCTTGGCCACGTCCATGCCCTTGGGCACGCCTTCCAGCAGCACGTTGATCGCCTCGCGCATCAACACGTAGGTGCGCGGCAGTACCCATAGCCCGATCAGTACCGCCAGGATCGGATCGATCGGCTTCCAGCCGGTCCACTTGATCAACAATGCGCCGGCAATCACCGCCACCGAACCGAGCATGTCCGCCCACACTTCCAGGTAGGCGCCCTTGACGTTGAGGCTCTCGCCGCTGCCGGCCTGCAGCAGGCGCATCGAGATCAGGTTGATGACCAGACCGACGGCCGCGATCACCAGCATGCCGGAGGACGCGATCTCCTGCGGCTGGCGGAAACGGCCGACCGCCTCCCACAGGATGTAGGCGGCGACCACGAACAGCATGGCACCGTTGATCATCGCGCCCAGCGCCTCCAGCCGTGCATAGCCGTAGGTGCGGCGCGCATCGGGTGGGCGCCGGCTCAGCCGCACCGCAACCAGCGCGATCATCAGCGCCAGCGCGTCGGTGGCCATGTGTGCCGCGTCGGACAGCAGCGCCAGGCTGTTGGTCCAGAACGCGCCCACCACCTCGACGACGAGGAAGGTGGAGGTCAGGCCGAGCGCCCACCACAAGGGTTTCTCGTGGCGGATCTGGGACGGCAGGTGATCGTGGTCGTGGCCCATGGCAACAGCTCCTTTGCGATGCGGTGCAGGCTACGCCGGCGGCCGTGGGGAAACTATCACGGTGTTTATAACATTGCAGACTGCACGTCGCGGCTCGCCGCAGCTTGCGCCCGTGCCGGGCCACACTATGATGACCACATCCCCTCTGGATGGGGAACGGGCAGCCGGATCGCTTCGGCGTTGCTGCCCGCAATGGACACCCAAGCACAAGGAATCCGGAACATGTGGACTACCAAGACCCCCTGGGTCGCCGTCGCCGTCGCCGTGGCCTGCGCGCTGGGCACGGCCGCAAGCGCCTCGGCCAAGACCTGTCAGCAGAACTTCCAGGCGGTAGGCGACCCCCGCAATGGCCAGTTCTTCACCTCCGAAGTCACCCTCCCCGGCCTGAAGCCCCGCAGCGCCCTGGGCCAGCTGCGCAAGGCAGCGCTTGATGAGGGCAACAACTTCGTCAGCGGAGATGTCATCACCGAGACCGAAGGCCAGATGTACGTGCTGCAGACCGACACCAAGATGCCGCTGGTCAGTATCATCACCGCCTCCAATGGCGGCAACGTGGTGGTCGGTACCAAGCTGTCACGCGGGCAGACCGCCAAGGAAGAGGACGCACGCAGCGCGCTGTGTGGCTGGCTGGACAAGCTCAAGACCGGCCCCGAAGGCGAGGCGATCGCAGAAGCCGTGCGTGTCTCCAGCGGTTTCGACAAGCCGATCCAGGCCACTGCGGTCGGCATGTCCACCGAAATGGGCAAGGACGCCAAGCGGCTGCAGCGGGAAATCAACACCGCACCGCTCAGGGCACTGTTCTCCGGCGGCAACACCCCACCGGATACCGACGCGATGTACCAGCCGTTGCTGGTCAAGTATTTCGGCCGTCGTTTCATCATCGATGGCCAGGTGTATACCGCCCAGCCCAACCGCTTTGCCAAGACCTTCGAGGTCGGCTATCTGGTCACCAAGATGAAGGGCATCGGTGGCATCGGCGGGCGCCAGTCGAACGACGACAACAACGCCAACTTCACCGTGCACTGTGCGCTCGCACCGGATCAGATGGCGCTGGGCGCCACGCTGCGCGAGAACGACTGGATAAAGCTGGAAGGCGTGGTCGACAAGATGGACACCGGGGGCGTCCACCTGCGCGATTGCCGGCAGGTGAAGTAGCCTTCAGGCTGCGCCGGGGAACGCCCCGGCGCAGCGCTCATCGGATCAGAACCCGAAGCGCAGGCTGGCCCAGTAGGCGCGGCCGGGCTCGTTGTAGGTCGCCGCGCCGGCATCGCTGCTGTTGGCCTCGCGGAACAGGCGCTTGTCGGCCAGGTTGTTGACGCCGAAGCCGAAGCTGACGGTCTCGGTCACCCTGTAGCGGGCGCTCACGCCCCAGATGTTGTAGGCACCCCGGTCCTGCAGCGCGATCGAGGGATCGCAGCTGCCGGTGCAGCGCGGATCATTGTTGATGTTGGCGGTGGCCGGTTCCTGCTTGCCGTAGAACGTGCCGGTCAGCAGCAGCGACAGCCTGTCGGTGGCCTGCCAGTCCAGCATGGTGTTGATCGTGTACTTCGGAATCACCGACAGCGGCTGGCGCGTGGTCTTGTTCTCGTTCTCCACCATGTAGGTGAAGTTGTTGCTCCACTTCAGGCGGCTGCCCTGCTCGCCCATCAACGGGATCACCAGGTTGCCTTCCAGCCCCTGCACGATCGCCTTCGGGGCGTTCTCCCAGCGGAAGATGCGACCCTTGGTGTCGGCGGTCAGGCCAATCTGGGTGTAACCGGCCTGGATCTTGTCCTTGTAGTCGTTGTGGAAGTAGGTCAACGACGCCTGCCAGCCGCTCTGCGGTGCCCACTCGACGCCCAGTTCCTTGTTCAGGCTGGTTTCCGCCTTCAGGTCCGCATTGCCGCGCATGTAGCAGCCGGCGCCCAGGCTCGGCAGTGCATTCGGGCAGCCATTGCCACGGGTGTAGTACAGATAGTCCGGATTGGACTGGTACAGGTTCGGCGCCTTGAATGCCCGGGCGATACCGCCCTTCACCACCCAGTCGCCGCTGATGCGGAACTGCGCATTGAGGCTGGGGCTGGTGTTGTTGCCGAACTGGCTGTGGTGGTCGAAGCGCAGGCCCGGGGTGACGATCCAGCGCTCGCCCAGGTAGATGTTGTCTTCCACGAACACCGCAGTGGTCTGCGCGTCGGCCTTGCCACGCGCACGATCGGCCGACAGCCCCGGGATGCCGCCGCCGCTGCTGCTGGACTGGCTCATCGAATAGGGATCGGTCAAGCGGCTGTCCAGGTACTCGAAGCCGAGCGTCCAGACGTTCTCGGCGCCGCCCAGCGTGGTCGGGAAACTCACTTCGCCATCCAGCTGGTAGTTGCGCAGGCGCGAGGTCGACCAGTCGGTGCCGTTGAAGCTGCCCTCCGGGCCACCGGCCAGGCCTTCGTTGATGCGCGAGTTGTTGACCGCCTCCACCGCAGCCGTCACTCGCGAGGTCACGTCGCCCCAGCGCCCACGATGGGTGATCGCGCCGGTGGTGCGGTACATGCGGTTGGTCTCCGCTTCGCCTTCGGCCAGCGCCGCCAGGTCAACGCCGGTCGAGGTACCGGTGGTGCTGACCGCGCGGTCACCGGCATAGATGTTGCCCTGGCGGCTGGTGCCGGCTTCGAACTCCACCACCTGGTCGGCGGTCACGTCCCAGCGCAGCAACGCGTTGACGTCGCGGTTCTTGACGCCCTCGCGGCCAGCCGGCGGCACCGCGTTCGGGTTGGTCGCGTACTGGCGGTTGAGGTCCAGTGAGTCGGCGTCGGTCCTGTTGAGGTTGCCGTACAGGCGGAACGACAGGGTATCGGTCATCGGCCCGCTCAGCTGCAGGCCGACGCGCTCGCTGCCGCCTTCGGCGCTGTGCTCGGGCACCAGGCCATACAGGTCGACCGCGCCGGTCAGGTCGCCGGTCGGGCGCTTGGTGATGATGTTGACCACGCCGCCGGACGCACCGGAACCATAGCGTGCCGCCGCCGGGCCGCGCAGCACTTCGATGCGCTCGATCATTTCCGCCGGCACCCAGTTGGTATCGCCGCGCGTATTGCGTTCGCCACTGCGGCCCATGCGCACGGCATCGCGCGCGCCGATGCGCTTGCCATCGACCAGGATCAGGGTGTTTTCCGGACCCATGCCGCGCAGGTCGATCTGGCGATTGTTGCCGTACTGGCCCGAGGCACTGTTGCCGGTGAGGTTGACGCCCGGCATGGTCCGCAGCAGTTCGGCGATGTCGTTGGCCGGCGGGCGCCGGGCGATGTCCTCGGCGGTAATGGTCGAGGTGCCCAGCGCCTGGCGGGCAATCTGCGAAGCGGTGACATGCACCGTGTCGATATCGGTGGCGTCGGTTTCAGCCTGGGCGGTCAGGGCGCTGCCGGCCAGCAGGGCAGCAACGGCAAGCGCCAGCGGGCGCGGCGAAAGGACAACGGCAGGGGACATGATCTGGACCTTCTGGCAGGGCAACGGGGCCTCTGGCAAAGGGCTTGAGGCAACGACGAGGAGGGAGGCGGAGCGTCGCTGCAGTCGCCTGCGGCCCGATCCGTGCGGGCATTCTCCCATCAATGCGAGTGATTCTCAAATGCGTTCACTCATTGCAGCGGCGATGCCGATGTGCTGCGCGCATGGCACGCGCCTGCATCACGCTTAAACTGGCGGGCCAACCCGCCATCAACCGCACGCCAGCCCGGCCGATATCGGTGGTTTGCCGTACGCAGTCAGAGAACGACGTGGAAACACCCCAACTGGACGACGCCAGCCAGCCGCTGGCCGACGCCTGGCAGAAGTGCCTGCTGCAGGCCGGCCCCACCGCCACCGCGCTGCTGCACGCCGCCGCTGCCGATGCGCCACCTGCGCTGGCCCAGCGCTTCTATGACGTCCTGTTGCAGGACCCGCGCGCGCGCCGCTTCCTGTCCCACGACCAGGTCAAGCAGCGCCTTCAGCCGGCCATGCAGCGCTGGCTGGTGCAGCTGCTGACCACGGGTGCCGACGGCATTGCCAGCGCAGTTGCCTCGCAACGGGTGATCGGCGATGTGCATGCCCGGGTCGGGATTCCGGTCGACCTGGTCACCCGCGGCGCGCGCGTGCTCAAGCACGACCTGTTCGTGCGCCTGCGCGACGACGCGCCCGACAGTGCCACCGCGTTCGCCGCCATCGACTGCCTCAGCGCGATCATGGACATCGCCATGGAAGGCATGACCCTGGCCTACACCCATGCACGCGAGCGCTCGACCCGTGCCGATGCGGCATACCGCCTGTTCTCTCTGGTGCAGAACGTCGGCGCCGAACGCGAGCGCCAGCGTGCACTGCTGCTGGACTGGGAGAACACCCTGCTCTACGCGCTGGCCGGCCATGTGCAGGCCAGTGACAGCGCCCGCCTGGCCACCTCGGAATTCGGCCTGTGGTTCACCCACAAGGGGATTCCCAGTTTCGGCGAGAGCAGCGAGACCCAGCAGGTCGGCCAGTTGATGTCCCGCATCGACAGCCATCTCCAGCGCGCACGCAGCGATGAGCCGGCGCAGCGCCTGGCGGTGCTGCCTGCCATCCGCGAGGACCTGGCGGCCATCCGCACCCTGATGACGCTGCTGTTCGAGCGCATCGGCGAACTGGACGCCGGCAGCGACGCACTGACCAACCTGCTCAACCGCCGCTTCCTGCCCACGGTCCTGCGCAGGGAGATCGAGCTGGCCACGCGCAACCGCACGCCGTTCTCTCTGCTGCTGCTCGACCTGGATCATTTCAAGGCGATCAACGATGGCCACGGCCACGATGCCGGCGACCGCGCATTGCAGCACGTGGCTGGCCTGCTCGGCCAGCTGACACGCGGCAGCGACTACCTGTTCCGCTATGGCGGCGAGGAGTTCGTGGTGGTGCTGGTGGCGGCGAGCGAATCGCAGGCGACCGTGATCGCCGAGAGCCTGCGCCGGCAGATCGCACAATCGCCCGTTGCGCTGGCCAATGGCCAGGTGCTGGCACTGACCGCCAGCATCGGCGTGGCTGGCCATGACGGCCATCCGGACTACGAGCGGCTGATGGCACGGGCCGATGCAGCGATGTACGAGGCCAAGCGCAGCGGCCGCAACCGCGTGGTGGTGGCCAGCGAGGCACTACAGGAAGCGCCGGGACGGCGGGCATTGCAGCGGTAGCCCGACGCGGACGGCAACCCAGGTGTAGAGTCGACTGCCAGTCGACTATCGCGCGCAGCGCGGAGCTTTTCGCCGTCGGAACGAAGAGCAGTCGACTAACAGTCGACTCTACCGGTTCGCGCGCCAGCCGATGCATTGAACGCCCCCCACCCGCCACGCTGCCCACCACAGCAGGGCGAGCGCCGCGATGCCGGCACCCAGCAGGCACACCGCAGGCCAGCCATGCCGGGCCTGCATCCAGGGCCCGGCCGCCGCACCGGCGCCGCTGCCCACTGCGTAGAACAGCATGTACAGCGCCACCAGGCGTCCGTGCTGCTCACCCGGTGCACGCAGCAGCAGCGCCTGGTTCGATACATGCAACGCCTGGCCGCCGAGGTCGAGCACGATCACGCCCAGCAGCAGCCACGGCAGCGACTGCGGCAACCCCAGCAGCGGCCACCACGCGACCAGCATCAACAGCAACGCGCCAACGCTGACCCGATGCACGAGGCCACGGTCCATCCAGTGCCCGACCCGCGCCGCCATCAACGCACCGGCCACCCCGGCCAAACCGAGCGCACCGATGGCCGCCGTCGACCAGTGCAGCGGCGGTGCCGACAGCGGCAAGGGTGCCGCCGCCCAGAACACATTGAGCCCGGCAAACAGCAGCAGGGCCAGCGGACCGCGCTCGCGCAAGGTTGGATCCCGGCGCAGCATGCCCAGCATCGAGCCCAGCAGCTCGCGCCAACGCGGCCGCACCGCCGGTACCGGCACGGCCGGCAGGCGCCGCCACAGCAGCACGGCCAGCGCCGCCATCACCGCAGCCGACAGCAGATAGACCGCTTGCCAGCCGGCAATGGCCGCCACGCTGCCGGACAGCACCCGCGCCAGCAGCAGCCCGATGAACACGCCACCCTGCACCGTGCCCACCACGCGCCCGCGCTGCGCGGGCGCTGCCATCGCCGCCGTGCAGGCGATCAAGCCCTGGGTCAGCGCGGTCCCCAACAACCCGACCAGCAGCATGCCCGACAACAGCCAACTGGCCGTGCGTGCCGCCGCCAGCCACAGCAGCGCGGCCACCAGTGCCGCCAGCTGCACGCGCAACAGGCGCCGCCGGTCCCCTCGATCAGCCAGCGGCAACACGCCCAGCAGTGCCAGCACACTGCCGGCCTGGGTGGCCGCCAGCACGGTACCGGCTGCCGCCCGCTCCAGCGCGAACGCCTGTGCCAGCCGATCCAGCAGTGGCTGCGCGTAATAGACATTGGCGACACTGGCACCGGCGGCCACCGCGAGCAGGACCAGCAGGGAGCGTGGAATCGGCATGGCATTCATGGACTGGTTGCATATTGAAACCATATGCAGGCTAGCTCCATTGGTTTTAAACTGCAACCACATAGAACGGAGACCGCCATGCACGCCGACAGCCCCTGCCCCGTCGCCCGTAGCGCCGACCTGCTCGGTGACCGCTGGGCATTGCTGGTGATCCGCGACGCGTTCGACGGCATCACCCGCTTCGGCGATTTCCAGCGGAGCCTCGGCGCGGCACGCAACATCCTCAGTGATCGCCTGCGCAAACTGGTCGAGGCCGGCATCCTGCAACTGCAACCGGCCTCCGATGGCTCGGCCTACCAGGAATACGTGCTCACCCACGCCGGCCAGGAACTGTTCCCGCTGCTGGTGGCGCTGCGCCAATGGGGCGAGCGCCATCGCTTCGGGGCGGGCGAAGCCCACTCGCAGCTGATCGAATCGGCGACGCGGCGGCCGCTGCCGTACATGCAGCCGTGCGGGCGCGACGGTCAGCCCCTGCAGGCCGCCGCCACGCGTGTGCGCAAACTCAAGGGCGACGGGCGCGGCGCCTGACCCGCCCATTCGCGCACACCGCGATGCGGCGGCGCCGGTTAGCATCGGGTCTTTCCGCCGCTGGATGCCGCCGATGCCGCGCTTTCGCCCTTCCCTGCTGACCGCCCTGCTGCTGCCGCTGCTGGCCTGCGCGACAGCCACGCAGGCGCGCGAGGTCGCCGCGCCCGCCGACCACGTGCAGGCCGATGGCCCGTATGTGTTCCGCCAGGGCGACCAGCTGCAGGCCCAATGGATCTGCGCCGACAGGGTCGAATCGCGCACGCTGGCCACGCAGACCGCAGGCACCGACATCGCCCCACGCTGCGGCTACGAGCACACCGTGCATGTGGCCGCGCCGAATGCGCCTTCGATTTCCGTCCTGCCGGCCGCGCCGCGCATCGTCGCGCTGTCCGACATCCATGGCCAGTACGGGCTGCTGGTGCGCCTGCTGCGCGCCCACCAGGTCATCGACGCCCAGGACCGCTGGGCACTGGGCAAGGACACGCTGGTCGTCGCCGGCGATGTGTTCGACCGCGGCCCGCAGGTCACCGAAGCCTTCTGGCTGCTGTATGGCCTGCAGCAGCAGGCCGCTGCCGCCGGCGGTGCGGTGCACTTCGTGCTCGGCAACCACGAGACCATGGTGCTGTACGACGACCTGCGCTACGTCAACCCGAAGTACCTGCGCAGCGCCCAGCTGCTGGGCCGCAGCTACCCGCAGCTGTACGGCAAGGACTCGGTGATCGGCCAGTGGCTGCGCACCCGCCCGGTGCTGCTGAAGATCGGCGACACCCTGTTCCTGCACGGCGGCATCTCGCCCGAAGCGGTGCAGCTGGCGCTGGACCCGGCGCGCACCAACGCGGCCTACCAGGCCTCGCTGGGGCTGCCCAAGGCCGAAGTGAAGGCCGACCCGGCCACCGCACCGCTGTACGACGGCAAGACCAGCCCGATCTGGTACCGCGGTTACTTCGACGGCCGCCTCGACACCGCGGGGGTGCAGGCCGTGCTCGACCGGCTGCAGCTCAAGCGGATCGTGGTCGGCCATACCTCGATGCCACACGTCAGCAGCTTCCACGGTGACCGCGTGATCGCCATCGACAGCAGCATCAAGAACGGCGAGAACGGCGAGCTGCTGTTCATCGACAACGGTGTGCTCAGTCGTGGGCTGCTGGATGGCTCGCGGGTGCCGCTGGCGCTCGGTGAACCGGGCCTGCAGGACTGAATGGCAGGACAGCGTGACGGCGCCGGCAGGTGCCGGCCCGCTCCACCTTCCCCCGGTTTGCGGCTACCCTCGGCAGCCGAGAGGCCTGCCCCGTCCAGCCGGTGGGCCTGACCGTTACAGGAGCCTCCGCGCATGCGCGTACTGATTGCTGAAGACGACCCGGACATCGCCTCCGGCCTGTGCGCCTCGCTGCGCCGGCAGGGGCACGTGGTCGACCACGTCGACAATGGCGCGCACGCCGACGCCGCGCTGGGCTCGACCCAGTACGCACTGCTGGTGCTGGACCTGGGCCTGCCGCAACTGGATGGCCGCGACGTGCTGCAACGCCTGCGCCAGCGCGGCGATGGCCTGGCAGTGCTGGTGGTGACCGCCCGCGACGGCCTGGCCGAGCGCGTGCGCGTGCTCGACCTCGGCGCCGACGACTACCTGGTCAAGCCGTTTGCACTGGACGAATTCGAAGCACGCGTGCGCGCACAGCTGCGCCGGGTCACCAGCAACGGCACCCCGGACCTGCGCATCGGCCGCCTGCGCCTGGACCTGGCCGGGCACCGGGTGTGGATCGACGACCAGTCACTGGAACTGACCGCACGCGAGTTCGGGCTGCTGTCGGCGCTGGCGGTACGCGCCGAGCGCATTGTGTCGCGCGCGCAGCTGGTGGAAGCCCTGTGCGACTGGGGACAGGACCTGACCGACAACGGCCTGGACATCGCCCTGCACCGCCTGCGCCGCAAGCTGCAGCCCGGCGGCATGGGCATCCGCACCGTGCGTGGGCTGGGCTACATGCTGGAAGACGCACAGGACGACAGCGCCCCGTGATCAGCGGCCCCCCGAGCCTGCGCCGGCGCCTGCTCGCCTTCCTGGCGTTGCCGATGCTGGGCCTGCTCATCTTCAACACGATCCTGGCCTATTACGTTGCGCTGGACTATTCCAACCGCATCCACGACCGCAACCTGATCGACGACACGCACTCGTTCGCGCAGATGCTGAGCACCATGCCGGTGACCAGCGATCTGTCACCGCAGGCGCGCTTCCTGATCGAATACGACCCCGACGGCCACCGCTATTTCAACGTCGACAGCAGCCGCAAGGGCACGCTCAGCGGCAATGCGGACTTCAGCCCGTATGCGCCTTCGCAGGACTGCACCGGGGTGCATCCGGCGCTGTACGACGGCACGCTCAACGGCCAGCAGGTACGCATGGCCACTGTCTGCACGCGGGCGATGAACGACCCGCAGGACGAGCTGGCGGTGACGGTGGCCGAAAGCATGGCCGACCGCCGCCAGCGTGCGCGCGAGATCCTGATGATCATCATCCCGCTGATGACCATGCTGGCGCTGGGCACCGCCGCGCTGGTCTGGTTCGGCGTGACCTACGGCCTGCGCATCCTGACCCCGTTGCGGACCCGCCTGGCGCAGCGCCGGGGCGAACTGGCACCGATCTCCGACGCCGATGTACCCGAGGAGATCCAGCCGCTGATCAGCACCATCGACGACCTGTTTGCCCGCCAGGCGGAAATGATCACGCTGCAGAACCGCTTCATCGCCGACGCCGCGCACCAGCTGCGCTCGCCGCTGGCCGGCATGGCTCTGCACGTGGACCAGGCGCTGGCCCATGGAGACCCGGACACGGTACGCGAGGCCCTGCAGCACATCCGCCGCCTCAACCAGCGTACCGCGCGGGTCAGCACCCAGCTGCTGGCGCTGAGCCGGGCGCAGACCGTTCCGGAAACCGTGGAAGCGCTGGACCTGAGCGAACGGGTGCCGCACTGGGTCGGGATGCGCGTGCCCGAAGCCATCCGCGATGGCATTGATCTGGGGTACCGCGGCAGTCCCCAGCCGCTGCGCATCCTGGGCAACGGTGCCCAGCTGCAGGAGGCACTGGACAACCTGATCGACAACGCACTGCGCTATGCCGGCCGCGATGCGACCGTCACCGTCGGCGTGCACGCGCTGGACGACAATGACGTCGAACTGTACGTGGAGGACAATGGGCCAGGGGTGCCCGAGGATGTGATGCCGCGGCTGGGTGAGCGCTTCTTCCGCGCCCCCGGCACCACCGCCAGCGGCACCGGCCTGGGCCTGGCCATCGCCCATGAAGCGGTGGAGCACCTCGGCGGCCGCCTGACCTTCCTCAACCGTGCCGGTGGTGGCCTGAAAGTTGCCATCACGCTGCCGCTGCTGAAGGCCCCCTGACCCGGACCGGGGGGCTGAAAGGCTGGTGAAAATCGCGCTTGCGATCCTGACCTTCCCCACTGCCGCCCCGGAGCCGCCAGGTGACCCAATCGCATGACTTCTTCCTCCCTGGTGGCCCGCAGGGCGTGCTGCTGGTCCACGGCCTGACCGGCACCCCGGCGGAAATGCGCATGCTGGGCAAGGGCCTGAACAACGCGGGCTTCACCGTACACGGCGTGCAGCTGCCCGGTCATTGCGGCAGCGTGGACGACCTGCTGGCGACCACCTGGGAACAGTGGTACCAGGGCGTGGAAGACGCGGCGGCAAGCCTGCGTGGCAAGGTCGACCAGTTGTTCGTCGGGGGCCTGTCGATGGGTGCGGTGCTGTCGCTGGCGCTGGCCGCGCGCCGCCCCGAGTGGGTGTCCGGGGTCGGGGTGTATGGCGCCACGTTCCGCTACGACGGCTGGAACATTCCCGCCGTGGCCCGCTTGTCGTTCCTGCTGCCGTGGTTCAAGCGCTTCAACATCGGCCGCGACCGCATGTTCATGGAAGAACCACCCTACGGCCTGCGTGACGAGCGCCTGCGCGCGCAGGTCAGCGCCGCCATGCTGTCCGGCGACAGCGCGGCCGCCGGCCTCCCGGGCAACCCCTGGCATGCACTGGCCGAGATGCGCGCCCTGAGCATCTGGACCCGCCGCCACCTGCACCAGGTCACCGCCCCCTGCCTGGTGATGCACGCCCGCGAAGACGACGTGGCCAGCATGGGCAATGCCGAACTGGTGATGTCGCGGGTCAGTGGCCCGGCGGAACTGGTGGTACTGGAAGACAGTTACCACATGATCACGATCGACCGCGAGCGCCGCGAGGTGATCCGCCGCAGCGCGCGCTTCTTCACCGGGATCGGTGAACGCAGCGGCGTGCTCAAGGCGGTGGCCTGAGATGGGGGCACTCGCCACGCTGCTGTGGCTGGCCAATGTCGTGCTCGATACCGGTGGCCAGCTCGCCTTCAAGGCCGCCGCCAGCGACCCGCAGGACGGCGAAGGACTGCAACGCTGGAAGCACATGCTCAGCCGCCCGTGGCTGTGGATCGGCATCGCCTGCTACGTGCTGGAGTTCGTTGCCTGGATCGCGTTCCTGTCGCTGGTGCCGTTGTCCAAGGGCGTGCTGCTGGGCTCGATCAACATCGTCGCGCTGATGATCGCTGGCCGCATCCTGTTCCGCGAGAAGCTCACGCCATTGCGGGTGACCGGCATGCTGCTGGTCACGGCAGGCGTGGCGGTGGTAGGGGCCGGCTCATGAGGCGCCTGTATGTGATCGGCTTCCCGCTGCTGATGGCCTTCGATACGCTGGCCCAGCTGTGCTTCAAGTACGCCGGCGAGGCGGCCCTGCCGGTCGAGGCCAACACCGACTGGCTGCTGCGCGTGCTGTCGCAGCCGTGGGTGTACGGCGCGATCCTGGGCTACGTCGGCGCGTTCTTCACCTGGATGAGCCTGCTGCGCCATGCGCCGATCGGCCCCGCATTCGCGGCCTCGCACCTGGAAGTGATCAGCGTGCTGCTGCTGTCGGCGTGGCTGTTGAACGAGCCACTGACCTTGCACCACCTGGTCGGTGCGGTCCTGATCGTGGCCGGCATCGTCTGCCTCGGTCGCGCCGAAGCAGACGATCCACACAGCCCCGCCGCAAGCACGCCATGAGCGCGCGGCGATGAGCCTGTTCGCGCGCGAACTGCCGCCGACGGCCGGCCTGCCGATGCAGGCCAGCGACTTCCTGCCTGGTGGCGGCGACTTGCGCGAGATCCTGGCCCGCCAGCTCGGCACGCCTCCCCTGCAGCTGACCTGCTCCGGCACCCATGCCCTGCTGATCGCGCTGCGCACCCTGCGCAAGCGCGCACCCAAGCGCGATACCGTGATCCTGCCGGCCTACACCTGCCCGCTGGTGCCGATCGCGGTACACAGCCTCGGCCTGCGCGTGCAGCTGTGCGATACCCGCCGTGGCCATTTCGACTTTGATCCGGCACAGCTCTCGCGCCTGGCCGATGCGCGCACCTTGGCCATCCTGCCGACCCACCTCGGCGGTCGCATCGCCGATGTCGAACGGGCCTGCGACATCGCCCGCCGCGCCGGGGCCTGGGTCATCGAAGATGCCGCGCAGGCGCTGGGCGCCCGGATCGGCAACAGCAGCGTCGGCCTGCGTGGCGACATCGGATTCTTCAGCCTGGCCGCCGGCAAGGGCCTGAGCCTGCACGAAGGCGGCCTGCTGGTCAGCCGCGATGACGAGCTGCGGGCCGCGCTGGCCGAGCATGCCGCAGAACAGGTGCGTTCCAGCCTGCGCTGGGAGCTGCTGCGCAGCGTGCAGCTGCTGGGCCTTGCCGCCTGCTACCGCCCCTCGCTGCTGTCGCTGGTGTACGGCAATCCACTGCGCAACGCGCTGCAGCGCGGTGATCTGGAAGAGGCGGTCGGTGACATTTTCCCGCTGGACATACCGCAGCACCGGGTCAGCCAATGGCGGCAGAACATCGGCGCCCACGCTGCACGGCGGCTGCCTGCGTTCCTGCAGGCCGGGCGCCTGCGCGCATTGCAGCTGCGTGTGCAGCTGGCACAGCTGCCGGCGGTGGAGGTGGTCGACGGCCTGGCCGGTACCGGCGGAACCTGGCCGATGCTGATGCTGTTGATGCCAAGCCAACGCGCCCGTGATGCCGCACTGGACGCATTGTGGCCGCGCGGCCTTGGCGCCAGCCGCATGTTCATCCATGCCCTGCCCGACTACGCCTACCTGCGCGGCGTCGTGCCGCAGGACGACATGCCCAACGCACGTGACTTCGCCGCACGCATGCTGACCGTCGGCAACAGCGCCTGGCAGACCCCTGAGGAAACCGCGGAGATCCTGCGGGCGCTGGCCGCTGCGCAGCTCTGAAACCGCGGTTTCCAGGGCATTACGCCCGTTCAGCAAGCGCGATTCCTGAACACTTTCCCCCGCCTGCGGTGCAGGCTTTCAACAGGAAAGGAACACGAAAGGCGGCCTGCCTACATTGAGCCTGCCCCGGCATCGTGCCGGACGTTTCTCTCATCGACGGACCTGCCCATGCGCTGGAGCATCCTGTGTGACTTCGACGGCACCATCAGCCTGGAAGATGTCATCGACTCGCTGCTGGAAAAGTACGGTCAGCCCGGCTGGCAGGCGCTGGAAGAGCAGTGGAAATCGGGCGTGATCGGCTCGCGTGAATGCATGCAGGGCCAGGTGCGGCTGCTGAAGCTGGACCCGGCCACGCTCGACGCGCACCTGGACCAGGTGCAGATCGATCCGGGCTTCGCGGCCTTCGTCAGCCGCGCCGAACAGCTGGGCCTGCCGCTGCGCATCGTCAGCGACGGCCTGGACTACGCGATCCACCGCATCCTTGCCAACCATGGTCTGCCACCGCTGCCGGTGGTGGCCAACCACCTGCGCTGGTGCGAAGATCATTGGGAACTGGAGTCGCCCTACCAGGCCGAAGGGTGCCGCAGCGGGACCTGCAAGTGCACCTGCGCTGCGCAGGCGCGCGCCAACGAAGCCCCCCGCGTGCTGATGATCGGCGACGGCAGCTCGGACTTCTGCGTCTCTGAAGATGCCGACTTCGTGTTCGCCAAGCGCCGCCTGATCACCCATTGCACGAATGCCGGCATCGCGCATGCCGCCATCGATACCTTCCACGATGCAATCGCGCTGTTGCCGCGCCTGCTCGATGGCAGCCTGCTGCAGCCACGTCGCCTCGACGCCAGCCCGCAGCCCGCCGCACTGCCCCTGCTGCTGGCCACCGCCTGAGCCCTCTCCTCCACGCACGCTCCCCTGTTGCGCCCTTCCGAACGTCCTCCACGGAACCGAACTGCATGAACATTTTTGACAAGAACGCCGACGCGGCTGCCTCCGATGCGCAGCTGCTGGCCGACGAAGCCCGCTACAGTTCCTTCGGCGATACCGTCCACTACGTCGACCCGCCGAAGATCTTCCAGCGCGGCGAAGGCAGCTACATGTTCGACGGTGCGGGCGTGCCCTACCTCGACCTGCAGATGTGGTACTCGGCCTGCAACTTCGGCTACAGCAACAAGCGCCTGAACGACGCCCTGAAGGACCAGATCGACACCCTGCCGCAGGTCGCCAGCCAGTACCTGCACCCGACCCGCGTGCAGCTGGCCAAGACCATTGCCGTGGACATGCACGAGAAGTTCGGCCTCGACGGCCGCGTGCACTTCAACGTCGGCGGCGCGCAGGCCATTGAGGACTCGCTGAAGATCGTGCGCAACGCGCGCGGCGGCAAGAGCCTGATGTTCGCCTTCGAGGGCGGCTACCACGGGCGCACCCTGGGTGCATCGTCGATCACCTCCAGCTACCGCTACCGCCGCCGCTACGGCCACTTCGGCGAGCGTGCGATGTTCATCCCGTTCCCGTACCCCTTCCGTCGCCCGAAGGGCATGACCCCGGACGAGTATTCCGACCACTGCGTGTGGCAGTTCGAGCGCCTGTTCGAAAGCGAGTACAACGGCGTGTGGGATCCCAAGGTCGGCCAGGCCGAGTACGCCGCGTTCTACGTCGAGCCGATCCAGGGCACCGGCGGCTACGTCATCCCGCCGCGCAACTTCTTCACCGGCCTCAAGCGCGTGCTGGACAAGTACGGCATCCTGATGGTGGTCGATGAGATCCAGATGGGCTTCTGGCGCACCGGCAAGCTGTGGTCGATCGAGCATTTCGGCGTGACCCCGGACGTGCTGGTGTTCGGCAAGGCGCTGACCAACGGCCTGAACCCGCTGTCGGGCCTGTGGGCGCGCGAGGAGCTGATCAACCCGACCGTATTCCCGCCGGGCTCCACCCACTCCACCTTCAACTCCAACCCGCTGGGCACCCGCCTGGGCCTGGAAGTGCTGAAGCTGGGCAAGGAAATGGATTACAAGCGCACCGTGCCGGAAAAGGGCGCCTACTTCCTCGACGGACTGCGTGGCCTGCAGAAGCGCCACCCGGAAATCGGCGACGTCGACGGCCTGGGCCTGGCCCTGCGCGCCGAGATCTGCCAGGCCGACGGCTACACCCCGAACAAGGAGCTGCTGGACCGCATGGTCGACATCGGCCTGGCCGGTGACCTGCTGCACGACGGCAAGCGCATGGGCCTCGTGCTCGATGTGGGTGGTTGGTACAAGAACGTGATCACCTTCGCGCCGTCGCTGGACATCAGCTACGAAGAGATCGACCTGGCCATCACCCTGCTCGACCAGGCGCTGACCAAGGCCAAGGGCTGAGGCCGGTGCGCCGCCGGTTCCCGTGCCGATGGAGATGACGTCACGCGCATCCAGCACCGCGCTGGAACCGGCCGCGCTGCTGGAGGGCTTCCTGGCCCACCCGCCGCTCGGATTCGAGGCAGGCCGCCTTCCCAGCGGCCTGCCGACCTTCCGTGCGCCGCTGGACCTGACCACCACGATGGACGACGGGCTGCGCGGCAGGCTGCTCGGCCTGCCGCTGTCGCGCCTGTGGCGGCCATGGATCACCTGGAAGACCCGTTTCGTCGGTGCCACCAGCACCGAGTACACCCCGTTGCCGGCGCACGTGGCGCCGGAGGCATTGGCCGAGGACGTGACGCGTCACGCGATCGGCGATGCGCGCCTGCTGGTGGTCAAGGACCTGGCGGTCGATTCGCCGCTGCTGGACGATGCCGCCAACGCCCACAGCAGCGCCTTCCTGCAGGCGCTGCTGGCACGGGGCTTCGTCGAGCTGGAAGGCATGCCACTGGCCTGGGTGGCGATCGATTTCGATTCGCTCAATGGCTATCTTGGCCGCCTGTCGTCCTCGCGCCGCAAGAACATCCGCCGCAAGCTGCGTTCGCGTGACGACCTGCAGGTCGACTGCATCGCCACCGGTGATCCGGCGCTGGCCGATCCGCGGCTGCAGGTTGAGCTGTACGCGCTGTACCTGGGCGTATACGCGCAGAGCGCGGTGCATTTCGACCAGCTCGACCTGCCCTATTTCCAGTACCTGCTGGCCGACAGCCAGGGCCAGGGACGGATGTTCCTGTACCGCCACCAGGGCCAGCTGATCGGCTGGAACCTGTGCTACGTGCATGCCGGCAAACTGGTGGACAAGTACATCGGCCTGGCCTATCCGCAGTCGCGCGAGCACAACCTGTACGCAGTCAGCTGGATGCACAACCTGGAGTACGCGCTGCAGCACGGCCTGAGCCACTACGTGGCCGGCTGGACCGACTCGCGGATCAAGGCCGAGCTGGGCGCCCGCTTCACTTCTACCCGGCACGCGATCCACGCACGCTCCCCGCTGCTGCGCGTTGCGCTGCGCAGGCTGGCGCCCTATCTGCAGGGCGAACCGGATGGAGGCGGTTGAACGATGCCGTTGCGTTCCCCGCTGATCCTGGACCTGGACGGTGGCGTGCTGCCGCTGCCCCAAGCGCAGACCCTGGCGCTGCCGCAGTGGCACGATCCACTGCGCTTCGCGTGCAGCAACGCCACCCTCGATCGTTTCGCCGCTGAAGTGCTGGCACCGCTGCCGGCCCAGCTCGGCACGGTGATGCTCGGCAGTGGTGATTTCCATCATCTCAGCCTGCCGCTGCTGCGCCGCATGCGCGCGCAGGCGCCGTTCCAGCTGGTGGTGCTGGACAACCATCCGGACAACATGCGTTTCCCGTTCGGCATGCACTGCGGTTCCTGGGTGAACGCGGCCAGCAAGCTGCCGCAGATCTCGCACGTCCATGTGCTGGGCATCACCTCCAGTGACATCGGCCTCGGCCACGCCTGGGAGAACCACTGGCGCCCGCTGATGGGCGGGCGCCTGACCTACTGGTGCATGGATGTGGACGTGGGCTGGGGCCATCGCCTCGGCATGGGCCACGCCTTCCGCCGTTTCGAGCATCCCGAGGCCCTGGTCGCCGCGTTCGCCGCCGAGCAGGCCAAGTCACCGCAGCCGACCTACCTGTCGATCGACAAGGATGTGTTCGCCGAGGACGTTGCCCGCAGCAACTGGGACCAGGGCCGCTTCCAGCTGGAACACGCGCTGGTGGTGATCGAAGCACTGCGCGCCGGTGGCCTGGTCGGCAGTGACATCACCGGCGAAGTGTCGCTGGCCCACTACCGCAGCCGCTTCAAGCGCTGGCTGTCCTCGCTGGATGGCCAGCCCGACATCCGTGCCGATGACCTGCCCGCGTGGCAGGCGCGGCACCAGCAGGTGAACCGCGAGCTGCTGGCGGCGATGGCTTCGGTGCCAACCGCCTGCTGACCGCGTCCGGTCGTGCCGGCCGCTGGCCAGCGTAGCTCCGGTAGTGCCGGCCGCTGGCCGGCAGCCTCGTTGTTCCCGGGCGCATGCGGATGCCGGCCAGCGGCCGGCACTACACTGGACTCCCGCCCCGGAGCCGCCGCGATGCCCCAGACCGTCATCCCGCAACTGCGCATGCGCCACGCCGATACCACCCTGCCGTTCTACGTGCAGGGACTGGGTTTCGTGGTCGACTGGGAACACCGCTTCGAACCAGGCTTCCCACTGTTCGCCCAGCTCACCCGCGACGGCCAGACGATCTTCCTCACCGAGCACAGCGGCGATTGTGAAGTCGGCGGCGCGGTGTACTTCATCGTCGAGGACGTAGACGCCCTGCACCGCGCCTTCAGCGCTGCCAACGTGCCGATCGAACAGCCGCCGCATGACACCGAATGGGGCAGCCGCGAGATGCGGCTGCGCGACCCCGACGGCAACCGCCTGCGCTTTGCCACCGACGTGGACTGAACGATGCGGCCTTGAGCTGGATATACGAAACATATACGATTCATATATTCACCCCTCCAGGACCGCCCATGGGCATCGTCAACATCGATGACACCCTGCACGACCAGCTGCGCCGTGCCTGCACCGTTTCCAGCCGCTCGATCAACGCCCAGGCCAACTTCTGGATCCGGGTCGGCATGCTGTGCGAAATGAACCCGACGCTGAGTTTCCAGGACATCGTCGCCAGTGAACTGCGCGCGGCCGGGGTGCAGCCGCCGCTGCTGGCGCCAGGTCAGGCCTGAGTCCATGGGCATCATCAAACGGCCGGAAGAAGTTGAGCTGATGGCCGAATCCGGGCGCCTGCTGGCGCAGGTGTTCGCCGCGCTCGACCGGTTGCCGCTGCAAGGACGCAGCACGATGGAGATCAACGACTTCGTCGAGCGCATGATCGTTGACGAGCTGCAGGCGCGGCCGGCCAGCAAGGGCCAGTACGGCTTCCCGTATGTGCTCAACACCTCGATCGACAACGTGGTCTGCCACGGCGTTCCCAGCACCACCGACGTGCTGCGCAACGGCCAGATCGTCAACCTCGACATCACCCTGGAGAAGAACGGCTACATCGCCGACTCCAGCACCACCTACCTGGTCGGTGAGGTCGACTACGCCGCGCGCAGGCTGGTGCAGGCTACCTACCAGGCGATGTGGAAAGGCATCGCCGCAGTGCGCCCCGGCGCGCGCCTGGGCGACATCGGCCACGCCATTGCCCGCCACGCGCGCAGCCACGGCTACAGCGTGGTGAAAGAGTACTGCGGCCATGGCATTGGCCAGGAGATGCACGAGGAACCGCAGGTCCTGCACTACGGCCATCCCAACACCGGCCTGGTGCTGGAAGAAGGCATGGTGTTCACCATCGAGCCGATGCTCAACCAGGGCAAGCCGGCCATCCGCCAGCAGCCGGACCAATGGCCGGTCTACACCCGCGACGGCAAGCTGTCGGCGCAGTTCGAACACACGGTGGCGGTAACCCGCAACGGCGTGCGCGTGCTGACCCTGCGCCCTGGCGAAGCGCCACTGTGCGCGGTGGACGCGGCCTAGAGCGGGCGCACCAGCAACAGTGTCGCCAGGCAGAACATGAAGACTGCCACGGCGGCATCCAGCACCCGCCAGGCACCTGGCCTGCGGAACACCGGCTGCAACAGTCGCGCGCCATAGCCCAGCGTGCAGAACCAGGCCACGCTGGCCAGGCACGCCCCGGCGCCGAAGGCCCAGCGCAGGTCACCCGGATAGCGCGTGGACAGGCTGCCCAGCAGCACCACGGTATCCAGGTAGACGTGCGGATTGAGCAGGGTGAAGGCCAGGCAGGTGAGCAGCACCTGGCGCGCACTGCCGGGCTGCGCCTCGGCCGCGGCCAGTACGCTGCCACCGCGCCACGCGCGCAGCCCGGCCTGCACGCCATACCAGAGCAGGAACGCCGCGCCACCGAAGCGCAGCACCTGCAGCAGCAGCGGCCACTGCAGCACCAGTGCGCCCATGCCGCCCACGCCGGCCAGGATCAACGCGATATCCGCGCCGGCGCAGGCCAGCACCACCCTGCCCACATGCCGCTGCTGCAGGCCCTGGCGCAGCACGAAGGCGTTCTGCGCACCGATGGCGATGATGAGGCCGGCGCCTGCGAACAGGCCGGCAGCGAAAGCGGTGATCCACATCAGGAACGGGCCAGGCAGCAGGAGGACGCGCAGGGTGCGGCCGATGGTCACCTTCAGGCAATCTTGTTTTTCTTTATCCTGTACAGAAAAACTGAAGAGGCGCCGGCGTGGACCTGGTACATCCGCAACTGTCCGCATTCGCTGCCGTGCTGGAAGAAGGCAGCTTCGAGGCTGCGGCACGCCGCCTGTCGATCAGCCCGTCGGCACTGTCGCAACGGATCAGGGCACTGGAAGACCGGCTCGGCCAAGTGCTGCTGGTGCGCCAGGCCCCGTGCCGGCCTACCGCCGCCGGTGAAGCGCTGCTGCGCCGCGTGCGACCGATGCAGGCACTGGAAGCCGAGGCCCTTGCCGAGCTGCTGCCCGAACGCGGCAGCGACGCCGGACGCAGGCCAATCCCTCTGGCGGTCAACGATGACTCACTCGATACATGGTTCGTGCCGGCCGTCGCCGACCTCCACCAGCGCCATGGCTACCTGTTCGACCTGCGCATGGACGACCAGGACCACACCCTGCAACTGCTGCGCGATGGCAGCGTGCTGGGTGCGGTCACTGCCGAAGGCCGGCCGGTGAAGGGCTGCAACGTGCACCCGCTGGGCGCCATGCGCTACCAGGCAATTGCTTCGCCCGCCTTCGCCCGCCGGTACTTCAGCGATGGCATGCAGGCCGCAACCCTGGCGCACGCACCGATGCTGGTGTTCAACCGCAAAGATGAACTGCAATGGCGCTTCGTGCGACGGCTGACCCGCGCCCGCCTGCAGCCGCCGCTACACTACCTGCCCTCCTCCACCGGCTTCGTCGAAGCCGCTGCGTGCGGACTCGGCTGGGGCATGGCCCCGGAAACCCTGGTCGCGCCCGCCGTGCGCGCCGGCCGCGTGGTGGTACTGGAACCCCGCCGCTGGCTCGATGTGCCACTGTACTGGCAGCATGCCGCCGTGCGCTCAAGCACGCTGCAGCACATCACCCAGGCGCTGCGCACTGCGGCCAGCGGCACCCTTCGTTGAGGACGAGACGATGACCGCAGACCCCGGCTTCACACCAGGCGCACTACCTTTTGCGCACTTCTTTACCACTGGGACGGCATGGGCGTGATCGGCCGACGTACAGGGACGCACCGCGCGAAGGCCGTGCTGGCGCTGGCAGCGTGCCTGCCATTCGCGGCACCCGCGCAGACGACCAGCGACGCACCGGCATTGGACTGGGAACAGGCACGGCAACGCCTGGAGCAGGTCTCCGATGCGTTGGCCGCTGCCGATGCCGCCGTGCGCAACAAGCAGGACCTGCAGGACGCCACCCGGCTGCTGCGCCTGCCGGAGATCACCGGCGAAGTGCGCCGCCTGCAGTTCCAGAAGACGCTCACCCTGCCGCTGGGCTCACTGGCGCCGGTGGCTGAAGCCTTCGGCATCGATTCGCCGCTGTCGTTCACCGAGCGCGACTGGCGCACCCGTCCAGTGGTCACCGCAGTGTTGCCGCTGTACACCGGCGGCGTGATCCCGGCCGCGCAGCGTGCGGCCAGTGCCGCCCACGAGCAGGCCAGCGCCGAGCGCGAAGCACAACGCCAATCGCTGACCGTGCAGCTGGCCCAGGCCTACTTCGGGCAGCGCCTGGCCGAGCAGGCGGTGGACGTGCGCCGCGATGTGCGCGATGGCCTCAACCGCCACCTGTCCGACGCAGAGAAGCTGGAACGCGAGGGTTTCGCCACCCGCGCCCAGCGCCTGCAGGCCACCGTGGCCCGCGACAAGGCCGAGCGTGAGTACCAGAAGACAGTGAACGACCTGGCCACGCTCAAGGCCGCACTGGCCACGCTGCTGCGCAGTGGCGGCGAGGTGCAGCCGGTGTCGCCGCTGTTCGTGCAGCGTGCGCCGCTGGAACCGGTTGCCAGCTTCGAGCGCACCGCGCAGGCACGGCAGCCACAGATCGCGCGCCTGCGGGCGATGGTGGCGCAGGCCGAACAGGGCGTGCGCGTGCAGCAGGCCAAGCTGAAGCCACAGATCTTCGCCTTCGGCCAGTACGACTTCCGCCGCCGCGACGAGATGCTGACCGATCCGGACTGGGCATTCGGCATCGGCCTGAAGTACACCTTCCTGTCGCCGAACTCGCGGCCGGCGCAGATCAGCGCCGCGCGTGCGCAGCAGGACCAGGCCGAAGCCGGCCTGCGCGAGGCCGAGAACCAGGTCGCACTGGGCGTGCGCAAGGCCTGGAACGAGCTGGAAACCGCACGCCAGCAGTACGTGCTGCTCGACAGCAGCATCGCCCAGGCGCAGGAAAACCTGCGCCTGCAGGAGCTGGCGTTCCGCGAAGGCCAGGCCACCTCGCTGGATGTGATCGACGCGCGGCTCGGCCTGGGCGGCGCCCGTGTCGAGCGCGCACAGGCCGCCTACCAATACGATATTGCGCTGGCACAGTTGCTGGAGGTCAGTGGACAGATGGACCGTTTCGAAGAGTTCCGGCGGCGTGCGGACGAGGTGATCGACCATGAGTGATGTGCTGCACGACGATGCGACGACGCCCCCGGGCAAGCGCCGGTTGGGACCGATCCTGGTGGTGGTGCTGCTGGTCGTGGTGGTGCTCGGCCTGTGGCTGGCCTGGCGCAGCCCTGGCGACCAGATCCAGGGCATGGCCGATGCGGACACGATCAACGTGGCCGCCAAGATCACCGCGCGCGTGGCCGAACTGAAGGTGCGCGAGGGCGACCGCGTGCAGGCCGGGCAGGTGCTGTTCCTGCTCGACAGCCCCGAAGTGGCCGCCAAGGAACAGCAGGCGCATGGCGCATTGGCCGCTGCGCAGGCAGTGGCCGACAAGGCCGACGAAGGCGCGCGCAGCGAAGACATCCGCGCCGCCGAAGCGAACTGGAGGCGCGCCGAAGCAGGCGCGACGCTGGCCGAAGCGACCTACCAGCGCGTGCAGAACCTGTTCAACGAAGGGGTGATGACCCGGCAGAAGCGTGATGAAGCGCAGGCCCAGGCCACCAGTTCGCGTGAGCTGGCCCGTGCCGCACGCGCGCAGTACGACATGGCCCTGGCCGGCGCGCGTGAGCAGGACAAGCGCGCCGCGCAGGGCCAGGTGCAGCAGGCCGAGGGCGCGGTGGCCGAAGTCAACGCCGCGCGTGTCGAAGTGGAAGGACGCGCGCCGGTGGCGGGCGAGATCAACAAGCGCATGGCCGACCCGGGCGAACTGGTGCCGGCCGGCTACCCGGTGTTCACCCTGGTCGACATCGACCGCATGTGGGTGGCGATGAACCTGCGCGAATCGCAGATGCAGGGCCTGAAGGTCGGCAGCAAGCTGAAAGGCAGCGTGCCCGCGCTCGGCCAGGACGGCGAGTTCGAGGTCTATTTCATCAACCCGGCTGGCGACTATGCGACCTGGCGTACCACCCGCCAGTCGTCCGGCTACGATGTCCGCAGCTTCGAGGTGCGGGTGCGCCCGGTACGCCGCATCGAGGGCTTCCGCCCTGGCATGAGCGTGCTGTTCGCATGGCCCCAGCACTGAGCCCCGGCCAGGCTGGCTTCTCCGCTTCCTGGCGGCGCGAGCTGCGGTCGCTGCGCAGCAACCGCGCCGACCTGATGCTGGTCACCCTGCTGCCGCTGCTGATGCTGGCGGTGATGGCATGGATGTTCACGCCCTCGGTGATGCGCGATATCCCGATCGCCGTGGTCGACCTCGACCACAGCGGTGACAGCCGCCTGCTGCTGCGCATGCTCGACGCCAGTCCCGGCGTGCGCGTCGCCAGCCAGCCGATCGATCTGGAAGAAGCACGTTCGCAGCTGCGCAGGCTGGACGTGTTCGCGATCGTGCTGGTGCCGCGCGATGTCACCCGGCAGGCGCTGCGTGGGCGCCAGGGCACGGTGTTTGCCTATTACAACGCTACCTACATGACCACCGGCCAGTCGGCGTCGCGCGACATCGGCGACGCGGTTTCCGCATGGAACGCACGCCTGCTGCGCGAGCGCATCGGCCTGCAGGTCGGCCCGGGCAAGCTGCGCGCGGCACCCATCGCGGTGCAGTCGGACATTCTGTACAACCCGGCGCGCAGCTACGAGCTGTTCCTGCTGCCGTTGATCTTCCCGGCGGTATTGTCGCTGGTACTGGCACTTGCGGTGGCCGGCAGCCTTGGACGCGAGATCCGCGACGGCACCCTGCCCGCCTGGCTGGGCCGCGCGCCGTGGGCGGCGATTGCCGGCAAGGTCGCGCCGTACATCCTGCTGTTCTCGGTGTATGGCGCGCTCGGCATCGGCTACCTGGCCTGGCTGCGTGGCGATGGCGTGGCGGGCAGCGTATTCCTGCTGCTGCTCGCACAGCCGCTGTTCTACCTGGCCACGGCCGCCTACGCATTGTTCTTCGTCGGCGTCACCCGCGACATGGGTACCGCGCTGTCGGCGGTCGGCCTCAGCATCGGCACCGCGCTGGCATTCTCCAGCGCCACCTTCCCGGTGCTCGACGGTCCCTTGTTCACCCGCGTCTGGCATCAGCTGCTGCCCCTCAGCGCCTACATCAAGCTGCAGACCCAGCAGCAGTTCATCGGTTCGCCGCTGCAGGTTTCGCTGGGGCCGTTGGCCACATTGCTGCTGATGGCGGGGGTCGCAGGTGGCATTGGCGGCCTGCGCCTGATCGCCTTTGCACGCACACCCGCCGCCGCACGACCCGCAGGGGCCGACGCATGAGCGCACTCTGGCGCAGCCTGCGGCAGACCTTGATGGCGGTGCTCTGCGACCGCTACGCGATCGTGGTGATGGTCGGTGCGGTGATCCTGTACTCGTTCTTCTATCCAGCCGCCTACCGGCACCAGGTGGCCGGCAACCTGCCGGTGCTGGTGGTGGACGAAGACCACAGCGCGACCAGCCGCGAGCTGCTGCGCAAGCTCGACGCACTGCGCGTCGCGCGCGTGGTCGGGCAACCGGCGGACGTCGACAGCGCACGCCGGCAGCTCGAAGCCGGCCATGCCGAAGGCATCGTCGTGATCCCGGCCAACCTGGAACGCGACATCCTGCGCGGCCATCCGGCCAAACTGGTATTGCTTGGCAACGGTGCCTACCTGGGCCGCGCCAGCTGGGTGCTGGGCAGCGTGGCTGATGCGCTGGGTGCGTTCGGGCGTGATGCCGTGGTCGGCCAGGCCGCCTTCATGGGTGCACCGCAGGCACCGCCGGTCACGCTTGTGCAGCGCCCGCTGTACAACACGCAGGAAGGCTATGGCAGCGCCATCGTACCCGGCGTGGCCGAACTGATCGTGCACCAGACGCTGCTGATGGGCATCGGCGTCCTGCTCGGCGGCCGCCGCCTTGCACTCGGCCGGCGCCTGCGCTTCGACCTGCCGACGCTGGCCGGCATGGCACTGGGCTTCGGCCTGATCGGCCTGTTCGGCCTGTTCTGGTATGCCGGTTTCACTGCCTGGGTGCAGGACTATCCACGCGGTGGCAACCCGCCGGGCCAGCTGCTGGGGGGCACGCTGTTCATCGCTGCCACCGTGGCCTTCGGCCTGTTCGTGGGCAGCTTCTTCCGCACCCGCGAGCGCGCCTTCCAGTACATCATCGCCACCTCGATCCCGCTGTTCTTCCTGGCCAACCTGTCATGGCCGGCGGTGATGACGCCGCAACCGCTGGTCTGGCTGGCACAGCTGCTGCCGACCACCTCGGGCATCAACTTGATGGTCCGCCTGAACCAGATGGACGCCCGCCTGGCCGACGTCAGCCACGAACTGATCACCCTCACCGTCCTGCTGCTGCTCTACGGCAGCCTCGCCACCTGGCGCCTCCTCGCCCGAAAAGGGGACGGAGGGGATTAAGTCGTAAGCGGCCTGTTCAAGCGGCGCGGCATGGCCGCATCGATCCAACGTTCAGGGGTCCGGGGCGTACCAGAACGGGATGCGGAACGTGCGACGCCGTCCGCCCCCGCGCTCGCCGCCTGTGGCATTCCACACCAGTTCCAGGTCATGGCGCCCGGGCGCGAGCCCCCGGGTAGGCAGATAGCCCACCAGGCCGCGCATATCCAGGTCACGCCGCTCCATGGGCACGAAGCCCTGCAGGTCGACCGGGGTGCCGTCCAGCTTGACCTGCCAGAGCCGGGAAAGGCACTCCACTGCGGCATTGGCGGCCTGTTGCCCCGCCGCCTCATTGCGCGCGTCCGGAAGTGCGGTGCAATGCTGGCGCGCCAGCGGATTGTCGCGTTGCGGGCGATGCGGAATGAACACGCGAAGCTGCGCACCGCTGATCGTGTCCGACGGGATCATCGGATACGGCAGCAGCTGGTCATGCGCCGAACGCATCGATTCGTAATGCGCACTCAGCATGCCGTGCTCAACCGCCGCTTCCGTGACGATCTGATAGCGGTTGAACAGCGAGAACTTCAACGACGCCATCACCTGCACGGCCGCCAGCAGCATCGCTACCAGCACCGCGAACAGGTAGGCCGCCATGAACGAACGCGAGCGCAGGTTGCTCTGCATGGTCAGCTGCATGGCCTGCATCAGGCGCAACAGCGGAACCCGTTGCAGTGCCGACAGCATGCCCTCCAGCAGTCGCTGCGGTCGTTCATGGGGCTGCCCGCGCGCGCGCCGCCGCGCCACGATCTTTTCCAGGATACCGGGGGTCACGGCCAGTGCCAGCATTGCGGCCAGCACGCTGCACAGGGCAAGCATGGCGACATGATCGGCGCCACCGGACAGCGCGCCGATCACCATCGACACACCGAGCGTCAGAACGGCCAACACCAGCGTGCCCGCCAATGTCTGCACCGCAAGCAGAGTGGTCGAGAACAGCATCGTCGCCAGCCGATCGGCACGTTCGATGCTGCCATCGAGGCCTCCATCCCGGGCCTGCAGGAAGGCGCGCGTGACCGCCCCCATTCTTGGCAGGCGCGCCCAGTCAATGCCATCGGGGAAGTGCGACCTGAGGCCGATCAGCCCGATCCAGTAGCCGCGCACCGTCAGGTGGATGATCAAGGCCACTGCCAGCACATAGCACATGCCAACACTGATGCTGAAACCGAACCAGAGCATCTGGAAGTACATGCCTTCGGTGTGCAGGCTGCTGCGCGCCCAGGCGTCGAACAGATAACCGGGCACGGCCAGCAGCGCGAACGCCAGCAGGCCCGAAATGAAGAGCTCCAGTTCATCAGTGCGATCACGCACGCGATGGGGATGGGCAGTCGCTTCCGGTATCGGGTCATGCCCGGCTAGCGGTGCCGGTTGGGGAGCTGGTGCCGATTCGTTCACTGGGCGTTCATCCGTTGAGTCGGCGCAGTATAGACACGACACTGGAGCCAGCGATACCGGTCCGAAACGACGAACGCCGGCACAGGGCCGGCGTTCAAGTACTGCGACGTGGAAGGGCTGAATGGTGTGTGACAGCAACCGATCAGCGATAGACGCGTTCGCAGCGGCGTTCGACCACGCGATCGCCGTTCTTCTGCTGCTGGTTGCCCTGGATCTGCCGACCCGCCGCACCACCGGCCACGGCGCCTGCCACGGTGGCGAGCTTCTTGCCATTGCCGCCGCCCACCTGGTTGCCCAGCAGGCCGCCGATCACTGCGCCGGTGGCCGTACCGGCGATACGGTTGGGATCGCGTGAGTTGCGCTGCACTTCCACGTTCTTGCAGACCACGCGGCTGCCGTCGTTGAAGCGGCGTCCTTCGTCGCGCGGCCCATAGGTCTGTGCGCCGGCCACCGACGATGCCGCCAGCAGGGTGCCCAGCACAAGCAATCGGGTCGAGGTCTTCATCGCCATCTCCTGAGTTCCGGTATGGCGCAAGTGTCCTCCCGGGCCTGGCAACCGGAGGTGAAATGCGCGTGCCGGGCAGCTCACCGGCCATCGCGCGTTCAGGAAAAAATCCGCGCCCATCACGATCAGCCATCGTGATGGGCGCCGTCTCCCTGATGGCAGGCTCCCCTGCTAGAACTCTTCCCAACCCCCTGCGTTGGCCGCCAGCGTCGGCTCGATGCGTGGCGCAAGCACCGCCGGCCTACGTACCGGCGTCACCTTCGCGGTGACCGCGGCCAGAACCGGGCGCGCCGCAGCGGCCGCCGTCGCCGCACCGGTGCGGAACACCGAAACCGCCTCGGCCAGCAGGTTGGCCTGCTCCTCCATGGAACGCGCCGCCGCGCTGGCTTCTTCCACCAGCGCCGCGTTCTGCTGCGTGGTCTCGTCCATCTGCACCACCGCCTGGTTGACCTGTTCGATGCCCGAGCTCTGCTCCTGCGATGCGGCAGAGATCTCGGCCATGATGTCGGTCACGCGCTGCACCGAGGCCACGATCTCGCCCATGGTGGTGCCAGCCTGGCGGACCAGCGCCGATCCATCGGCGACCTTGCCGACCGACTCCTCGATCAGGCCCTTGATCTCCTTGGCCGCGCCGGCCGAGCGCTGTGCCAGCGTGCGCACCTCACTGGCCACCACCGCAAAGCCCCTGCCCTGCTCGCCAGCACGCGCAGCCTCCACCGCCGCATTCAGGGCCAGGATGTTGGTCTGGAATGCAATGCCATCTATGACCGAGATGATCTCAGCGATCTTCTTCGACGAGGCTTCGATGGCCGACATCGTGGTGACCACCTGCCCGACCACTTCGCCGCCCTGCGAGGCGACACCGTGCGCGCCGATCGCGAGCTGGTTGGCCTGGCGTGCGTGTTCGGCGTTCTGTTTCACCGTGGAGGTCAGTTCCTCCATCGACGCAGCCGTCTCTTCCAGGTTCGCCGCCTGCTGCTCGGTGCGCCGTGACAGATCGGTGTTGCCCGAGGCAATCTCGCCTGCTGCCAGGTTGATGCTGGATGCGCTGGACTGGATGCGGCCTACAATCTGCGTGAGCTGATCGACGGTGGCGTTGCAGTCATCGCGCATGCGGGCGAACACACCGTGGAAGTCGCCCTGCATGCGCACGGTCAGGTCACCGCGCGAGATCGCCTGCAGCAGGGTCGACACCTGCAGCAGGTTCTCGTCGGTGGTCTGCATCAGGCGATTGAGCCCGGCCACCATGTCGCGGAAATCATAGGCGAAGCGATCTTCATCGCCGCGCAGGCTGAAGTCACCCGCCGCCGCTGCCGTCGCCAGCCGGCGGATCTCACCGTTGATCGCCGACAGGCTGGTCTTGGTCTCGTCCATGGCCTGTGTGATCGCCGCCTTCTCGCCCGGCAGCGCATCCATGTCCACCGACAGGTCGCCACGGGCGTAGTGCTTCATCACCTCGATCAGCCGGTTCTGCACCTGCACGTGCGAACCGACCAGCGCATTGGTCTCGTGCACCATGCGCCCGTAGTCGCCGGGGAAGGTACTCTCGTCCATGCGATAGCTGAGGCTGCCTGCATCGTGCTGGCGGGCCAGCTCGCCCTGCGCCGCCATCACCGACTGCAACTGCGCCTGCATGCGCTGCATGGACCTGAGCAGCTGCGTCACCTCATCGTTGCCGGACGCGTCGATGCTGTTGTCGAGCCGCCCATTGGCGATGCCGTCGGCCAGCTTCACCGCACCCTCCAGCGGGCGGGTCAGGCTGCGGGTGATGGCCCATGCGGCCAGCGAACCCAGTATCAGGCTCAGCACACCGAACACGATCGACAACGTGCCGGTCCAGGATTCGGTTGAACGGTATTCCTCGCGGCTGCGCTCGGTGAGTGCCTCCTGATGCCGCAGCAGGGCCGAGATGGCCTCGTTCCACGCGGTTGCCAGCCCTTGCTCGGCCAGCAGTTCCTTGGCCGCACCGTCGAAATCACCGACCTTCATGCGCTCATGCAGATGCTGGGTGGAGGCGTCTGTGGCCTTGCGTGCCGCGTCGATTTTCGCCACCAGGGTATCGCCGGTGGCATCGCGCGGGATCTTGATGTACCGGGCCCAGATACCGTCGTAGGTCTGCGACAGCTCCTGCGCCTTCTGATAATCCCTGTCGAAATCCTCGCCGCGCTTGATCACCATCAGCCGGCGGTGCATCAACACCGCGTTGTTGGTATCCAGCATGTCGTTCAACAGCCGCATCTTCACCATGTTGACGTCCACCACTTTCTCGAACTGGGCGGACTTCAGGTGATTTCCGTACAGCGCTAGGCCAACGATGGCCACGATGAACAGCAGCAGCAAACCAAACCCGGCGCCCAGCCGGGATCCTACTCGGAGGTTGCGTAAGGCGAGCATCTCAATTCCCTTGATCATGGCCGTACGATCGATGGCGGCGCAGCCAGGGGAAACTTTATGGGCCGATATTCTTATTTCGATCCAATAATATGAAACTGTGCGGACCGTTGTGAAGGTAGCGCACAAATAGACCCTACAGCCCAGCCCTTTATGACACCCCTTTTCCAGCAGAGGTTCACGCCACCCTGAGATTTATTTTTGCGGGTCGGAGACGGCGCACGGCAACCGGGTATCCAGCAGAAACTTCCGCAACGAAAAAGCCACCAGAGGCACGCGCCGCCCCATCTTCCGCCTCATGTATGAAAAATGGATTTTTCGCCACTACGGACGGTAGCCCCTTGCACTGCAATTCCGAATCGGTGTTACTCGGGAGTGTTCCTCTGATATCCATAGGGCTGATGCAGATGATTTACGGCGAAGCCGGGCATCCACGGACGTGTATCGCGATGGCGGTATGACGTCCGGCCGCCGATATCGCCCACCGCCGCACGGCACTGGGCATGGAGGCCACCTGCCAATGGCTGCAGGCAAAGCTGGACACACCGGGCAGCTTCAATACCCAGGCCATCGCCCGCCAGCTGCAGGCCCTGCAACAGGGCGAAGGCCCCACCTATTTCGAGATCGTCATGCAGATCATCGCCAGCCACCGGCAGATCACCCTGGTTCCCGCCTGACTGCGTGCCTCCCCACGGGCAATGGCCGCCAACCGCAGCGGCGCCCGCCGGCCCCAGCAGTTACCATGGACAGCCCTGTACCCGCTCCGCTGCCGCTGCCGCCCGGCGCGGCCGGATGCCCTGATCCACGAGTCCCATGTCCAAAGACAAGTCCGCCGAACATACCCCGCTGATGAAGCATCATTGGCGCATGTTCAGATAAAACTCTTATTTCCCCTGTTTTCTGCATTTTTCTAGGCCTTGCGAATAATCTGGAACTCCCGTCGCAACACCATCGCAACACAATCAAGCCCGCCACGGCGTCCTGAAATCGTTGCTCACCGGGCACTGCTGAGGCTCCTCGAACACGGGCATCGTCCACGACCACCACGCGCTCCAGCCCATCATCGAAGTGGACAGGTTCCACTCCAGCTGACTCCGGCACACGAAACCCTCGCACACCTCAACTGGTGTGATGGCCAGCGGTTCCAGGCCTGGCCAGAGCGGTGGCAAGGGCTCGGGCACCACGGCCGCCACCCTCACCTCCTGCACCACCCTATAAGAACGAATAGCCAGAAGGCAGGGCGCCCGCAGCTCGACGTGGGGCATGTCCTTGAAGTCGGTCCAAGCCCCACCCCACCGGAGCCCAGCCGCTTGGGCCAGCTCCCCATAGCGCTCGTAGCCTTGGCGAACGTGGTCGTTCTTGAGGTTCCAGCTGGGTCGCCCCCGCTTGTAGATGACCATGTCCGCGGCGAAGCCATGGTTGTGGCAACTGCGACCAGGGCCAACCTGGGTCACGCCCTTCTGGCTGGCCAGGAGTTCGGCCTGGCGTTCCTCCGACCGGTAGCCCTCGGCCAGGCGCAGGTCATAGCCCTCCTCTTTCATCTGCTGCTGAATCCGTTCCAGCTTGGCCCGAAGGTCAGGATGGACGCCGTCCCATTGCGGGGCGTCCTTGTGGCGGTGGAACAGCCGCTTGAACAGCCCCGGCTTTTTGCCGTGGACATCGGCGAGCGAGTCGGTGGGAACGTGGGCATGCGCCGGCACGGTGACAACGAAGAATAGGACAGACGCCAGCAGCGCCTTGATGAAGCATAAATACATGAGTAGGCCTCCTTACTCACAAGGGTCTACTCTTCATGCAAAAGGAAAATCGGAAACGCGCAAGACCCCTTGCCAATCCGAAATCCTTGTATAGAAAAGAAGTGGCAGGCCTTCTCCTTGCCTGCTGCTTCCCGGCCCGATGAGGTCTCCTGTCGGTCCCGTAGTCGGGTCGGGAAGCTCTTCTACCCCCCCCTTGCGCGTTTCCCGCTGCGTGTTACTCGTGAGTAGACACCCCTACTCGTATCGGAGGACTCGCCACCATGAAACGCTCTCTCATTCACATCGCGCTACTCGCCTGCCTGTTCTCGGGCACAGCGATGGCGCAAGTCCAGGTTGGCAACAACGCCAACGCGACCGCCCTCGAAACCACTGCTGTGGGCGACGGCGCCAATGCGGTCACGGACCTCTCCACGGCCATTGGTGCCCGAGCCCTCGCGGATGGCGGCACGATCGATGGCAACCCCTGTGTGGGGGCTACCGCGGTTGGCAACGAAGCCACTTCCCAGGGCTGCAGCACCACCTCGGTGGGCTACATGAGCCACGCGAACGGGCCGAGTGCAACCGCAGTGGGTGCGAGAGCAGAATCGACGGGCGTTAACTCTTCTGCCTTTGGCGCAGGCGCTTCCGCCTCGGACAGCGGGACCGCCATCGGCTCCAACACCTCCGTGTCCGGGACCTTCGGCGCCGCCATTGGGTCTGGCGCTGCAGCTGCCGGTGCTCGCGGCACAGCCATTGGAGCGATGTCGAAGGCAGACGCCGATGGTTGCGTTGCCCTGGGCGCCTCCAGTGAATGCACGAATTCGGATGAGGTCAGCGTTGGCAACGTGGGATATGGCATCTATCGCCGCGTGACGAATCTCGCCAACGGGATCAACGACACCGACGCTGCCTCGGTTGGCCAGCTGCGCACCATGGCCGGGGCCATCGGGGGCGGTGCGGGCTTCGTCAACGGAGTGTTCGTCCCGCCAACCATCACCTTGTCGAGCGGCAACACGCACACCAACGTGACCGCCGCCATCTACGACCTCGACGGCCGCCTCCATACCCTTGAGCAGAACCCGGGCGGCGGCGCGCAGGGTCCGGCCGGTCCTGCCGGTGCCAGCGCCTACCAGGTCGCCGTTTCCAATGGCTTCACGGGAACGGAAGCCGACTGGCTGGCCTCACTGAACGGCGACAAGGGCGATCGCGGCGATGTGGGCCCGCAAGGCCCTGCCGGCGCCAATGGTCAGGAAGGGCGTGACGGAGTGGATGGTCAAGAGGGTCCCCAAGGTCCCGCCGGGCAAGACGGGCGCGATGGCGTCGATGGCCAGGATGGACAGGGCACTGGGTCCAACCGCTACTTCCAGGCCAACGGGAACAACGACGGCTCAGACAACGCGCAAGTGGACGCTGACGGACTGGGCAGCGTTGCCGCAGGTCGATACGCGTCTGCGGAAGGAAGTGGCAGCATCGCCATCGGCGAGAACGCCGTCGCGAACCCCGACACCAACCCTGGGGACAATAACTCTGGTGCCATCG
The DNA here is from genome assembly GCF_059371235.1 of Stenotrophomonas sp. YJH_SMC_29. Lineage (NCBI taxonomy): Bacteria > Pseudomonadati > Pseudomonadota > Gammaproteobacteria > Lysobacterales > Lysobacteraceae > Stenotrophomonas > Stenotrophomonas sp. YJH_SMC_29. The sequence continues at coordinate 159,084 of NZ_JCAFUK010000007.1, read as the reverse complement.
CCGTGGGTCGAAACGCCAACGCGCATGGCCCAGCCACAACTGCGATCGGTGAGGATGCGATTGCAGAGGGAACCTTCTCCACTGCCGTGGGCAAGCAAGCCACCGCGCGCAACGGAAGCCTGGCAGCCGGCGCCGGATCTTCGGCCACCGGTCACGTCAGCACCGCTGTGGGCCCGAACGCCCAGGCTTCCGGTCGCGCCTCGTCTGCCTTCGGCAACAACGCGCAGGCCCAGCAGGACAACGCTACTGCTGTCGGCTCTGCGACGGTTGCTCAGCGAAACGGCACCGCGGTGGGCGCTGGCTCGGCGGCTGGGGTGAATGGAACGGCTCTCGGTGTGAACGCCAGCGCCACGCACACCAACTCGGTGGCCATCGGCGCCAACACCCGCACCACGGGATCCAACCAGGTGGCTATGGGCTACCGGCAGGTGACCCAGGTGGCCGACGGCCGAGTAACGCAAGGCTCCACGGATGCCGTCAACGGTGGGCAACTGTGGAACCTCCAGCAATCGCTGGATGACCGGTGGATCGAGATTGATCGTCGCCTTGACCACACCGACAAGCGCATCAACGGCCTTGGTGCCCAGACTGCCGCGATGGCCCAGATGGCAGCGGCCGGTGGCCCTTACGGCCTGGCCGTTGGTGAAGTCGCCATCGGTGCCGGCGTCGGCTTCTACGGCAACGAAGCCGCCATCGCCGTGGGTTGGTCCACCCGCCTGACGGAACGCGTCAACGTCAGTGCCGGCGTGTCCTTCGGCAGCGGCAAGACCAAGCCCATGGGCGGGGTCGGGATTTCCATTCGTTTGGGTCGATAAAAAGGAGGTGATCCGTCTCGGCAGGGGCCCTTCGGGGCCCTTGATCGTGCCTGCTGGATTTTAATTGAATTGCTATAATTTACAAGCACTTACAGTTGCATTCCGGGCACGAGGGGCGTATAATCGGCCCCAACAATTTCGCAGAGGGGTGGGGGTTCAATTCCCTACCCATCACGATGGTCGTAGCGCCGATAGCCGCCATCGCCTTGGCTCTCACCAAGGGATGGTTCTTCAACCGAAACAGGAATGGTGACACCCGCAACAACAATGACAACACGAAGGAATACGTCATGAAGAAAGCAAACCGTTCAAGCAATACAGGTAATGGCAACAAGGGCAAGACATTCAAGAACGTTATAGGCGCCGTTCTGGATGTGATTTACAACACGACCGTTGGGATGGGAGCAGGGGCGCTCCTCCAGCAACACCAGGTCAGCGAACGGTGAGCCCCGCTCCCTGCTGACCCAAACGAAGAGCCCGGGCTGGTCCCGGGCTTTTCTTTTAAGCGTTTATAGCCGAGCTCGGGTCGCTGGCTCAGGAGGCGGCATCGCCCACGCTTGTGCCAAGCGCTCCGCCTTCTTGGACGCTCGCCAGGCTTGAAGCACTTCCAGCGTTTCCGAATCGTCGGCGAGGTCCATGGCGCCCTCGCCATCCTGGTTGAATGTTTCCAGGTCCGCGCCGTGCCCCAGGAGCAACTGGCACATGGACGGCTGGCCCGAGCGAGCCGCGGCCAGCAACGGCGCGTCCCCCGTCATTCCGTCGACGTCGTCCACGTCCGCCCCAGCCTCCAACAGCAATTCGGCCACCGCGAGCGAGCGACCCCAGACGGCGCGCATCAGCGGCGTGTCTCCGCCCTCCCTGCGCTCCAAGGGCAACGTCAGGGCATCCACTTCCGCGCCATTGGCCAGGAGCAATCGGCAGGCATCGAGGTGGCCCCCGAATGCGGCCAGGTGGAGCGCCGTCACCTGCTCAGCCATCTGGGACACCATGCCCTGATCGACCATCACATAGCGGCCAGGATCCATGCCTGTCTCCAGGAGTTGGCTCAGTTCGTCGGTGTCGCCCACGCGGGCCGCGCGCATCCATCGGTTGTCCATGGCTGTTCCATCTCGAGGTCGATAAGCCACGGTAGATCGCCACGGGGAACGCGCAAGGGGTTGCCAGTCCTCGAATCTGATCTATTCGTGAGTGGGTCGCTTCACTCACGGATAGAGCATGACCCACCGCCACAAACTCGGCCGGAGCGAGAAGTATCACGCCCTGCCCCGCACCCTTTACGCCCTGTTGTTCGACGACGGGGGCTGCTACATCGGCCAGAGCTCGAATCCGAATCAGCGGGAGAAACAGCACCGCTCGCGCCAAGGCGGCTGGCACCGCCCCTTCCAGTTTCATGTGCTGAACGTGGTGACGGCCACCCGAGCGGAAGCCGAAGCACACGAACAGGCCTGGCGAGTGAGGGCGTCGAAGGAAGGCTGGCGCGTCTACGCCAAGCCCCCGGGGATCGTCATTAACCCCCACCGTCGAGCGACGCCACACGTGCGATGGCTGGCCCTCCAGTGCCGATGGACCTTGGGCACGCCAAGCAGGCGTCCCTCGGAACGCATCCGGTGGTGGCCGTGGATTCTCGTGGGAGCCAGCCTCTTGCTGCTGGCCCGCCGCGTCATAGGGTAAGCACGGGCCCTTTCTGCTTTTCCACCGGCACCTGGGGTTTCGGCTTCAACCCCGCCAGCAGTTCTTCCACGTCCCGGACCAGGTTGCGCACGGGAGCGGCCTGGGTCTCGGATAGACCTACGCTCAGCGCCATCTCCTTATGGCGTTCGGTGCCCAGGCGTTCGGTCATACGCTCCATGACGTCGTCCGTCGTATACATTCGGTAGCTGCCCTTGGTCAGGCGCGTGAACGCCACCAAGGCCGATTGTTGGTCAAGCATGCCCATGTTGGTGGCCAGGTGGTAGATCTCTGCCTTGCCTTGCCCTTGGGACTTGTGGACGGTCATGGCATACCGGTGGGCCAGCGCGTTGTGCTCGCTCGTATTGAACCGCACGAGGCGCCCGTTCTCCTTCGGGTTCGAGGCCTCGATGCGCACCACCAGGTCGTAGCCGCCCGCCTTGTCCTTACGGATGCTTTCCACGGTGCCTTCCGTGCCGTTGATGACGCCCAGGTCGTTGTTGGTCGCCGTGAACATCACTCGGTCTCGCCGGGACAGCGTCAAGTCTTCCCATTGTCCCTTCACGATCGACCGGAAGGTGACTTCCTCCTTGTCCAGCACCCCCTGCTCCTGCAGCCCTTTCCGGATGGACATGTTGAGCGTGGTGACCTCGCCCCGTGTGTGGGCCAGAACCAACTTCTCGTCCATCGGGGTGGGGTCTTTCAGGTAGTCGTCTACCAGCGCCTTGATGGCCTGCTTATCCGTGCCGAAGTCATCGATGCATCCGCGATCCTGGAGGTTCTGCAAGATGTCCGCACCCATATCGAGTGAGCCTTGCCGGCTGCGGTGCCCGCGGCGGATGTCCTTGACCCTCCCGTGGTGGTCGCGCTCGTAGAAACTGTTCGCGGTGATCAGGTCACCGCCGTTCTTCTGCCGGCGGATCTCGGTCAGCTTCGTGTCGCCCAAGGCCATCTTCGCCAGTTCGAAGCCGTTGCCCGCGGCGATGGGCTGGAGCTGGTCACTGTCCCCCTGCATGATGAGCTTGGCTCCCACCGACTGGCAGTAGGTCATGAGCTTCAGGGTGTCACCCGTGGCCACCATGCCGGCTTCGTCGAGCACGACCACGTCCTTCTTCGTCAGGGCCACCTTGCCCTGCCGCACCTGGGAGAAGAACTTCGCCACCGACATGCAAGGCATCCCGGACTCCTCTTCTAGCTTCTTGGCGGCTTTACCACCCACCGCCAGTCCCATCAGCTGCTTTCCCTCGGCTTCGAAGCACTGCTTGTAGACCTCGGCCACCGTGGTCTTGCCCGTCCCTGCCAATCCCGACATGACGCCGACACCTGCGGTTCCGTAGGTCAGGTGGCCGATGGCGGCCTTCTGCTCCTCGGTGAGCGTGAACCCCTTGCGCTTCTCATACGCGGCGATCTCCCGGTCCACTGTGGAGCGGAAAAGCTTCAGGTCCGTCTCGTTCTCCCGCTCCTTCGAGCGCCGGATGATCTCGGCCTCCCATTCGACCATCCAGGTGGCGGCGAATCGGTCCTCGCGGTGCTTGCGCGCCAACCGTTGTCCCCGGTCGTCTTCGTGGAGGTGTTCGGCTTTCACGCGCACCAGGTCGTCCTGCTGGGTGAACTCTTCCACCATTCTGAGCACCTCCCCGGCGCTCTTCTGACCAGCGAACTCCATCCCCAGTTCGCGGACCAGGTCGTGTTCGCAGAACATCGCCTCGTTCTCGTGCATGCGCTTCAAGACCTCGTCAAACGTATGAGGGTCGAGGTGACGACCTTGGGTCTGCTTGAGCGATTGGGTGGAGGGCACCAGCCCCGGGTTCTCTTGGTCGATGTTGGCGAAGGTCTGCTTCCAGTCCCTGACCACCTGCTCGAACGGCGGTTCTTCCTTCTTCTTGCGGGTGGCCTTGCAGGCTTCGTCGTGACTAGCCGACGGGTGTTCTTTGACGTAGTCCAGGATTTCCTGGCGGCGGGTCTTCGTCTGGAGCACGAGCTCCCGCTCGATGCCGGCAATGGTGGTGAGAATCTGGCCCGTCTCGCACCCCATCACATCCACCTCGCGTTCCCGCTGAATCCCATAGCCCAACGCTTTCATCGCGGCGTAGAGTTCGGCCTTGTAGAGGTGATCCGCGGCGTGCCTGTGACGGTAGATTTCGATGGCGTCGAAGGTGCCCCATTTGCCGTCCTCGCCCTTCGAGATCCCGTAGACCAGGTGATGGGTGTGAAGGTCGGGCTCCACGTTCCGGTTACTGACGTGATCGGCCGCGGTCCACACCAGGCCCTGTGTTCCGATGACTTCTTTTCCTCCCTTCTCCCGTCGGGTTTCCACCTTGCTCTCGATGTAGCCCATGGCCACGGCGCAGGCCTGGCGGTGGGCCTCCAGGATGGCCAGCTTCTCGCGCTCGTCCGCCAGCGCAAACGCCACGCTCACATCCCCGGGGGCGGAAATGGTCAGATCGAACCCCACCCGATGGCCGCCCTCCCACTTCTCCATCGGCTTGCCGTCGTTGTCCAATCGCACGTTGCCCCAGCGATCCGTCTTGATGACCAGCCGGGGTTCCTCACCCGCGTTTTTGCACAACGGCCTTCCGGTGGGCGAGAAGCCCTTGCCCAGCAGTTCCATCACCTCGCGGGTGACCGCCTGCCCTTCCAGGCCGAGTCCGGCGGCGAGGCTGCCGCCCCAATTGATCGTCTGTCGGGGATCGGGCCCGCTGCCAGCGTAGTAAGCCACCGCGCTGTCGATGGCCAGGCGCTCGGTGGCCAGCATGTAGTCGAACATGTTGCCGTTGCCCTTGTTGCGGCCGCGGGCATCGATACGTGTGCAGTTAATCATGGGGCCTCCGAAACCGTGGGATGATCCAAGGTCCCAGAAATCCACAGACACGCAAGGGGCGCCATGGCCGTCTATTTCGTCGTCGATCCATCTCATGAACTGACCAAGGTGGGGAAGTCCAAGGACATCCCGAGACGGATGGTGGCTCTACAAACCGGCAACCCCACGGCGCTTGAACTCATGGGCTGGCTGGATGTCCATGACGACTACGCCCTGGAACGGGCGCTACATCTGAAATTCGCTAACAAGCGCAAGAGAGGGGAATGGTTTCAGCTTTCGGTCGACGACGTCCTGGCCGAGCTTCAACGCCACCGCGGCTTCATCCCCAAGAACGCTGACGCCTTCGAGATCGTGGGGTATGACAAGGATGGCATTCCAGAATACTTGGGCGTGTGCAAGTGGGCAGATTTCGAGATCGAGGAATGCTGCCCCTTCTGCGGCTGCTTCTGCGGAATGTATTTCAACGAGCCAGCCCAGATGTATCACTGCCTCAACTGCGACACGCTCACTGACTTCTCGGACCAGGATGGGCAAGAAGACGATTAGCGTTTGAACAGCGCGTCGATTTCTTCGGGGGTCATGGCCAGCACGCGCTGAATGTCTTCGACGCCCCCCTGGGTGACGGGGAAGGCAAACGACCCGCCTGGCAACGTTTCCGACTGCGTCGCCTCCCCTTCAACAGGCCCAGCGGGCTTGGTGGTCCATGCGGCAGGCACCTGTCCTTTCCTCACTTCGGGGTAGCTCCTGCCGGGCCATCCGAGCAACAGCACGTCCCCTCCCATCTGGACGATCGCCTCGACGCCCCACTTCTCCGGCCCATAGCGCTTTCCTATGCGGAAGCCGAGCCGGTCGGTGAGTTCCCCACTGGAAATCAGCGCCCTGCTCTCTTCATGAACCTGCGCCTTGTCCTCGTGCGAACGCCAGGCGATCTTGTGCTTGCCGAGCTGACTGGCCAGCTTGTCGCGGGTCACCCCCATCTGCACCTGGCACACCACATGGGTGCCCACCAGGGATGAAAACGCCTGCGCCGTCTTGTCGCCGTAGACCAATTCGATCTGGGCATGGTCCTGGACCGCCATGACGGCCACAACGCCCTTGCTGCGTCCCAACGCCAACAAGGGATCGATGTTCAACCGTCCAGCGCTGGTGAGCTCATCGAACACGAAGTAGAGCCCCCGCCCGCTTTCGTTGTCCGGCAGCGCAGGCCCGATGAGATCCGGAACCGCCACGTTGATCATGGCCGCGATGTAGGCCTTGGTCAGCGTGGGATCGGGTCCCGATTGAACGATGACCTGTTTGCGGCCGGTGTAGTCGTCTCGAATCCACTCGGTCATCGAGAAGCGGCGCTGGCCCACCTTGGGCCAGGCGGTGGCCAGATCGTCGATGAGGCGGGTGAAGCCCCCCAGCGTGGACAGCACGCTGGCCGTGGTCTGGCTCTCGGCGTTGACGACCAAGGCCGCGCCGCGGGGGTAGTGGTGGCGCATGCCCTCGCACATCACCGCCGCAGGCCGCCGCAGCAACTGGGCCAGCTCTGGGAAGCCCCAGGTGCCCGGCTGCGTGTTCTGCAGTTCACGCACGCACCCGATGAGGAGATCCTGGGCGGCCATGGTCCAGAACTTCGAGCTGCCCTCTCCTTCAGGAATCAGGGAAGCCGCGAAGGCAGCCGCCTGGGTGGGCGTGCGCACGTCAGAGGCCACGTCCCACACGTAGGACCGTGCGTCGAACGGCGACACGATGATGGGACGCTTGAAGATCGAGGTGAAATCCCCCTTGATGTCGTAGAGGAACAGCTTGGCCGCCTTCATCCTGACCAGCTGCTCCAGCATGTGCTTGAGGATGACGCTCTTGCCCGAGCCCACCGACCCCGTGAGGAGCACGTGACGTGCCCACTGCTTCTTCGACAACATCAGGTCGGGATGCAACGACAAGGCGAACGGATCTGCCTCTGCTTCTTTCGGCGTCAGTGAGCGTCGCCTTGCCTCGGCAATGGCCTCCACTCCTTCCAGCAGCTGCGGGCCCGCCAGGTGCCAGGTGTTGCTCACCGGCTTGGCTTCCTTCAGGAACACTCGGACGGCCAGATACCCCGCGAGCAGGAGTGACGCACCAATTCGCGTCCAGGTGGCCAGGGGGTGGTGGTAGGACACCAGTTCGATGAACTCCCGCGCTGGACCACGAACGGAGATTCCGGCGGTCAGGAAGTGGTAGCCAGTGACCAAGCCACCCTTCAAGGCATCGGTGAAGCGGATGAGCTGGCCATCCGGGTTGGGGATGAGCCAGGCAACGCCCATGGCGCCCACGTAGACCACCCCGAACACGAACCCACCGCCCAGCAAAGCGCGGTGCCAGTAGCGAACCGGTTGCGAAGGGGCGACGTTGCCGGGCACCTCGCCCAGGGCGTCATAAGGCTTGGGCTTGCTCATGCCGGTGTTGGTGCTGGTGCATGCGCGTGGGGGTGCGTCCACGCCAGCCGGGCTGCTCAGGATTAGCGCCCTGGGCCATCAGCTGCAGGCAGACGCGGGCGTGCTTGTGGAGCGATGCGAGGTGGAGCGGTGCCCAGCCCTGCTCGTTCAATGTCGAGACGTCCGCACCGGCTTTCACCAAGGGGGTGACCAGGTGGGCGTGGCCGAACCGCGCCGCATGGTGAAGTGGCGTGTTCCCGTTGGGATCAGGCATGCGCACGCTGGCGCCCATGCTGATACAGGCCAACAGCGCCGCTTCGTGGCCCGCTCGGGAGGCGCCCGTCAGCCAGGCTTGCCAGAGGCCATGCTCCTGGAGTCGTTGCGCGTCGGCGCGAGCTACGCCGGCTTCTTCAGCCGCCATGGACAGGTCATGGAACAGCCCCGTGTGCTGGGCAGGGGTGAGGCGCGAAACGTGATCAGCAATGGCGCTGAACGCCATGGGCTCGTTCTTGTCGCCCAACCGCCGCTCGAAGGCCCGGACCATGTCTAGGGTCGAGGCGTTCTCGGGAGCATCGAAGGTCAAGCGGTGAAGCCCCCACCGGAGATCCACCTGGGGAGCTCGGTCGGCGTCGCCGTGGCAAACCTGCCAGACCAGGTCGCCGCGTCGTCCCTCGACGGGCGCCAAGCTCAAGGCGTGGGCGCGGGCCAGGACGACGGAAGCGTGCTGCGGCTCGTTGCCGAACTCACGCAGCAAGGCGTCCACCAGGACTTCCGTTCGGTGGAGACCCAGGGGGAGTAATTGGTGCTGGAGAGATTCACGGGGGTTCATCCCCATGGTTGTAAAGACGAATCCGCGTCCGTCAACCCGGGATGGGGCCGAAGACGATCCAGCCCAACATGTAGACGACGATCGTCGGAAGAAGAGCGGCCATAAACGAGTCGCCCTCGAACCGGCGGAGGCTCCGCCGGAGGTAGATGCGACAACGCCGGTAGGAACTGCTCATCAGTTGAAGGAGCTCCGGGCCACGAATGCCACTGCTACGAAAGCAAATACGCTCATGATGAGCACCTTGAACAGCACGGGCACGGCGGGCGGGTAGAAGGCGAAGGCCGCGGCGAAGGCTGCGATGAGCACGAAAGCAGTCACCACCAGCGGAATCAGGTGGGCGAAGGCAAAATCTTTGAGGGCTTCAATCAACATGTCGGTCTCCATGGGGATGTTCTTGAGTAGGTCGGCCTACTCTTCTTACACCTTCAGGAAACCACACCAGAACTGGGTGTCAAGTCGCAAAAAAGCCCGATTCTGTGAAGAACCGGGCAATTTTTGTCTTTAGTCGGAAGGGGCGGAGTTACTGATTGAAGACGTTCCGCTGGCGCTGCTTCTCGTGCTTGTCCCAGTCGAAGTTCTTCTCATATTCCTTCATGAAGGCAGCCTCCTTCGGGGCCGTGCGGGCATACTCGGCGTAGCCCAAGCGCCCCGGCCCGTTCTCCATCCGATGCTCACGGGTCAGCATGGGAGGGCGCTGCTCTTCCCCCTGACGCTGCTGGCGCCACTGCTGGACGGTCTGAAAGGCCACCTGTTCGTGCTGGTTGTCGGGTTGGCTTTCGGCCCTGGCCTTGTCGGTCTCCTGAATCTTCTTCTGCAAGGCCTCGATCTGCTCCGGGCTGGCCTTCTCGGCCCAATCCAGCAACCGCTGCCGGCGCTCCTCAATGGCCTGCTGGTCCTTGCCCACGGACTGATCGTAGGCCGCCCTGGCTTCTTCTTTCTGGACGGGGGGGCGATCGCCCAACAGCTTCTCGTTGCGCTGTGCCCGCAGGGTGCGCAGGTCGGTCAGGGTTTCCATGGGTTGGGTAAGGGTGTCGCTCATGTGGGGTTCTCCGGTGGGGATGGGATACATCGAGAGTTGATCAAATCGGCGGATTGGCAAGGGGGCGAACCCCCTTGCCGCTCTCCGTCAGTCCAGATCCGGAACCAGCTCGGCCAGGTCGATGCGCTTGTGACCGGCGCGGTTCAAGGCAACGATGGCGTGGCCGCGGGGCTCCAGCAGGGCCTGATACTCCTCAGGCCCGAAGAGAGGCTGGACTTCCCGCTTCCCACCAGTGGGCATGTCGATGTCACGGGCCAGCTCGTCCTGACCAATGACGTCCTCCGCGCCGATCCTCCAGCGGCGACCCGTGGCCGGATCCACACGCAAGGCGGTCAGGCGGCCCGCACCTTCCAGGCGCATCTTGTCGAAGACGGCCGCATGGGGGTGGTTCGGATCGTTGAGGACCGAGTGACGGTAGTTTTCCAGGCCACCCTTGTAGTCGATGCCGCGCGTCTTTTGCTTGAAGGTCGTCAGCATGGCTTGGCCGAACCGCTTGATCAGATACTCCACGGTGTTGAAAGAGCACCTCAGCGCGCCAACCGATTGCATGAGGTTCGCTAGAAGCTCAGCTTTCGTGCGACTGCCAAATGCATCCTCCAGACTCTCGAACCCTTGGGTTGCCAACACGGGCATCAGGCCCAACGAGCGTGAAATGGAGAACATGTCCGTGTCGTCGGCCGTAAGCAACAGGTGGGCCTCATCCATCATCAGCATGACCTCCACCTGGCCTGGCAATGCTTGCCGCCACTTGTCACCGTGCGCACCGCGGGCCTTGATGCCATTCATCACCCGCTGCTTGAGCAGACGCATCATCATCTCGCCCGCGTCGCCGTATTGGGTAGGCGGCAGGAACAGGCCCACCATCTCGCCATAAAGTGCCTTGGACACGTCCACCTCACCCTTCTCGATCGAGTGCCAGGGGATGTCGTTGGCGTCGCGCAGCTTCTCACCCCGCAACAGCTTCTCCAGCAGACCACGGGAGTTCAGCGTGAACGACTGCCGTTGTTCGGCGTTCATGGCCGGAACTTCCAGCAGCGCCCACTCCAGGGAGCTCTGAAGCTGCGACATGGGACGTTTCAGATCCGGGTGGATCGTTTGCGGCTCGTTCTGCTGGCGCTTCCGGTAAGCGTTCAGATACGCGGCATGCGTCGCACGCCCTTCTTCATCCAGGCTGTTGTCCGGCTCTTCCAGTCCCAGATACTTGATCACTTCCATGATCTTCGGGTTGGGCTTGGGGATCGTCCCGGTGGGAATCACTCGCTCGACGTTGGACAGAAGCTTGGCGTGGTGCAAGGGGGTGTAGGCCCAGCCACGATCAGAATCCACCACGCAGGAGTAGAGACCCATTTCCTGGACCACCTCCGCCAACCGTTCTTCCACTTCGGTGGTGTTCTGGCCAAGTTTGCGGAGCTTGCGCTCTTCGAGTTTCAGGAGCAGCTGGGATTCTTCCAACCCATCGAGCTTGGCCATGCACCAAGCACGGTAGGTTTTCTCGTGCTCGACCAAGGCCTTCAAGATGATTCCGGTGTGGTAGATGAACGCATCGCCACCGTCGGACCACAACTTGGACTTTTCATCCACGACGCCACCGGACGCACCACGCAACGCCTTCACGATCTGATCCGGCTCCAATCCCTCATAAGGACCGACGGCCAGACCCGGCTTCACCACGATGTCGAACAAATCCTCCAGGTCGGAGATGATGGCCCCGTCCTTTCCATCAGCGATCAGTGCACCACCCGCCATTCCCTTCTTGCCAGCCTTCCGTGCAATGGCCTCTACCGCCCGCCGATAGCGGCGCGCAATCGGGCGCAGGATGCTGTATGACTTGCCCGTTCCGGGCATGCCAAAGACGATCAGGCCTTGAGTCAGGTCACGCAAGGACAGCCTCATGATCGTCCGCTTGTCAGGAGAATAGCCGTAACCCTTGTCGGTGAGATGGCCGGTGGCGCGGCCGATCGTGATCAGCGGCGTCGTGTCATTCAGCGCGTTCTGAGCCTGCTGCTCACGCGCCTTCACGTGCGAGTTGACCAAGGCCCCTTGGGTGCCCAAGTTGTTGTCGTTGTTCTGCAGGCAGAGGCGAGCACCGGTCTGGACGAAGTTGCCCTCGGTGAACTGCATGGCATACATGCAGGCCAGCACGAAAGGCACAGCATCACCCAGGCCCCAGGGCAGAACCTTGGCAACCAGGAGCGCGCCCAGAATGATGCCCACCCACTTCATCGCCTGGATGAACCGGGCGGCGGTGCCGCCGATGACGCCGCGGTGGGGATGGGAAGCGGCGGCCACCAGGCAGACCACGAAGATCACACCCACCAGGCCAAAGCCGATGACCGCGGCCTTGGTGAAGAAAGCCATGTAAGCCTGGAGCCCAGCCGAACCCGCTGCCGCACCTCCGACTCCTAGAGCGCTGAACTTTGACATGCCCGCCATGCCCATCGGGATCCACTGGAGGAGCACCAGCGCTTTGAGTGCTTCCTTCATGCTCTCGCCCTGCTTCAGGGCGATGAAGTAGGGAATGCTCGTCAGCAGGAAGGCCCAGCCCGCCCAGCCGATCCACGAGACCAGGAACAGCGTCAGCGCCCCGATCGCGGGGAACGCTAGATACATCAGCGGCGTGGCAATGCTGTCATTGCCCTGCCCCATGTCGTTGCCCTGGAGGAAGCCTTCAGCCCGGCGGCCGTCCTTGGTGATAGTGATGCGGGATTGGCTGTCGCGCAGGTCGTCTGGGACCTTGGGCCACCACTCCTGAAAGTCGTCCTCGCTCTTCCCTTCGGGGACCAAGAACGCGCTCTTCTCCTCGTTCCACACGGCGCCGCACTCGGCAGCCAGTTGGGTGTCCTCTGAAGGAACGTCCAGGACTCGGCTGCGCACACGGTCGCTCAGATCGAAGCGCCCCACCAGGTTTTCGAACTGTGCGTTCGATTGAACGATGATGGTTTCGCGGATGGTTGCGGCCTCGCCTTCCTTGCGGCGGAACTTGCGTCCCAGGCCACTCGTCCAGTCGATGGCGCTCAGAATGTTGATGTTCAATGCCATGGTCTTGTTCCTCCCTTAGTTGCCAAGCCAGTGCGACAGGACGGCGAGCACGGCGCACAACGGCGCGATCACCAGGAAGCCCGCCTGGGCTACCCAGCGCTCAGCCACCTGCTCCACCTGGCTCGCGTAGAGCCGATCCTTGGTCCAGGCCTCGTAGGCCGCGTCGTTTTCAACCGGCGGCACGCGATCGGCGCGCAAGTAGTAGAACGAACGCCTCACGGCTTCCGTCAGGTGCCCCATGCCCAGCGACTCCGGGCTACCAATGAGCAGTCGCCCATGAAGGTTCATCCACTTCGAACCGAAGTGGATCTTTCCGGGTTCCCGGTATTGCGTGAACAGCCACTGGAACATGTTTCCCCCTTGAATGATGAGTAGGTCACTTCTTTCTAGATCGAATCCGTGAGTTGGCAAGGGGGATCACTTGATGCCGGATTTCTCCGCCCAAGCGTCGAGGTCATCGCTCGCCTTCTGCTGCCAATCGTTCTTCTGCTCGGCAGCTGGTGCGGGGGCATTCTTTGGCAACGGGGCAGACGCACGTTTCGGCGAAGGCTTGGGCTGAGTCTCTTTCGGCGCGGACACCGTCGCCGTGGGAGCGGCGACAGGCTCGGGTTTCGCGATCGTGGACACTGGCCTGGCCTGCTCTGGAATCACTGCTGGCGCGGGCGCGACCACGGGAGCTTCCACCACCTCGGGCACCAGTTCGGGAACCACCGGAGCGGCAACCGGTGCCACGGGAGCGGACGCGCTCGGCAGCGGCTGGTCGTTCTTCTCTTGCAGGGCGTAGAGCACCCCAGCGACCAATACCACCGCCACCACGCCACCCACGACCCAGGGCCAACGAGAGTGGAGCCTAGATTGCAGGGACACCTGCGGCCCCTCTGGAGCCGTGGCGTCCGGTGAGTGACTAGGCTCCTCAACAGCACCGAGAGACAGCTCGCTCTGCCCAATCGAAACGTCATCGGTCACCTGAGGCTCTTCGACACCATCTGCTGGCTGGTCCGATACAGCGCCCACCTCCGGTGCCAATCCAGGCACTTCCACAACCTGCAATTGTTCAGTCTGGGCTTCGACGAGAACCGCTTCGCCCACCTCAACCGCACCTGCTTCGCCGGGAATTGCGGCGGGCTCCTGGACGGACAACGCTTCGACCACGTCCTCGGATGCCATTTCGTCGGTGGGTGCATTGCCCTCACACACCTCCCCATCAACAAGCACAAGGTCATGAGCCATTCCGTCCGTCACGAGAGAACCCGCTCGTTCGCTCTTCAAGAACTTTGTCGCCACCTCAACTTCAGCCGCTTGGACCGTCGTGGTGCTCGACCCACCTTCTTCCGTAGCTTCAACTCGCTCTTCCGCGGCCTTGGCTAGTCTGGCGTCAACGGTCGCCTTGACGTCCCTTGCCTTCTCCGCTGCGGCAGCCGCCCCCTTCTGGGTCAGCTCGGCGGCGCGCTTGCCGATGACCCCGGCCCAGTGACCGGCGGCTTTAAGGGCTTCCTTGGTGTTGTCGGACACCAGCTTATCCTCCACCGATGGCGCGGTGGTCTGGGCCGCGTTGGCGCGCTTCAACAGCTCATCGCGCTTCCGCTTGCGGATCAGTTCTTCGGGGGTCATGGGTTCTCCTGGAAATGGGGGAAGGAAGCCCGGGTATCGCAAGACACCCGGGCAATCGGTATCAGCGAACGTCGGGAACCGGGGTGACGACGATCACGTGCTCGCCCCTGCCGCAGCGGTCGTCCACCGTCACCTTCGACAGCGCACCGCGCTTGGCCAGCTCCACAATGGGCACCTGGCAGGCGGCCTTGTCGGCGCCCTGGAACACGACCGTGAGCCCGTTGGTCGACTTGGTCAGCAAGCCGGCGAACTTGTCCAGGAACGCCTGGGTGTCGCTGTCCAGACGCTTCATGTCGGCGGGGTTGTAGTTCAAACGCAGCGAATCCAGCACCGTCTCTTGCTTGCCTTCGACCGTCTCGGTCTTCGTGACGACTTCGGCCTTCATGCCAGCGGCACGCGCGGCCTCAGCTGCCTCCTGGGCGTGCTCACGCTGCTGCTTCACGTAGGACGCAGTGGCACCCACGGCCGCACCCGCGGCGCATGCGGCAACGGCTCGGTCCTTCTTGCCGGTCAGGTAAGCCAGGGCGCCGCCGGCGACGCAGCCGATGCCACCGGCCTTGAAGACGCGCCTCTTGTCGGTCGTGGGCTTCTCCTCACTGGAAGCGACCGCCTCCGACGGGTTGGACTGAGCCATGACCTGCAGCGGCATTGCCATCGGCAGGCAGGCGATCAGGCAAAGGGTGATGGGGAGGGTGGAACGTTTCATGGGATGGATCTCCTATACGTGGGGGAGGAAGTCAGGCGCGGGGGGCGAGCATGGGATTGGGTGCGGGCGCCTTGGCCGCACCGGTGCTCCTGGCGGGGTGTTGGGAGAGCGATGTCAGGACACGACGCAGCACGTCTTCGTAGTTCTGAATGGCTTGGGCCTGCTCGGCCCTCATCTCGTCGCGAAGCTGTTGGTGGTCTTGCTGGAGAGAGCGGCGCAGGGTTGCGTTCTCCTCGCGGAGCTGATCGAGCAGAAGCTCCAGGTGGGCGTTCGAGTTCTCCAGCGCCGCCGTCAAAGTGACGCCCGCGTTGTGGCGCTCCACTGCATCGCGAACGTATGCGTTGAACGGAACACCGCTCTCACCTGCAAGACGACGCGCCAACTTCAGTTGCTCTGGGTCGAGGTTTACGTTTTGACGAACGAACGCCATGGGTCGAGTAACTCCGTTTCGGGATTACTCCACCGATACCTGGAATCCGCGAGTTGGCAAGGCCCCACCGCAGGAGCCTGAAAAACATGGGCGAAACGCCCTAACAAGCTCCGACCCTGTCTCCATTGACTGGTGACAAGGTCAGGCCTTGATTGCATTGAGAATTAGCCAGGCGTGATGCCGATTTCTGGGCGCGAAGCGCACACCCACTTCAGTGCGTCATGTGTATGACGAGTCCAGGACACCCTCCAGGCTTCTGCTTCGGTGCCTGGGCCGACACTGCTTCAACCGACGCGAAGCTGTTGCCGTTGCTTTTCGCCACCCCTTGCGATTCCCCAGTGCAGAGGTATTGGTGGTGCATCCCCCACCGGTTCATCTCTCCCCACGTTCACGCCATGCCTTACCAGACCCCACGCTCCCCTGCCCCTCTCGCGTTCCGTGGCCCCTCGCACGGAAAGCCAGTTGCGTTCGTTCGGCCACCCGTTTCTTCTCGCCGGCCAACCCTCGTCCGTGACCACCGCAACCCATCGGCGCTGCGCTCGAAAACCGGTGAGGCAATCGTTTTAGTCAAACCAATTTGGGGACGCTGGATGCACCGCACCGGTCGTTTTAGTCACACGAGAGCAGTCACCCTTGCAACCCGAAACATAGCTGGGAATTCCGCGCGCCTTATCGTTTTAGTCAATCCATTGAAGGAGCTGATGAGGTGCTCGCGCCCCATCTATGACACCCCACTCCGGATCGCTTTCCGTTCGTTGGAGGCAACCCCATGACCACCTCCGACTTCCAGGCATTCGCCCAACGGGTGCTGGAGAAACACCGCGCCCGTGCTGCCGATAACCCCCGGTGGGCCATTGACCTACTGCGGCGACAAGACAACCCGACGTGTGTGTTCTGCTGCTCGCCCATCGACCTGAGCCGGCGGCAGTCGTGGGGTCTGTCACCCCTCGTTCCGTTCAACCAGGGCGGCCCCGTCGAACCGTCAAATTTGCGGATGGCCTGCAAGGCGTGTGCGGTTGAACGCGCCGCGCGCGATCTCTTAGCCTGGGAAGAGTTGGCAGGCCGGGTGCCCGCCGACCACCTGAACGCCCTGAAGGAAGCCCGAGTGGCCGTGCTGCACCGCTCGGACAATCACCTGACGTCTGCGGGCCCCTACGCAAAAGACCGAACCGTGCTGGCCCTCCTACGGGAACGCTGGAAGCATCCCCGCTTTGTCGTATACGTCGAACGCCATGAGAACCGATGGTTCGTTGGATGGCCGTCGGGCCAGCGGACCCTCACGGCCCGAAACGATGCCGCTGGGCTGCTGCGCCAGGTGCACCAAGCCCGGTGGATGGAGCATGTGGAGGTGGTGGGCTTCGACGTGCCGGGAGAAGTTTTTCAAGCCGCTGTATGGCAGCTCATCGGGCACCACGCCCTGGTCATCGACCTGAGCCCGGACAACGCCGCCGACGGCGAGCGGATCGGTTTGAACAGTTGGAAGGCCCAGTATCCGACCTTGCGCCAGGTGCGCCAGCGGCGCAGTGGCGCCCATGAGACTCCGTGGCCGTCTGCACTCGATGGGCAGATCAGGTCATACAGCGAGAAGGCCGGCTCGGTGCGCATGCGGGAGAAGCGGCGAGCGTCGAGGGAGGCGGAAACGAAAGCGAGGTGGCTGGAAGCCCGCCGTCGGCTGGAACTTCGGGATGCCGCAGTGGACGCCGGTCAGGTTCGGCCATGGCTGCCGGGGGAGCGGACGGCCCTGCAGGCTGACGTGGATGATCTGGCGCAGGCCTGGTTGAAAGCCCGCAAGCGTGTGTGCCCTGCACCAACTCCCACGGCCTGAAGAGAAACCCGGCTTGGCTTCCACTACCATGGATCCGTTTTCAATCCCAGACACTGGCATGGACAGCGAGAAAGAACGGATCGCGAAGTGGCGCGCCGAACGGCGGCAGCGCCGGGAGGAGCAGCGAAAAGCGTCTCAGCAGCCCTACCGCAGCCTCTTCACCATCGACAATGACGAGCTGACGGATCCCCCGGAGCTCCAGGAATACCTCGTGCGGCAGAACCTTGCGAAGGGCAATCGCGCCCGCAGGATGAGCTCTGGGGAAGTCCGACTGGCGTTGAACACCTGGGGTCTGAACGAACTGAACCAGCTCTGGGGCATGCGCCGTGAAAAGCTGACTTACCTCGAAGACGCCGCCCTGTTGTTGGCCGAGATACGCCACCGGGCCGGGATCGATCCCCAGTTGCGGCCAGCGGCCGAGTTCCTGTCCCACGAGGCCATCCAAGCCCTCCGGGGAGTGCTGGAAGAGAACGGACGGTTGACGGTGGAGGAGCCATTGCCCCCGACCGAGGAAGCCGTGGCGGCCGAGGGCAAGCGCGTGCAGCAAGTTCTACGGGTGATTCGGGAAGGACAAGCGGAGTTCCGAAAGCGCCTTGTCGCCCACTATGGGGCGGTGTGCATGGTGACGGGGACAGCCCAGGCCAGCGTCATCGACGCCGCCCATATCGTTCCTTACAACGGGGCTTCCACCAACGCATTGAGCAACGGCTTGCTACTGAGAAAGGACATCCACGCCCTCTTCGATGCCGGGTTGCTGACCATCGGGCCTGACCTGATCGTTTACGTGAGCGCGGGGGTGGACGATCCGTTCTACCGTTCCCTCGATGGGAAGGAATTGACGCTGACGGCCCCGCCCAGGATGTCCAGGCAAGCACTGAAGCAGCGTGCCGCCGGAACTGAATTGTCAGAACTGGGTGAGGGTCAGTAGATCTTCCCGTTCTTGGCCTTGCCCCGGTTCCGCACGGCCACCCTGGCGGCTTTCCGTTCCTCGGCGTGCTCGTCTGCCGGCGAGCTCACGATCAGCAGGGTCTTCTCCTTGATGAGCGTGGCCGCAGCGTAGTCCGCCAGCGCCACCATCGCGGTGGTCAGGGCCACTTCCCGGCCGGCGTCCTCGGAGTCCTCGTAGCCGAACAGCTTGGCAATGTTCTCCCGGAGTTTCGGTGGGATCGTCACCATGGCCCGGTGGTGGCGCAGGCCATCCTCGCGCCGGCGGTAATCGTGGAGGGTGACCGATCGGGGCATGACCATGTGAACCCGCTTGCCACCCACCGTGCCCGCCCGCTGGCTGTCGTCGTAGTCGAAGTAGGACTTCCGCTCGGGGTAATCGCCCGGCCCCAGCAGGATGTGCTCGGGAATGTGTCCGATCGCCGGCTCTTCTTTCGTGCTCGTGCGCGATGCTTTGGCGTGAGTGACGTCCTTGACGTCATCCAGCGTGCGCTTGGCAGTCTTTTTCGTCGCCTTCTTGGCGGGAGCTTTGCGAGTGGCCATGGGTAGGTCTGGGAGAGACACCAAAGGAAGATCCATCATGCCGCAGCCCTCCCCTTGCCGTCACGCTTGAGGGTGTGGTGCACCTTCACGGCCAACCCGTGGATCTCTTCCTGGGCTTTCAGTGCCCACCGGTCGGCAGCGTCGAACACCGTCTGGCCCTGCTCGTAGCAGTCCGCGATCAGCGCCCTGTCACGCACAAGAACTGCTCCGGCCATCTTGGGATGCTCGAGCCGGCGACGGTGGGAGGCTCTATCCTTGTTGACCCGATTGGCGATGGGCAGATAACGCTTGCCCTTCTTCTCCAGCACCTCCACCGTCCGAAGGAAGATGAGGAAGCTGGCCCCATCCAGCAACGTGGGGACGAGGTAGAGGTCGGCCTCGGGGATCACCTCATTGTCCGGGAGCCTGGGCGGGGTGTCGGTGATCTCGATGTTGAAACCCGGCGAGCGCGAACGGCCCACCGAGAACGGGGTTTCATCGGACAGGGCCGCAAAGGCGCTGGCGCCGCCCTGGGGGTCCCGGTCGTTGACCAGCACACGCAGCCTGGGGTCACGGGCATAGCACCCGGCCAGGTTGAGGGCCATCGTGGTGCGGCCGACACCTCCTTTCAAGGAAAAGCAGCACAAGCGCATTGGGAAACTCCGTTCGCATGAGTAGGTAGGGATAGCCCAACCGACTCTACAGAGTGTCAATCACAACGCAAGTGCATGTTTTTGCAAACCTTTTAGCCGTTAAGCCGTCGGACGAAGTCCCTTGAACTCAGCGCACTTCCGGGGCGACCTCACGCCATCTCTGACGGGGGGCAGCGTCCGCTGGGTGATCACCGTTTCCGAAGGTGAGGCGTGGAGATCGAACGGCTGCTCGGCCATCCAGGTTTTCAGCGACGGGGGCAGCTCGCGACCCAGTTCCTCGAAGATCGTTCGGCGCTGATTGCCGATACGGTATTCGGCGAAGGGGTCCGCGCCCGCGGCGGCCAGGATGAGTGCCATCTGGTCGAACCCATACGCCAAGTGCGGACTGTCGCGATACGCCTTCCACCCCATGCAGGCCAAGTGGAAAGCGGTGATGCCCTGCAGGCTCACCGGGGCATCAAGGGACGGAAAGATGGCGTTGTCGTCCCCTGACGTCCAGGCGTCGATGCGGGCCTGATGGATGCGGCGCACCAAGTGGCGCAGCAGAAACGGGTTGTTGGCCTGGACCGCGGCGTGGAGCTCGCGGGCGAAGCGCTCTTTGGGGTTGAGGGTGCTCATTTCCATTTCGCCTCCCTCCGGCTCTTCTGCTCGAAGTGGGCTTTCTCTTTGGCCAGACGAACCAGCCGGTGGCGCTTCGAGTTGGGGATGTGGGCGGCTTCAACGTAGCCTCGGCAAGGCTCGTTGGCAGCGCTCATGAACAAGCCCGAGCGGGGTTGGAGCACGGTCAGTAAGATTTGGTGCATGGGGTGATTCCTGTCGGTTTAGGCTTGACCGTTTATGAGTAGGACGTCCCACTCTTTTAATCGGCTTAACCCCATGCAACCACACCGACAGGTCGAGTCAAGGGGGTAAATTGCAGAAAGTCTGACTAAAACAGGGACTTGCCAAACCACCAGTGCATCGCATGCTGAAATGCATGACGACATTTCCTTCTCTGCACAGACATCCCTCCCCCTCTCGCCTTTCCAGCGGGGTTCGCTCTGCGCTGGGCTTCGGCATGGTGGAGACCTTGCTAACCCTGGCCGGGCTGACCGTGCTCTCCGTCGTCGCGTTCGTGAGTTATGCGCACGTGTCCGCAAAGTCGAAGGTGTCGGAGGAGAGCGACAACCTGCGCGAGCTGTCCACACGGGTGGAGAACTCCTTCGGATTGCTGGGCACCTTCGCAGGCGTCAGCGCCGACGCGCTCGTGCGCGATGGCCTCGCCCCCACCCGGCTGACCGATGGCGAGGGTTTGCTGACCAACGCCTGGGGCGGTTCGGTGACCGTCGAGCCCTACACGGTGACTCGCTTCGGCGATGGCTTCTTCATTGTCCACCACCAGGTGCCCGCGCGCTCCTGCGCCGACTTCGTAGCCGTCAACGCGCGCGACCCGTGGGACATCCAGGTTTCCGACGTTTCGGTGATTCGCAACCACGGGGGGCGCCTGGACCTTCAAGCACTGACCGATGCATGCGCGGAAGGCGATGGTCGCATTTCGTTCGTCTACCACACCGGGCTGGTGGCGGGAGCTGCGGTGGCGGCCTCACCGCTGCAGCTCCCCCCCATCCCGACCTCAACCACCCCACCCGGCTCTCCTCCCTTGGGCGGTCCCGTGGGCCCTGCTGGGCCAGTGGGTCCCGCAGCTCCCGTGGGCCCCATCAGTTCAGCTCCTTCACTCCCCCCTCCACCGCCAGCACCGGTTGCGCCGCCGATGGCCACACCAGTTGTTCCGGTCACGCCGCCCGCGCCTCCGGCCACACCTCCACTCCCTCCGCCCACCACCGTGGCGGCGTGCGTGGAGAGTTCGGAGACCCGAACCGTGAACTGCCCTGCGGGATCGGTCGGCCAAGTCTTCCAGTCGCGCCGTCACCACTGCGGGCCCGACCCCTCGGTTTACGAAGCGTGGGCGGGCTCCACCACGGCAGGACCGTGGACGGACACCAGCAACACTTGCACGCCCTGCCCTGGGCCTGAAAGTCGGACCGTGGCCTGTCCGAGTGGCCAACTGGGTTCGATTGGCCAGCAGCGCACATTCGTATGCAGCGGGATGGGCTCATGGAACGCATGGACCTCTATCAGCAACACATGCGCTCAGGCTTGCTTCGCCCCAGCACCGGAGTGGCGCCCGGCGCCTTACAAGGCATCGTGTCCTGCGGGGTGGACCGGCACGGGAAGCAACTGGACCACCGGAGAACGCCGCACCTGGACTTGTCCAAGCCCCACGGGTTCCCCGACGAACACCGGGTGGGTGTGGGACGGCACACCGGGGGTGTTCGTAGACAATGGGGATTGCCATCCTTCCACGCCAGCGTGCACTCTACCAACTCCTAGCACGCAGTCTGAAGCAGAGACCCGGACCACCACGCAACGGCTTGGTTGTCCTGCGGGTCAGCAGGGCGAAATCACCAGGACACGCCAGGAGCAACGCACGCGTTCTCGATCTGCCTATTGCCCCACCGTGACAGGGTCGTTTGCCTGGAATCCTTGGTCGACGTGGTCGGGATGGTCGGCCATCGGTTCATGGACCACTGCGAGCAACACCTGCATTCCCATCACCGGCCCGTCCTGTTCATGGGTCACGGACGTTTACTCGCTGGCCCCCAATTTCGGGAACCTGGACGGTGAAACAGTTTCCTACGACGACGGCCGGGGTGGCGGGTGCAATGCCGCCTGGGGCGGCCGCAGCGGGATCACAGACCAGAGTGCCTTCCACGCCTGCCGCAGCTCGATCCCCACTCAACCGCTTTCCCCTGGCGCCTATTACTCGCTGAGCGAATACACCAACTGGGGCGGCGGAATGGAGAACCAGTTCGGCTATCGCACCCAATGCGTATCGACTGGAAACTACACTGTCGTGAGTGAATCTTGTTGGTCCGAAACCAATTACGCGTTGTCATCTCTTGACCAACAAGCTCGTGCTCTCTGCGCCGGCGCTTCGATAGGGTCAGGTGGCACAATTCACCACTTTCCGGATTACCAGATCGGCTGCTACGCCGATATTCAATGTAATTGAGATTCAGATCACCGGCAGCGCAGCGGCCGACAGGCTCGTAGATCAAGATTTTTCAGCTTCCAGCGGAACCTGCTGAAACCGAACATGCAAGCGCTGGATGAGGGCCCGAGTTTCACTGCTGGGCGCGCGCGTGCAGACCAGGACAGCCTCCCCGTTGGGCACGTGGCGGATCGCTTTCTGCTCGGCCCGAACGATGGCCCGATACTTCACCGCCTGGTAGACGCCCCGCTGGAGCTCGTCCTCGCTACACCGGCTGGTTTTCACTTCCACCGCCAGGCGATGCCTGCCATTGTCAAAGTGCGCATCCAACCGGTCACCAGAACTCAAAATCTTTTCATTGGTGCCTGCGGGGAAGTGACCGTAGTCCACGAACTCTTCGGGATGGTGTGCCACCCACTTCTTCAATGCAATGTGCTCGTCGCTTTCAGGACCACCACCCTGCTGGACCTTCGGCAGAGGGATGACGCGCTGCGCCTCGTCCTGGGGTTTCTCTCCCCTGTCAGGCTCCAGGATGGGAGCCCCCAGGGCGCGGGCGACCCGGTCCCAGTGGGGATAGGTGAAGACATCCTGCTTGGCTTCTTCGAACTGTGCCTTGCGATCCTCTTCTGTCGCCATGGGCTTGCCAACGAAAAACGCCGGAACAATGGTCACCGCCCCGTCACCCGGAACACCCTTGTTCTTGTTGATCACGATGGCATGCAGGGGAGGAATGGGCTCCCCCCATTGCTTGCTCAACCATTCGATGGCCTGTGCCACCCCACCTGCCACTCGTCCGTAGTTCAGGACGTGCTTGATGGAATGGCCGTTGCGGTCGTGGAGCTCACGGGCCAGGTCGGTGTAGGTGTGATCGTCGCCCTCCTTGGCCCACCGGAGAAGAATGGGCAAGGCATCGGGGACCAGCGGCCCCAGCTTCTCGCTCTGCGCCAACGGAATCCGTTTCCAGCTGAACTTCTCCATCCCCTACCCCCCTCCCTTGTCGTCCCACCATGGTAGCCGCGGGACCCGTTACGGAGAACGAATAGGGCCGGTTTCCCGGCCCCCTCGTCAATCCTCGCGTGGCAGCAAGATCGTCACCACGGGTTCCAGGTTGTCCCCCGGCCCGCACAAGGCTTTCAGGGTGACCAGCCGGTGCGTCGACCGGGTCAGGCCCGAGCGATCATCCGGAATTGCTTCGTTGGGCTGCCAGTCGCCACCATCGGGCATGGCCACCAACAGCTGGTAGTGGATCTCGGACGTGTTGCTGCTCTCGCGCTGGATCGCCACGTGAAGCAGGAAGAGCACGTCCCAGAGCCGGCCCTCCACGGACTGCCCCCGCAGCTCCAGCCCCGCGGGCACTTCCACGTAGCGTGCCCATGCGGCGTGGGTGATGGCCACGGGCAGCTTGAAGCCTGCTTCCTTCGCCACGTCGGACACGTCCACCAGGACGCCGTCCTCAATCGCTTGGGCGCGGGTGTAGGAATGGATGAGATCGGAAGGCTCGAACATGTTGTTTCCTCGCTGGTGAGTAATGGCCCGGTCCAGGGCATCCGGTCCGGATGACTTGGAATGGGAAACCCACTGCCCCACCGCACGACGCGGTCAAGCGAGGAAATGGAAGGGCTGGTGCGGCCCGCAGCGCAGCGAGGACACGGGCCCTGGAATGGCCCTTGACCGGAGAAGGCGGGCGATGGGGCCGCGCGGAGCGCACGAGGCCTTGATGACGTGCCGTGTGCGGCACACCGATTCGGAGTTGAAGCAAGGATTCTTTCAGGCCTGGGAGCAGACTTGAGGAACGCGGTCCATCCAACCGCTCTGCCCCGCCGATGCCCGAGCGGTGAGTGGGCCAAGGCCATGAACGAACGTCAGGCGCGCAAGGTCAACGTCGTCTTGCGGCCAATACGGACCATCCGGGGAAAAGACGTAATGATCGCCCTGAAGTGCCCCACACGTGGTGCAGTGGTGGGCAAGGTAGGTCTGGCCGGAGGTCCGCGTGGAGGCGTAGCGAAGCCAGGGGGCGTGGCTGGTCACAAAGGCCAGGACGCCGTCGTCGAGGTGCTCGATGTAACGCAGCAAGGCGCCCTCCCCTTGGTCCACCAGGCCATCTTCGTCACTCTCTTCGAAAGACGGCACCCACACCGCCACCGTGGGGGTCTGGGCGTGGCAGAAATGACAGGTGGTCTGCCCGAGCAACAGGCCGTAGGCCGGGGCGCAAAGGAAGGACTGGTAGGGATCTGGAACGGCGGACTGATTCATGAACCCATTGTGCCCCGCCAGCGTGTCAGTAAGTGAGACAACTTCGACGCACACGTTTCATGGAGAAGTCAGAGACGGGGTTTCGCCATCATCGGCTGTTCTTGCAAGGTCAGTAGCACTTGTTGTAGATCGGCCGCCCGCTTCTCTGCCGCCCACTGGAGGAGCAAGTCGATCATCGTAGGCGCTCCTGGTTCCCAGAAATTCTCTGTATCGGTTAGGTAATGGCCAGGCAGCTGCTCCCTCATGAAGGCAATCAGCTCAGGACTACAATCCCCGCCCGCCATCACCATGGCCCTTGCCATTTCGACGTCTCGACTATCGTAATCCCGTTCGTAGGCAAGAAAGTTCCAGAAGGCATTGTGACGGTTCACATCCACTCCACGGGCAATGAGGTGGCGTGCGACCTTGTATCGACCTTGGGAAACAGCGAAACCAAAGGCGCCCTCCCCAGTTGTATGCGGCATTTCCACATACAGGTCGGCGCCGGCGTCGATCAGCATATCCATTACCTCAAAGTCAACCTCCGTCTCGTCGCCCTGACAAATGACCTCATGAATCAAGAGGGTTGGATACTTGTAGTCGTCAATGTCGCAATCGGGATCCGCACCTGCGGCCAGCGCCTGACGAACCAAACTTCCGCGATTTGGATTAGCCCTGACTTCGCACGAAGCGATCAGCCGCTGATTTGGGGAGACCGTGGATTTCCTCCCCTGAAAGGAGAACAACCGGTTCATCGCGATCATTGGTGGGCCGCCAAGATCTCCCTTTCGTCGAGCCAGAACGCAACATCCTGAAGCGTTCCCAGGCCCCTGACGAAGCGCCGAGTGCGAGGGCAAACAATCGCCCAGCGGTTGGGCCCGGGTTGATTGCCGTCGCTCCACACCTGGTTTGGCCCTGAAGCCCGTCGCAGTTCGTAGCCAAGGCGCTGAGCGAAGTGTTCGAGGGTGGTCCGGCTGGGTCGTGGTTGCTTGATCATGGTGGCTTCCTAATCGTGGGTGGGTCGGCGCGAATGCCCCCCCCTACGATTTCAAGGTAGATCGCCATACCGAATTGTCCATGGATTTCATGGACACTTTCTTGACTAAAGTGAAATTCTGCGGCTTTCACTTCGCACTTTTTCATAACAACGCTTTCGCGCCGAAGGCGTGGTGCCTTCCCCGCCATGGGATGCTTTTCAGCCGCTGTTGCTGTTGTTGCTGTTGACTCTTCGACTAAAAGCCAAACCCGCGATCGCGCTGCCGCGCCTTACCCCGTGCCAAGTCAGCGGGTGTCCTTCCGGTCACATCGACGCGATCCATGTCGGCGCCAGTTTCCAGCAGTTCGATGCACGACGCCTTGTCGTGGCGTGCTGCCGCAAGGTGCAACGGAGTGCGGCCCTCGAAGTTCACCGCGTCTACCCACGCGCCGTTCTCCACCAGCCACGGAATGAACGATGAGTATCCGGCGAGCACCGCCCGATGCATAGCGGTGTTTCCGTTCTTATCGGGCCGGTTCAGCCCAGCGCCCAGCTGGATGGCAGCGGAGGACACGCTCCGATCACCCGCCGCGATGGCATCGTGAAGCATGGACTGGGCACCGCATTCGGCCCGAATGGTGGCCGCGTCGTTCAGCCGCTGGCCCATTGCGTGGGCGTCCTGGGCCATGCGCTGCCATGCGTCTTCGCGGTCCTCGTCATTCAGCTGCTCTTCGAGGTAGTCCGTGACCATCGCACTGTGAGGCAGCGCGTCCTGAAACTCCCGCTGAAGGGATTCGGGCGAGTGCGGGGCCACTGCACCGAAGGCCGTCCAATCGTCATCCCCCTCTCGGTGGAGATGGACGTTGACCCATGGCAAGCCGTAGGGATGGGGCCCAATCCGCCACACCAGGTCTTGGAAGCTGCAGGTGCCCACGACGGGGGCCTGGCAATGCTCCACCGCTTTGGCAAGCAGCTCCGCGGGGTGGAGCTCTTCATCTGGCAGGATGGCATGGACGCGGTCGGCCAAGCCCTCGCGGTCGTGCAGGTCGAACGGGGCCAGGGCATCGGCGATGGTCTTGAGGGTGGTCGTGGTCATCCCTCTGGTGTATCTCAACCTTGGGAAAAGTCGAGTCGGAGAGAAGTAAGCCACAACGAATCATTGTTACGCTGCGGCCACGCGCCTGGCCATCTGGCGGTTCGTGCCCATCCACCCCATGGCTTTGTATTGCTCGGGCGTCAGCAGTTTGCTCACGCCCAGCCATTGCGTCAGGTGGTAGTGCCCGATGGTGTGGGGATAGCGCTGGATGCCCTCGTGCAGAAGTTTGGGCAGGTAGCACACCTCGCCATCGGTGCGCTCATAAGCAAAGTAGTAGTGCCGAGCTGCCATGGTGACCTCAGACCGCCCAGGCGGCGTTCTCGATGGTGTCCGAGATGCGAGCCCCGAGCAGAACGCTCACGGGCAGCACGATGGGGGCGAGGGAGAAGAGAATGGAGAGGGTCATGGCTGTCGGTCCTGGTAGCGTTGTCGGTTAGGCGTTGGCGAGGACGTCAATCAGGCCCTCGTCGTCTTCGCCATAAACCGGTTGGACCTGGCCATCGTCGGCGGTGATCCAGAACGGGGCTTGGGTGAAGTCATGCACCTTTTCACCCTCCTGCATCCAATCGACCTGATCCGCGACGATGTTCTCCTGAGAGCTCAAATGGACGCCGCTGGCAATTTCGATGCAACCTTCAGCAATGGCGGCATGGAGGGCTTCGGCGGGGGTGTAGGTCTTGATGTTCATGGTGGAATTCCCTTGTTGTCCGGTCGGCGTTGTTGCGTCCCTATGACTCCAAGGTAGATCGCCTCATGAAAATGTCCATTGCTGCAATGGATCTTTTCAAGACTAAAATCAAGAACTGCTGAATCTCACGCAAATATTCCTAACATCGAAAATGCGACGAAGGCGTTGCTTCCCTTTCTCCATCGTTCGCTTCTCAGATCGCCGGGCGCGCAGCGGCCGGTGGCGGCGTCGTGCAGTTGCTCTTGCTTAAAGACGCGGCCGGCTTACCGTCGGCGTGTAGGCTACGGTCACCAGCCTGTCCTGCAGCAACTCCTGCCGCAGTTCCGCTTCCACTTTCGCCACCACCTTGGGCATTGCATCGCGCAGGGTTCCTGTCCGCCAGAACGGGCTGGCGCGGTAGGCGTTGCCGCCAAGCCTCATCAGCAGCCGTGCCGTCTGCTCCATGCGCCCCCGCTCCACCGGATGCTCGCTGGACTGGTAGTCCGCTGCGAGCTTTTCCAGCGGCCGTTCACTCCAGAAGTTGCGCGCGTGAGGTTCCGCCCCCGCTTCGATCAGGGCTTCAACGATGCGCGGCCAGGCCAGCGCTGAGTGGATGGCTGGGCCCTCGTTCTCCCGCCATGCGTTGGGGTTCGCTCCATTGCGGAGCGCCTCGAGCACCCCCACCAGGTTGCCCTCGATACACGCGTGAATCAGTTCCGCGCTGGGGCTGCCGGGCGGTGGCGGGGTGCGATCAATCACGGCCACGGTGCTTCCTCAACGTGCCCCGAATGATCTGACGCAACACTTCGCCGCGGGTGTGGCCCAACGAAGACGCCAGAACAGCAATGCCTTCGACAATGTGGCGCGGGGCCACCATCTCGGGCAACCGGTCGGTCTTGCTGTCGCCCATTCGCTTGCTTGAAAGTGGGAATGGCTGGCGGAAGTAGAGCGTCACAATCTGTCGCACGGCTTCGTTGAACGGGATACCGTGATGCTCGGCCAACCGCCGGACCTCGTCGGCATCGCGGGCGTTGATGAAGGACGTCGGTAAACGCCCCATGGGGTTGTCCAGGCGGGGGTTGCGCAGGGACAGCATCAGTAATCCTCCAGGCCTAGTGCCCGATTGCGCTCGGCGGCAAAGCTTTCCGAACGTTCGTTTGCGTCTGCTCCAGAGAACATCACGAAATTCGGGTTGCACCGATCTTCGTCAACAACCAGAAAGACTCCTGGTGTCCATCCACCCTCACGATGACCGTCAACAACAATCTTTCGCGGAGGGATTTTCTCTCCAACAGGGATTGGAGCATTCGCTGAGCGTCTCATGATTCAAGCCGCCGCGGCTTCGCGGACCGTGGCGATAGCCTTCCAGCGGTTGAATGCGGCGCCCGCGTAGTAGAGCGCGTCCACCAGTTCTTCTGCAGCACCTTTGGTGCGAAACTCGTCGTTGCCGCGGGCGAAGCCGGCCAGGATGGCGTAGCGCTCCTGGTCATCGTTGGCGTTGTTCATCGATTGGGCGATCTGGACGTTCATGTGGGTTCTCCTGATTGTGGGGATGGATGCGTTTAGAGGCGCATGCGCTGCTGGGGGACTTCCTGACTGGCCACTGGCGTTTCCTTCTGCGCTTCTACGCGCGGGCTCCACACCTGGCCGCCGATGACCATGCTCGGACCGCTGGCGGCAGGAAGCGCCTGCGAAAGCTTGGCCTGCGTAGAACGCGCCTTAAGCGCGCCCATGGTTTCCTGCGACATGTCCTTGGCCTCGTAGATCACTGACCCTTTCAGGTGGTCCCGCGCCTCGTCCACCAGAGCGGCGAGGGTTCGACCGAACTTCGAGTTCGGACCCTGGTTGCGAGCATCAGCATCCCAGCGCTCGATCACTTCGAACGTCTTCTCGTGACGATGGCCAGACTTGTTGAGCTCATGGAACACCGCTTCGGCGTCTTTTACATCGAAGCGAATGGTGGAGAGCTTCACCGGGTGAGCGTAACCACCGCCACTCGATGCAGATTGGGTGATGGCGACCGCTTGGATTCCGTCGCTGACGAGGTGATGAATTTTCATGTCGATTTCCTTGATGGTTTCGGAAGGCGTGATTGCCTCCTACCATTTCAAGGTAGATCGCCATGCGATTTTGTCCATGCGATCCATGGATCTTTTCTTGACTAAAGTGAAAATCTGCGGCCTTGGGAAGCAAATATTCCTAACATCGAACCCGCGCCGAAGGCGATGGGCTTTCCACCGCCAAGTGGTGCTTTTCAGATGCTTTTCGCTGGGCACAAAAAAGCCCCCTTTCGGGGGCTTCTTGCCCTGACAATCACATTTTCTTGTCAAATGCTGGTGGATCGCCAGAGCTTTCCCACAATCCCACCCAAGACAGGAGCGATCGGAAAAACCGTGTAGAGGGCAGTCAGGTAAAAGGTCGGAACCGAGAAGAAGAAATTGCGCTCCCCCTGCTCGAGACCAGGATAAAATAATCCAATGAGCACACTGGCTATCTGGAGGACTACAACAAACAGCGTGCCGATGATGGCACCCTTCAAGAACCCGCCCTTACGGGGGCGGATAAAGGGGTTCACGGCCATTGCGGCTCGGACACCCGCGGCCCGCCAGTTGAGCACGTAGAGAAAGGCTAACAGCCCCCAGATACCAAACGCTGCCGACAAAGCCAAGGCGACCCCCCAGCCAGAAGCACCGTTCTGCGCGTGCTCTTGGGCACCTCCAAGGAAGACCAATCCCGCACCACCCAAAATGACGGTGGCTGGAGCCAACAAACCCCATTGCATGTGACTGGATCTGCTTTGCTGTTGCGGCGTGTAGGTCATTGCCCCCTCCATTTCTATCGAATTACCTCATCCTATTTCATCCTGGCAAACTGACAAGAGCCGATAAGGCTTGATTACCCGGCTGGAAACACTTCTGCGCGCCGCTTACCTTTCGGAGGTCTTCGCCTTTGGAGTCATTGCGCGTATGCGCGCCAGCTGCCATCGACCTTGGCGTAGCGGAAGTTCTTGTTGACCGGGAGGGGAGCGGTGCGCCCCATGACGCTGATGGTGAAGGTGCCACGAGTATCGCAGCGATACCCATCCATTCCGTCCGCTTTCGTGCATCCGGAAATCTCGAAGTCCTGGATGTCAGCCACCTCCCCCGCACCGCTTTGCTGAAGAAGCGTGGAAAGCGCTTGCTTGGCATCCCCGTTGGACGGCTTGCCCCCGCAAGCGGACAGGACGAGCGCAGCGGCCAACGCCACCGCAAGTTGCTTGATCTTCATGTTTGTTCTTCCTCCAAGGGGTCAGTGCTGGGCCGGCGGTGCCGTCAGGGTGAATTCGGCCAGCGGTGTGTATCCCTCGTTGCTGGAGTAGGGATTCGTGGTCTCAAAGAGCGCCAGGTCCATGCGGTGAGCCTCGGCTTGGATCTCGCCACCGGGAGACCGCTCGTCGGTCAATCGGAAGTAGAGAGTCTCTCGGGTCTGAAGCTTGTAGTTGGCGCGGGCTTGCTCGATGCGCCGGGCCACACCCTCGTCCTCGACCTTGAATTGGCAGGCCGGCTGCTGCATATGGCCCCAGGGCAAAAAGTGGTAGCGCATGCCGCGCTCCTCATACTGCATGGAACCGTAGCCTTCGCCCATCAGGCATTGTTGGCTGGAGAACGGGAACGCTTTGACTTGGAAGTCGTAGCCCTGGACGCTGACATCCCGCCCCACGAAGTCGTCTTTTGTTGCTCCAGCCACCTTGCCCACCATGCGCTCCGTCGAAATGGAGGACATCCGGAAAAAGCGCGTCTTGGCGAGGTTTGCCAGCCGCTCTTTGACAGCGGGAAGCTTTGCTTTCAGGAGGTCCTGCTTGGCGAAGGCGTCGCTTGCCTGGCTATAGCCCTCCACAAAGACCTGGGCCAGGTTCTCGTCCGTGATCTGGCCAGCTAGACGCGAGGCCAGCACCCAGGCTAAGTCGTCCGGATGGAGCTCGAGATAGCCGTCAGGTGAGGCCGGCCAGGCCACCTTTTCTTGCGCCTGGGGAGTTGTCGCTGGGGCTGCTGGCTCGCCGTTGGCCGCTGCCGTTTTCTGTTTCGCGCTGATCGGCACCCAAGCGTTGCCTTGCTTTGCAAAGGTGAAGTCGAATTGCGCCGGCACCGGAACCGGCTCCGGCTTCAACTGCTTGCCACCATGGAAACCCACCATGTCCACGGTCCCACCGGTCACGCAGGTGACCCGATCGGGGCCGCTGGCACTGCAGTCCACCTCCAGGTCGTCCCAGCCGCGAATCTCAATCCGCTGCCCAAGCTCCGGAACAAGGTTGGCATTCATGTGCATCTCGTAGGCCTTGGCCACCTGCTCTGCCGTGGGCATGTCCTTCTTGCTTCCACACGCTGCCAGCGCCATCGTCAGGAGTGCCAGTGCGATTGCTGCGTTCTTCATGCGCCTTCTCCTTGCTTGTTGGTGAGATCCACTTCGATCGTTTCGTTGCGGTAGCCGACGCGCACCCGCTCGACCGTCACGTCCATTTTCGGCACGGTGTTCTCGACCCAGACGCGGTTGACCGTGAAAACGACCAGGTCACCGCGCGCGTCGCGGCCTTGCCGCGCAAGGTTGGCCGCCTCCGCCGAATCCATCCTGATCAAGAGCTGGTATCGGCCGGCCCACTTGGGACTGAAGACCACCCTATCGGTTCGCTGGGACCACGGCACGAACCCTTTGCCAGTCACGGACAGCCCACCGGCGGAGATTTCCGGCAGGGGAACGTAGACCTCCATGGCTCCGCGAGCAGCGTTGTATTCGACCCCGCCCCAGGATACAAGATCGGGCCGCACGGCGAAGCGGCGCGTGGTCTTGAACTTCTCCAGCCGTGCATCGAAGGCCGGCCCATACCGACGCTCGATGGCGTCCGTTTGGGTCTGCTCGATCCCGTTCGGTCCGTTGATTCTGGTGTCGGCGAACCACCATTGGTAGAGGCACCATTGCCGATCCTTGGCATCCAGGCGGTAGCTGGAGTGCGCCATCGCAAGCAGCTTCATGTCGCACATGTCCGAACCACCACTGGCGGTCGCGGTCAGGCCCACCCGGAGGTGCTGCGCCCCCTCCAGCATCTCCTGATCCAGATCCCAGTAGGTCCCGGCCGGTTCCAGGTAAGGACTGCGCGCCTTCTCTGCCACCACCCGAGGCGTGTTGCCCAGGGCCCGCCCGATGGTCTCCAGCAACCCCTTCCCGTCCCCGGCCTGGGCCTGGAACGCCAAGGCCAGCGCCAGCGCGCCGGCCCACCCTTTGCTTGCCATAGAACCCCCTGTCGGCTCCTTGCCACGAACTTACGTGGTGCGTAGAGTCTACCCGGGGCGTAGGGCCTGGGTCATCCTGTCGGCATGCCTGCATTGCATCCGTTCAGCCCGTGAGCACTCCCCCGCCGGTCCCTCGGGCTGTCGTGGCGGCGCGCCTGCGCCAGGCCCGCCAGCTGCGAGGCCTGAGCCAACGCGAGGTCGGGGTGCGCATGGGGTTGGACAAGGACACCGCGTCCGCGCGGATCAGCCGTTATGAAAGCGAGAGCATGGCCATCAGCCTGGAATCGCTGTTCGAGCTGGCCGTGGCCTTGGACGTCCCACCCGCTTATCTGTTGGCCAGTTCTCCGGCCATGGCCAGCGCCATCCTGGCCCTGGGCGAACACAACGAGGCCCAGCAAGTCCGGTTGGCGGAGGTTTTGGAGAAGCTTTCAGAGTTGCCACCGAAAAAGCGCAACGTGCTCATTGAGCAGTTGTCACATCTCACCAAGGAATAGCAGTCACAACAAGGAATGATCCCGATGTGGAAATGGATTTCCCGTCTGCTGCGCCCCACCCCCACCGATCAGGCGCAACCCTCCCCCAGGGTCGATCTCGCCGCACTCGTTGATCTGAACATGGTCGAGCTCAATGCGGCCGAAGCCCGGGCATTGCTCGCCCAGGACCTCGCATTGCCGGACCGGCTCCGTCAGCGCCTCGTTGTGTTTTCAAGCACCGCTGACGCGCTCCTGGACAAAGCACGGACGATCCCTGCGCAGGCCCCCGACTGGGAGACCATTCGGAGAACAGCCCGCTTACTCAACGGCGAGTTTGAGCTTCTGCGAAGCGATCTTCACCGCTCTCTTCGACAACTCGCTTTCTAGCGCCATGTAAGGCCGGCAAGCGCAACACGGCTTTGGCGACGTGCGAAGGATCGGCCAGCCATACGTCCGCCACTTCGGGGAACTTCGTTCGCCCCCTGCTCAATCACCGGATCGTGAAGGCACCGGCGGCTTGATGGGGGCTCCCCTGTCCTTCAGACCCTCCGTCAGCAGTTCACGGACGAGCTCGCTGACGTGCCTGCTCTCCTCCGCCGCCAGCTGCTCCATCCGCGCTTTCAGATCCTTGGGCACGCGCACGGCCATTTGAACGTAGGCCGGCCGGGTCATGGCATCGCCAAGGACAGCACCACCGCCACGGCCAGGCCTGCAATGATCGCGGCCTTCAGGAGCGAACGGCGGCGGGCGACGCCCGCCTGTCGCTTCGCGCTCTTCCAGTGAATGCCAGCGATGCAGAAAACGATAAAGAGGAACAGGACCACCCAGACGGTGGTGGCGATGGCACCGAAGGTGATCATGCAGCACCTGCCAACAACACCGTGGGCACCATCACCCACGCGCTCATCACCGCATACGTCGTGACCAATCCGCCCACGCCGATTGCAAGGTCGGGCAGCCTAGCGCTCGGATTGACCAGCGTTTGCGCGCAAATCTTGAGCATGGTCCATCCGCACATGAACAAGGCCAGGTCGCGCCAATCGCGCAGCGTGATAGGCGCCAGAGGTTTAATCGGCATAGCGGTCATAAGGGCTCTCCAGTTGTTGGGCGGCGCCGTAAGGCAAGGGTTGATCAGGGGTGGTGGACGCGTCAGCCATGCCGGCCACGCTCTTGAGCACGTCCAGCAAGGATCGACTGTTACGGGCGTCCGCTTCAGCACGCGCCACGAACGCGTCCAGCTCGCTGGGCAAGGTCGAACGCATGTCGGAGACGGCACCGCGCACCCCACTTGAGCCGGGCATGCTGGCTCCCGTCACGCGATTCCAGTCGCTGGAGAAGCGATCGACCCCGTCCATGCCCATGAAAAACAGACGGGCCAAGATGGCTGCGACGATGATGTTGACGACCCATCGGCGCGTCACTCTGAAACTGATGAACATGTCTTTTCCTCCCCAAGCGTTTCGTTTGTCGGTGTATGACGCTCGTATCCCGTTCGTCATGCCTCTGGGATACATCTGCACGACAAACGCGCAAGGGGGCGTTGCAGACTAAAGTTGAAAATCGCGAAGCACCGCTCGCTTCTTTGTTAGGCAAGTAAACGAAGCGGGGCCCGAAGGCCCCTTGCGTGTATCAGCGCCAACCCCGGTCGACTCGGTCCAAGTCGTAGTCCTCGCCGAACTGCAGCGCGGCTTCTTTCGGTTCCAGATCAGCGAAGCGGGCCAGCTCGGTGTCGGTCAGCCCAGCGTCCTGGATCGTGATGGCGAAGTGCGCTTGAAGCGCGGTGTTGAAGGCGTCGCGCCATTGGGCGTTGAGGGTCGTCATGGTGTTCTCCTTGAGGAAGAGAATGGGGCCCCGAAGGGCCCCGTGGTGGTCAGTCTTCTTTCGGCTCGGGCAGGCGCAGGACGACCACCCCGTTCACCGGCACCGCGTTGAGGACCAGGCGGTAGCCCTTGCCATCCTGGTGCGGCCACGCCGCTCCGATCTTCGACCAGTTGCTGCGCTTCTCGCCCTGGACTTCGTATTCCTCCACCAGAAAGGCGTCGAGGCGGTCGTTGGCGGGCTGGTTCTTCTTGGCCATGGTCTTTCTCCGTTGGGTTCGAGCGGATTGCTCGCGAACCGATCCGGGGAGACGAAAGGCCGTGCAGCACCTCGTCAGCGACGAAGCGGCAGCGCAGGAGCCCTTAGAGGCCGAAACACCGTGGAGGAGTGCAACGCACTTGCGCCCGGACGCGTGGACCCAAGGTTTCGCCTCAGGCAATCGCGCCCAATGGAGCAGTGGCCCACGTCCCTCCCGCCGTCGCCTCGCTCTGGTGGAGGATGGTCCGGGGTGCTCGGCGGCCGAAATCGGTGTGGCCGCACCGGGAAGGGAAGCCGTGGCCTTGCGGTGCTGGCGCGGGGGTCACCGCCCCACCATGCGACCCCTCGGGGCCTCGGGTATTCTTTCCCCATCAGGGGAAGAACACTTTATGAGCCAACGGATCATTGGCCTGGCCCTCGTGGCCATGCTCGTGGGATGCAACGCGCCCACACCACCCTCGCCACCCGTGGCGGCACCGACTCCCGCTCCGGTCTTACCCGAGCCGATTCCCGAACCGGAAACGAAGCCGGTGCCGGTCGAAGAGCCCGCTCCCGTCGCCGAGGAACCGAAGGGGCACGTCGATGATCCGGCAGTGGTTGCCCGACTGCGCAAGCTCATCGACGAACGATCCGCCTTGGGCTCTAAGGTCTTCGACGCCGGCGTGGCAATCGATGGCCACACCCACGCGGGAACGGCCTTCAATGAGATTCACATCCCCGAGCACAAGTGTTACGTGCTTGGCCAGTTGCTCGGGAAGGCCGACCTGGTCAGCTCCTTGGCCATCGATTACGAACCCGACTACGACACGCAGACCACGGAGAACGCCTCCGACCTGCGAATCATGAGCAATTCGCTCCACAACTTCGCCAGCGTCGCCAAGCACATCCTGGGGATGCCATACGACGAACGGGTGGTCACCTGGAACCTGGATTGCGCTGGACAGATGGGATTGCCCCGTGCCTTCATCAAGCAAGATGGCCAGTCGTCCTTCTACGTGGTGACCAACGACGGCAAGGCGCTGAAAGTGCTGGGCGACATCGAGGAGGGGTTTGCGAAGAAGATCCGCGATGCCATCGAAGCCAATCCCACCGTGGAGGTCGTTGCCTTGGGG
Source organism: Stenotrophomonas sp. YJH_SMC_29 (assembly GCF_059371235.1). Taxonomy (NCBI): domain Bacteria; kingdom Pseudomonadati; phylum Pseudomonadota; class Gammaproteobacteria; order Lysobacterales; family Lysobacteraceae; genus Stenotrophomonas; species Stenotrophomonas sp. YJH_SMC_29. The sequence continues at coordinate 122,855 of NZ_JCAFUK010000007.1, read as the reverse complement.
AGCGGCGGTGGCTACGTTCACGAAGCCATGACAGCGGGGGCCTACATCCGCTCCATGGGCCTAGACACGACGTTGTTCAACAACTGCTATTCCGCCTGTCCCTTGGTGTTCATGGCGGGGGTCGAGCGTCAGAACTGGTCGCCCTACCCCAAGTTGGGTTTTCACCAGATCTACACCTCGGATGGCCAGCCCATTCCGTTCGACAGCGAGCCCTACCGCCAGGTGTTCGGTTACCTGATGCGCATGGGCATCGAACCCCGTTACGTGCTCCAGAAAATGTGGTCGGCCCCACCCACGGGCATGACCAACGTGGATGGGGAAGACTACGATCTTTGCCGGGCCAACATCACCACGTGGATTCAACGAGGATGCTCGAACCGGGACTACGGCCACCGCTGAAAGAACGGCTCATCGCTCGATTCGCGCGGCAGGCCCATCACGGGTCCATGCTTCGAAGAACCGAATCGCCTCATCGAAGCCAGTTTCCTTGGCCAGGGCGTAGGCACTGATCAGCCGCTGATTCTGGAACAGGCCTGACTCGTAAGGGCTGACGTTTTCATGGAGCACGCACCGCTCCACCTCGGCCCGGTCGCGATGCTCGACGGCCACCAGGAGTGACGCCACGCCCCGTTCGCGTTGCTGGCGGGAGCGTTGCCACCGCCGTTCGTCCCGGGGGCTCAATTGTCCCGAAGGCGGCGGCACCGGGAGTCGAAACAATCCCATTCTCGCCAGTAGCCCGGCGACCTGCGCCAGCAAGACCAAGCCCACCACGATCCAGACCACGGCGGTGAAGGCAGTCTCCCCGATGGCTTGTAGCAGCCAGCCGGCGGCCAACAGCACCACGATGAGGCCCCACCCCACCCCTCGCATGGCGATCAGTCGCCCTGCTTCTGTTTCTGCCACCAGCCTTGTCCGCTTTCCTGCGTTGGCGTGGCAGGTGCGGACGCCGCGGAGGGCGGAACTGCGGCAGCGGCGGGAACGGCGGTCGTTGCGGGTGCAGGAGTGGCGATGGCTTGAGCCACTGCAGGGGCGTTGGGCGCTGGACGCTTGTGGACGATCACTTCGCCCTTGTTGAGGACTTGTAGCTTTGCCTCGCCGATCTGCAAAAAACCGAGCAATTGGATGGCGGCCGGGCTCTGTTCGGCCAAGGGGACCCCACCAATGTGGGTGATGACGTCGCCGGGGCGTAGTCCGGCCTGTTCGGCGGGCGCGCCCGGCACCAGGGTTTCGATCACAGCCCCTACCTTGCGGGTCTTTCGGGTGGGTTTCTCGTAGGCCTGAATGCCCAGCGCGTTGTGGTCCCCGGGCACCATTCGTCCCTCGGCGAAGGCCGCTATGAGTTGCAAGCCCAAGTGGTTCTCGTTGTAGACCACCGGGTTGGTTATCTCCACCGAATTGCTGGCGTTGAACATGTTGGTGGCCACGGTCTCGAACTTGTTGCTCACCATCACGTCGGGACCCATCTGGGCCATCGTGAAGGTCAAGCGCCCCTTGGGCTCCTGCCACCCGCTGTTCCCTTGCGCCATCTGCACGCCAATGGATTGCCAGAACGAGAGCGGGAACTCATAGACCATGACGTTCTGGTCCTGCCGGGTCGGGGTTTTCCCCGCCGGCAGCATCATCGCCACGATGGCGTTCTGAACGTCCTGGACGCTGCGCCCTTTCACCGTCACCACCGGTGCCGGCGTGGCCCCCAGCTTGGCTGGATCGGCGTAGGCCTGGCCTGCAATCAATGCCAGCGCCAACGCGCCGGCCCATACACGGTGCTTCATCCCTTCCCCCTTGTTCGGACCCAAGGCCCGTTCCCCGGCCCAGTTTATGGGCGCCAGCGTGCCCGTGGGCGCTCTCACGGGCTGAGACGGCGCCCCAGCATGTAGGGCCAGATCAGGCATTACCGCAAGAGCCCATGCCATTTACCATGGGACAGCCGGTTGTCGCGGTCTGTCACGCCGGCATTCCAAGGGAAAGGTGGGGCAAGAAATGGCAAAGGAATGGGCCCCCTCGTGGTGGGGCCAACATTTAACCGGATCATCGGATTGGCGCTTGCGCCTGGAAGGCTTGGAGCTCACCTTGACACTGGAGGGCCGGACCCACCGGGTCAACGTCGAGGACGAGGCCACTTACCGTGTCCACACAGGCACGTTCTGGACGGATATTACTTTTCACACCGGGCACGGCCAGGAGGTGAAAGCCGACGGCCTGCCCAACGCTCAGGGCGCCGCCCTTACCCACGCTGTGAACCTGGCTTTAGCGGACAAGCGCCTCCGAGAAGACGTGGCATTCCTCGAAGGCGAGCAGCGCTTGATTGACGCATGGCTAAACTACAAGGCAGAACAAGAGCGAGCCTGCCTCGAGCAACGCCGATGGCTTACCCACGAACAACAGGGCGATATTCAGGCGGCCCGCCCCAAAGTTGATCCGGCCGCACTTCGTTCACGCCTGAAGAATCCAGGGGTGGCAATCCGAATGGGAACGGTGGCTCAAGCGATCGAGCGCTCGCTGGTGGAATGGGAAGCCAACCACCGCCCGGCCTGGGCTGCACTGAACGCAGCCCACATGGAACGCGAATTGGTGGCCTGCAAAGACTTACTGGACCGGGTGGAGAGCAAACCGCTTACGCCGGAACAGGCAAGGGCCGTGGTGTGCTTCGACAACCGCGTGCAGGTGGTGGCCTCGGCCGGCTCGGGCAAAACCTCCACGATGGTGGCCAAGGCGGCTTACGCCATCCACCGCGGATTTGTGGATCCCAAGCGGATTGTTCTGTTGGCCTTCAACAAGCAGGCCGCTGATGAGCTCAAGGAGCGCGCTACCAAGGCCTTCGAGCGACTGGGCATGGTGGATGTGGCGGTGGAAGCATCCACCTTCCACGCCTTGGGCCTGCGCCTCATCGGGAAGGCCACCAGAGAAAAACCCGATATACCCGAGTGGGCCACGGACGCAGCCGGAGGGGTGCGCAAACTCACCGAAATCGTGGACGAGTTGAAGGATCGCTCCTCCGAGTTTCGCAACCAATGGGACTTGTTCCGTTTTGTTTTCGGGAAAGACCTGCCGGCCTTTGGCGCCCCGGAATCTGCCGACGTCTGGGATGCGCAGGGCAAGGGTGCGCTCGTCACCACCCGGGGTGAGCGTGTCAAAAGCCAGGAGGAAGTGATGATCGCCAACTTCCTGTTCTTGAACGGTGTCGACTACCAATACGAACCCTCCTACCAGCATCGCACAGCCGACGAATCTCACCGCCAATACAGACCCGATTTCTACTACCCCGAGCTGGACCTCTACCACGAGCATTTCGCACTCAACGCCCAAGGCCTTCCCCCACCCGACTTCGAAGGCTATCTGGAGGGCGTCCAGTGGAAGCGACAGCTGCACAAGGACATGGGAACGACGTTGTTCGAGACCACCTCCCACGGTCTTCGGTCCAAGGTTGATCTCCCTCGCCTCGAGGCCGAACTGACATCCCGTGGAGTGGTGATGGATCCCAACCCCGAGCGGGAGATTCCCCAGGGCGGGCAGAGACCCATGGATTCCGTGGAGCTTATCGGGCTCGTTCGCACGTTCATGAGCCATGCCAAAAGCAACTGCCTCACCATTCCCATGCTGCATCAGAAGCTGAGCTCACTTCCTGCAGATGCCTTCAAGCACCGCTATGAAATGTTCCTCGACATTGCCGCACCGATCATGGACGCCTGGGACAAGGCGTTGGCCGCGGAGGGCGGAATCGATTTCGAGGACATGCTCAATCAAGCCGCCGAGCACCTGGAGAGCGGTCGCGTGGAATCGCCCTACGACTTGGTGATGGCCGATGAGTTCCAGGACGCGTCACGGGCGCGGGCCCGGTTGTGCCGCGCCTTGGTCCAGGCGCCCGGCCGCTTCCTGTTCGCTGTGGGCGACGACTGGCAGTCCATCAACCGGTTTGCCGGCGCCGACGTGTCGGTGATGACGGGCTTCCGGCAATGGTTTGGCCACGGACAGGTGCTGAAGCTGGAGCAAACGTTCCGTTGCCCGCAGGCGTTGTGCGACGTGTCCAGCGCGTTCGTCTCCAAGAACCCCGCCCAGATCGCCAAACGCGTGCATTCGACCACCCCCGGCCACGGCCCGGTGCTCCAGGCGTTCCAGGTGGACAGCAAGGACAAACTGGCCGATGCAATCGACCGCTTCATGGTGAACCTGGCCGAGGGCGTGCGCGACGGCACGATCCCACCGGGGCGCAACGGCAAGGTGTCGGTTTACGTGTTGGGCCGCTACAACGCTGATCGGCAGTATGTGCCCACGAGGCAAAGCCGGTTCAACCGCTGGGTGGACGTGTCGTTCCTGACCATTCATCGCTCGAAGGGCAGCGAAGCCGACTACGTCATCCTGCCTGAGATGCTTTCCGTCTTGAAAGGGCGCAGCTTTCCCAACACCCGCACCGACGATCCGGTGCTCGCCTTGGCCATGCCCGAGGGAGACACCTTCCACCTGGGCGAGGAACGCCGGCTGTTCTACGTCGCCCTGACCCGTGCCCGGCGAAGCGTGGCGATGTTCACCGCCAAGGGCCAATGCTCGACGTTCCTTCGCGAGCTCGAACAAGACGGCGCCGTGGTGCTCACCGACACCGAGGGCAAGGCCGTCCAGGAGGAGGCTTGTCCGGCCTGCAAACAGGGCGTGCTGGTGTTGCGCACGGGGCCTTATGGGGAGTTTCGCTCCTGCTCCAATTTCCCTTTGTGTAGCTACAAGCCGAAGCGGCGCGGGGTGGAACCGTCTCCGCTGGCCCCACAACGCACCGCCACTCCTGTCCGAGCCGTGTCACCCCGCGCCCCCCGTGTGGCGACTCCAACCCGCGCAACCCCTCCCCCAGCAGAACCCACGAAGGCCCCGGTGTCGTTCCTGGGCAAGGTCAACCACGCGTTGGGGGAGATCTCGCACTCCTTTGACCGCTCCCTCGCGCTGCAATCCGCGACGGCCGAGTTGTCACGGCACCTCCATGCAGAGCGGCGGGCGATAGAAACCGCGCTCAAGTCGTCCCAACAGGCCTTGGATCTGGAGAAAGAGCTCGCGGCCAGAGGTCCCGAGTTTCGGGCCCGGTTTGAACAATCGTATGCCGAACTCCTGGGCGTCCAAGCCGCCGAACCGCAGGCCGAGGCAACGCCGATCGAGCGTCACCCTTTGCCGAATTTCGAGCGCGTCGGTTCCCACCACCATCCGGAGATACAACGGGCGATCACGGCCAAGGTGGAGGGATTGCGCGAGGACCGCGTAGCCTTCCTGTCCACGGCCCACGCCCAGTTGGCCCGCAACCCGGCGCTCCTGGCGTCCTTCGGTGAAACGCTCAAGCAGCTGAACGGTGTGCACTACTGGGCCACGCTCGACCCCCGCGGAACACTGAAACGAAGGACGTAGTCGATGCCGCAGACACGCACCAAACGCGACGGGGTGAAGTATTGGCGGGCGGTGGATGCCATTGCCGAACTGGGGAGCGCCACCCTGGCCGAGGTGGAAGCCTGGGACCGCGAGCGCTTTCCACAGGATCCCCTGGGCAACGCTCGAGCCGACCTGGAGCTGTTCACGGTCAACAGCCCCAGCCGTGTGCATTACAACTATTCGCGCACGAACTGGCGAAGCGACCAGGACCATCCCCACGACCGTCTCTTCAAGGTGGTGGACATGGGCCCACCGCGACGAACTCGCTATGTGCTGTTCAACCCGGCCGCCCATGGCCACTGGAACCTGCTCCGGGGTGCCGATACGAAGTGGCAAGCCGCGCCCCTGGCCCTGGACGACCAAGCCAGGGTGGAAGCCGAGGCGCAGATCGATGCATTCGACACCCCGCTGAACAGCGCCCACGACGCTCGTGTGTGGGCGATGCGCGCCGTGGCCCAGCGCCGTGGTCAACCGCTCTTCCGCGCCAAACTGCTGGACGCCTACGGCGGACGATGCGCCATCACCGGGTGCTCGGCCGTGGAGGTTCTGGAAGCGGCGCACGTGCTCCCCTACAAGGGCGAGCACACCAACCGGTTGGACAACGGCCTGCTCTTGCGTGCTGACCTCCACACGCTTTTCGATTGCGGGCTGCTCTGGATCACCCCCGAGCACACCGTGGCGTTGGCACCCTCGTTGCTCGCCACCGATTACGCGGCCCTGGAGGGCAGGTCTCTGGCCCTGCCCTCCGCGCAGGCCCATCGGCCCAACCCGGCCCACCTTACCGAGCACGCGGCGGCGTGCGTGGCCCGTCATACCCAAGGTTCGCACCCATGAAATTGTTCGACCTGATCAAGGTGTGGGAACCCACCTTCGAGGCCCAAAAAGCGAAGGTCCACCTGGCGCGCTACAACGGCAACGAGCGCCCACTGGACGTGTTCCTGGAGGGTCAGTTCGACGAATGGCAGCGCTGGCAGAGCAAGCGCAACTTCCAGCGCGAGTTTGTCGTGGCCTTGATCAGCACGGGCTCGCCCACCCGCTGGCTCTATGCGGGCCTTTTCCGCTCCCTTGACCATGTCGAGGAGGGCGATCCCAAGCCTCATTACTACTACACGTTGGAACGGGTGTCCTCGTGCGAGGAATGGGTGGGCCGCCTCTTCCTGGAAAGCCGATACACCGAGCGCCACTCCTACCCCAAGGGGGAAACACTGGCCGAGGACCTGACGGTGACTGAGCTGTTGGCCGAACGGCTGTCCATCTCAGACTTCCCAGGATTCAAGGCGGTAAACCTGACCAAGGCACAGTTGGACATCGTTGTGCGCCAGCAAACCGCGGCATGGCGCGCGGCCTTGTCCTCCGTGAAGGGAATCTACGTCATCACCGACACGACCACCGGCCAGCTCTACGTCGGCAAGGCCTCTGGGGCCGACGCGATCTGGGGACGCTGGTGCGCGTATGCGGCCAATGGGCACGGCGGCAACGTGGCGTTGCGCAAGGAATTCGGCATCGAGGCCACGGAAGAACGCCGGCACGCGTTGCGCTTCGCTGTCCTGGAAATCGCTGACCTGTCCGCCACCGAGGACGACTTGTGCGAGCGGGAAAGCCACTGGAAATCCGTGCTGCTGTCGCGCGAACACGGCTACAACCGCAATTGAAAAGCCCCGGCCTGACCGGGGCTGTCGCTCCTGCGCTTCGTGGCGGGGTCTCCCTACCGCCGGCCCCCTTCCCGGCCGCGCCTGACTTGCGAGCAAGTCGGCCGCGGTGCTTCCGTTCTGATTACGCGTTTTGCGGGTGCAATGGCTTGGGCGACGGGGACAGAATACACACAAGCCCAAGGCCGGAAAATCGGCGTGGAGCGCAGCGTGGGGACAGGAAACCCCCGCGTTTCCGCTCGGACTTCTCCGACATTCAACGGTCGATCCAGTCTCCCAAGGTTTCCCCGCGCGCTTGCACCACCAGCTCAAAGGTGTCTTTCGAAGGTGCTTCGTCCATCAACGTCTCCAGGTTTACCAGGTGAGGGTCGGCACCATTGGCCAACAGCCACTCGCACACCTCATAGTCGTATCCACCACGCACTGCTGCAGCCAGAACGGTATCGCCCTCATCGTTCATCGCGTTGAAGTCGGCGCCGTGCCGTTTCAGCAACGCCATCTGTTCTTCGGTCATCAAAGCTTCGTGGGAAGGCGTTTCCCCCATGTAACCTGCGGCGTTGACATTGGCACCGGCAAGCAACAGCAGCTCGGCTACCGCCAAGTGCTGCTGTTGCAAGGCCGCGTGCAGCGGCCGATCTCCAGGCTTATCCATCGAATGGTGCCAATGGCTTTCGCTCTCCACCTTGGCGCCAGCAGAGATCAGTGCCACACAAGCTTCCAGGTGCCCCTGCTGCGCCGATCGATGCAACGGCATCTCGACGCCGACAAACCAGGTGTCTTCCACCTCAACGGCGACGTTGGGATCCGCGCCCCTACGGAGGAGTTTCCGAATCTCCTCTGCCCGCCCGGATTTGGCCGCGTCGAAGAGCTGTTCTTGCAGATTGCGCACTATCCTCCCCCTCTCTGTTCAGCCAACCATTGATCAGCTGTCTTCCCCTTCAGCTCCTCTGCCAGGTGGCTGGCGCACAGCATCGTGCCGTCGGACCTTAGGTTGGCCACGGTGTGGGCCGCCAGCACCGATGCAGCAAAGGCATGGCGCTTGGTCCGCCCTTGCTCTTCCCATCCAACGGGCAGCGACTCAATGGCAGCCAATGCTTCTTTGCCCGAGAGGTATTGCATGCACGTTAGAAACGACCAGTTGAGCCCCACCTGCTCACGGAGCCTGGCCGCGGCGGCCTTCTCGTCCACTTTTCCCTCGACGGTGTCGAGCAGGGCATGCATGGCGGCCACCGCCTTGCCCTGCGCCGTCAGCCTGCTCTTCCGCTTGGGGAACAGTCCTCGCACGGTCAGGCTTTCTCCGCCGCTTTCTTCGCTACATTCTTCAAGGGCTTCTTCACGACCTTTCGTGCCGCCTTCTTCGCCCCCTTGGCCACCTTCTTGGTCGCCTTCGCGGGTGTCTTCGTCGCCCCGCTGGCCGGCGGGAACTTCGCGCCAGGGTTGGCCTGGGCCCAGGCCTTGCCCTCGGCGGACTTCGCCCACGCGGCAAACGCCTTGGGGGTCAGCCCACGGCCCGCCCAGGTTTCCCCGGTCGGCAGTCGATACTTCGGGGCCACCTTGCCGAGCTTGCGGCCTTTGCGGGACGCGGTGGCCGCCTTGGTCGCGCGCGCCGGCTTGTCCTCAAGCGTTTCACCGATGAGCTTGGCCACCTGGCGACGTTGGGAGGGGCTCAACACCTTGGCGAACTTCTGGAGCACGGCCAGCGCCTTGGGCACTTCGCCGTCGCGCTTCTCGACCAGCTTACGCTGGGCTTCCAGCTGTTTGATTTCCGCGTTGATGGACTGAAGGGTGGTCAGGGCCAAGGGGCATCTCCGTTACGAGGAACCAGGGGTTATAGCCCATAAGTCTAGATTTCGGCCACATAGTGGCCAAAATCTAGAGTAATCCCCGGCCCCTTCCGATCAATCGCGCTCGACCACGACCGTCCACGCGAAACTGGCCTGCGGCAACCCGGTGTTCGGGTCCGTCCCCATGGTGGCCTGCGGCAAGACGCTGATGACCCGCCACCCCTGGGCGTAGAGCTGCGGGATGGTGAGCGAGCCGGCGGTCTTGCACTCGAACACGGTGTCGTTGGTGAGGGTTCCGTCCTTGAGCACGGGCTTCGAAGAGCAGACCTCTCCTTGCTTGGCGAGAACGGTGGTGGACGCGGCCAACAGCACGGCGGCCAGACCCAGCTTTTTCAAGTGCATAGGCAATCCCCTGTAGACCGCCTTCCTGGCGGCCTTTGAACGATAGCAACAAATGGCGTGGCCATGAATCACGCCTACGCGGCTTCCTTGACCAACTCGTAGTAGGGGTGGCGCTTGTCGTCGAAGATGGCGAACAAGGCATCCAGGTTGTTGGGATCCGGGTTCAACCAGGCATCCACGTGTTCGGGCTTGATGTTGATGATTGTGCGGTCGTGACCGGCCGCGGCCACTTCGGGTTCGGGCTCGTCGGTGATGGCGGCGAACGACCACAAATCGGGCTCCTCCCCCTTCGGGTCCACCCAGTGGGAGTAGAGGCAGGCGATATACATGGTCTCCCCGGTGCGGGGACGGAACTGGATTTCCTTCGATCCGCCCTTCCCGTCGTCCACGTTCTCGTAGAACGTTTCGGCCAGCATCAGGCCGTGGGTGTAACCGAACTGGTTGCGCCAGAAGCGCTGGAGGTTGTCGCGGCGCGCGTTGTAGGTGCCCGACACGCGCCCATCCTTCGTCCAGTCGATCGACGGATCCATGCCGGCGGGGCGGCAGTGGTAGCGCATGGGCCGCACGACCTTGCGCCCGTTCTCCGAGATCAGGACGGGGACATACCAGTCGGGGAAGATCCGGTTGTCCTTGGCCGGTTCCAACTTGGTGCGCTTCGCGTCGGCGATCCAGCGCTCCATCTGTTTGATCTTGTTCCCGGCGATGCGCTGATCGTTGAGGGCGGCCTTGGTTTCCTTCTTCGCCAGCTTCGCCTCAGCGGCGGCCAGGCGTGCCCTCTGCGCGTCGAGCTCGGCCTCGCTCTCAGCGAGCTTGCGCCCGTTCCACTCGGAGATGAGCTCCTGGATCTGCCGCTCCAGGTCCGACTTGGGCGGCAGGAAGTTCAGATCCATGCCCTTCGGGATCTTGGGGGTGAACTTGGCCGGCTTGTGGACGCGGTAGGCCTCGTCCCGCCGCAAGTAGATTTCCCAGAACGCCTTGATGTCGATTTCGGAGTCCGTTTCCCTTCGGAAATTTTCCAGCAACGTCCATGCTTCAGCGGAGTAACACATGTCGTTCCCCCTATCAGGCAACCTTGCTGGCGTCAGGCCAAACCTGGAGCAGCAATTTGAACAGGTGCTCGGTGCGCTTTCGAATAGCGGCCTCGTCCCACTCGTCCGCCTCGGGGCCGTGGAAATACTGAGTGAGATTGATCTTCGAATACTTCAAAAGTTCGGGACGCTTGGCACCCCAGGCTGCATTCTGGAGCGATGAGTTGAACGGACCGGTAATGAGCGTGAGGTTGCCCAACGTGTTGAGGATCACTTGGCGCTTCGCGATTGCCTCTCGTTCGGCCACTGGATCGTCCTTCAGTTCAGCTGGCAACGGCCAGTGCGTTTGCCAAGTTTGAGGCAGCACGTGCTCGATCGTCAGGTTGCTTGGAATTGATAGCACAGGACTTTTTGTAGACTGGGACGCCGCGTCCAACGCCTCAAGGACTGCCCGAACCTTGTATTGCGCGATGCGCCCATACAGTGGCCACTCAAACACGGCGGTGAGCAGCTCCATGTCTGAGGGGAACTTGGTGCTTTCGCCGGTTCCCTTCCCGAGTTGTTCAGCCACGGCTTTGGCCGACACCGTGCCCGCGCGCTCAATTGCTTTGATCAGGTCCACGAACAGCCGGTTGTAGTTCTTGCCGGTATAGTTGGTGATGAGCCGACGCATCAGGAAGGAGTCGAGCACCGCCAACACCTTGTCGAACTCGGCGCGGTCGTCGGGCACCAGCTCTGCGTGAGCATGCAAAAGGAAGGGATACACCGTGCTGGTATCCACCGCCTCCAGGTTGCGCAGGAACCGGGCCAACGCTGGATGCCCTTCGGCGCGGTGGAATGCCTCGAACACGTCAGCGTAGTGGGCCAATTGCCGGATGTGCCCCGCCGCGTCAGTGGGCACTGGGATTCTGGATTCTGGAGTCGGCTCACCACTTTCCACGAACGCCTTGAAGGCATTGAAGAGGTGGGTAGTCCTCACCTCATCCCGCGTCATGAGCGTCAGGTAGTGGTTGATGAACAGATCGATGCGGGGCCGCTTGATCCGACCCTGCTGGACCTCCTGCCGCCAGAACTCCGTTTCAAACCGGCTCCAGTTGTCCTCGTAGAGCGCTTCAACGTCCGCGTTCTGAACAAGCGCCTTGCGGAACAGGTAGTTCTTGATGAGGTCTGCCGGCAACAATTCCGTGCCACGGGCGTTGAGCGTTTCAAAAATGACCTGGGTTTCGTCATCGCGATCGAGGTTGATCACCACCAACTGGAGACCTCCCTTGACCACCTGCCACAACGCTTCAATGCGATCTTCAACGGTCTTTCCCGCCAATTCGGCTTGGTCGTCGACGTCGTCTTCTTTGCCCGCTATCCAAGCATCGAGCTTGCCGTGGAAGTAGCGATAGGCACCCACCAGGTTGCTGCCCGCCAGCGCGGGCTTGCCCTTGACGGCCTGGTCTAGCTCTTTCAGTGAGGCACAGCCGTGGATGGTCTTGAAAGGAACACGATCGCTGTTGGTGGGCCAGAGTTTGAACTTCTCGATGGGATCCTCCACCCGCGATGGGTTGTTCTCCACCAGTGCCGAGAACCGTTCTGCATACTTATCAGCACCCCTTCCCGCCGCCAGATTGCGTGCCGCGATGAGAAACAGCTGCAACGTGGTGAAGCGCTGCTGACCGTCGATGACCTGGCGCGTCTCGATGGACCCGGCAGAATGAGGCAACTGTTCAAGCACGATGGCGCCAAGGAAGTGCGCCCGGGTTTTTCCGGTGCGCAGCTGCTTGTCGAGCAGCGCATGGATGTCTTCCCAGAGGTAGTCCCAGTTCTCCGCCTCGTTCCAGACATAGGGCCGCTGAAAAAGTGGCACCTGAAAAAAAACGTTCGGGTCGAAGATAGCTTCCAGCTGACGGGTATTCGCGTCCAAGTTCCCCCCTGATCGGTTGCGGCCGGCTCCAGCAGCCAGCTTAACGTGCCGCATGGTGCCCCGGTTCCGTCTCACCACGCGAGCCTGGATTTTCGCCTTGTTCGTCGTTCCTGGGGGCACCCTTGACACCACCCCCGGCCCGGCGCGATAACTCCCCTGCCGCGTGGGAACTTACCCCCGGTGTATTGCCTGCTTAGCTCAAGGCAACAGGTGCCCGAAGCGTTCTCGCCTAGAGACGTCGGGAAGCTATTTCCTGTTTTTCCCGAGACTAAGCATGCCCAAACTCCAACGCCTAAGAACCGATGCATTCCACGCCCAGAAGGGCCGCTGCTGCTACTGCAGCCTGCCCATGTGGAACGCCTCACCCGATGAACTGAAACCCTTCGGCCTGCCCGCACGCACGGCCAATCCGTTGCGCTGCACCGCCGAACACCTGGTGGCCCAACAGGACGGCGGCAAGGACGTGGCCGGCAACATCGCCGCTGCTTGCTGGCTCTGCAACACGCGTAGACACAAACGGAAGTCCCCGCCCTCCCCCGAGGCCTACCGCGCCTTCGTTCAGAAGCGCCTAGCCAAGGGGAAATGGCACCCTCCGGGGGTGGCCAAGGTGCGACGCCGATAAGCAGTCAGACACCGCAATGGAGAACGAAGGGAGAATGACAGCTCTCCCTTCGTTGCCGCTCCATCATTGCTGCCCGGCAGGGGCGCCCGTGGAAAGCTGCGGGGTAGCAGTAGGCTGGGCTACGATGTGGCCATGCCCGTATCACCCGACAATGCCTATCGGCTGTTGAAAGCCTTCGGAATGCTTGAGTTCCAGCTCAAGCAGACCAGCGAATTCTTTCAGGCGAGGACTCCCAAGCCGCCCATCTGGAAAACATTCAAGATCGGCTCACTGGAGATCGATGTGCGTCTCAGCGCCTCGCCATCACCTGCCGCCGTTCCGGTGGTAGACGTGGACTGGAACAAGGTGGATCGAGCGGTGGCGCGGATGGGGCAAGCATTCGTCGCACTCGTTCCCGTTCCCGCGCAGAGAATGCTGCTTGCACCACCACGCAATCGGCCGAAAAGGGAGCGAATCGAATTCGACCAGGCGGGCCGACCACGAGCGGCCTACCAGCCCGTCAACCTACCCCACAACGACGCCGAAGCCTTGGCCGTTGCGATGCGACGCGTTAGAAACAACCTTTTCCATGGCGGCAAGGAAGACCCGCTGGAGGAAACTTATCTCGGCGAAGACGACGACTGGGCCGAAGCTGCATCCGCTGTTGCTGAAGTGCTACTGGATCTTCTCGACCACCATGCGCTGCGACCCGTTCACGCGCCCTGATACACGTCAATCTTCCTTGGTCGGCGGGCACCGGGGAAAACGACTGCAGGAGTAGAAGATTTCCTTCGTGGTGCGATTGACGCGTTCCACCAGCACGCCCTGACCACACACCGGGCAGGCTTCCGCAGGCTCCCCTTCCGCCCTTACGATTTCCACGCCGTGATTTTTCTGGAGCTCCACCAGGAACTGGGAAGGTTGGTGCTGAGTGGTGTAGACCACGACCGAACGCTTCGCACGGGTGAGGGCCACGTAGAACAGGCGGCGCTCTTCGCCGAACTCGAAAGTCTCCGGCTCGGGCATGGCCAGCTGGAGAATGGGATCGTCCTGGACCTGGCTCGGAAATCCTAGAGTGCCTTGAACCACGTTGAGCAGCATCACGAAATCTGCTTCCAGGCCCTTTGCCCGGTGGACCGTCAGGAATCGGAGATCCAATTTGTCGCCGAACCTCCGTCGCCATACCTCCAGCTCCCTGGGCTTGTCGCTGCGATAGCGGCCCAGGATAAGCGCGGACCACAGAGGCCTCGTGTCGCCAGGCTCGGGCAGCTTGTCGTAAAGCGCCTGGAGGCTGGCCTTCAACCGTCCGGGGATGTTCTCCACCGTGGGCAGCGCGATCACACTCACCCGGGGTCCCTTCAATGGGTTGCTGGTGGACACCTTCTTGGCCAACTGCATCGGGTTCTTTGAAACGAACTCCGATGTGAGATCACACAACGCCTGAGGGCACCGGAACGTCTGGGAGAGGTGCCGAACGGCCGCGTGGGGATGGGCCTGCTGAAATCCCGACATGATCGCCAGGTCGGCGCCGGCAAACCGATAGATGCTCTGCCAGTCATCGCCCACCGCCGTGAACTGCGCACCGCTGGCGTCAACGATTGCCTGGAGCAAACGCATCCGCGCGCGGGAGGTGTCCTGGAACTCGTCCGCCAAGACCATCTTGACGCTGCAGGGGAAGCGGCCAGCGATGATGTGGTCGGCGGACTGGTTGAGCATGTCGTCGAAGTCCACCAGACCGTCCGCGGCCAACCGGTCTTCCCAGCGCTGGGCGACTTCTTCGTAGAGGTCGAGGAACAGTTCCATGCGCGGCACGAAAGCACCCGGTAGGGTGTCGATGCGTTCACGGGCCTGCTCGGCCGATTGCCGCGAGCCCTTCATGTGCTGCTGGAACACGCGCAAGACTTTCGCGATAGCCTGAGGAGACACTGGGTTCGTGTCCGGAGGGACGCGGTCAGGATCGAACACCAGGTCGATGCCCTTGGACTGGAACAAGTCCTTGAGCGCGGCCAGGGCGGCGCCGGTGCGCAGGCCGTGCGCGGTTGTTTCGAACAGTCGCGTTCCTTGGTCACGGTGGAGTTGCCGCTTCCAATGCACGCCCTCCAGGTAATCCTTGAAGGCCGGAGGCGCCTCGCCCTTGGCATTGAGCGCGAAGTGTTCGTGGAAGACGTCGATGTCGGGGTAGTAGAAGTCCGGGCGGTATTGCCGCTTGGTGGAGGTGCGGGTGTCGTGGGGATACGGCTCTTCGTAACGGTAGTTCACACCGTGGAGGAACAGCCAATCCGCGATGAGGCGCTCGGACTTGCTCTTGACGATCTCCCCGCGCAGCGTGCGAAAGCCGCGCTTTCGCTGGCTCTCCGGGTCGTAGTCCTCCGGTTCCTCGCGCGCGTCCCATCGCCCCACGTCCTTGAAATAGAGCAATCGGAAGAGATCCCACTGCGCCGCGAACGTCGGATTTTCAGCGCAGAGCTCATCGGCCAGGTGACCGATGAAGGCCTCGTCCTTGCCACTGCTCAACCAGGGCGCCGGGGTAGGCATTTTTCCCGTCGCCGCGCCGATGACTTCCAGACCGAACGCATGGAAGGTCTTGGCAGTGATGCGTTCGGCCCCGTTCAGGTGACCCAGCCGCTTGGCAATCCGTTGGCGCAGCTCGTCGGCCGCGTCGGCGTTGAAAGCTAACAGAAGAATTTCTTCCGGTGCGCAGAGCCCCTCCTCCAGCGCGTAGCCGGCCTTGGCCACGATGGTGGAGGACTTGCCCGAGCCGGCGGCGGCCACGACCAGCAGCTCGTCGTCCATGCAGACCACTGCCTTGGCCTGCTCCTCGGTCAGGGGGTTGGACTCCACCCGCTCGAAGAACGAGCGCTTGGCCTCCATCTGGTGTGCCTCAAAAGCGGCGTTGTGCGCGTCCACCAACCGGACCAGCCAGGCCTCTGCCGTAGGGTGGTAGGACGGTGGCGTGGCATCGATCCACTGCACGCCTTGGAGCACCGGAGGAGCATCGTCGGCCAGGCGCGCTCGCCGGCGGCGACGGCCAATCCAGCCCTGCTCGCCTACCCACGCGTTCTGCCGCTGCGCCCAAGCTGCCAAGGCCTTGGTGAACACGGCACGGCGGCGGCGCTCGTCCACGCCCTCTAAGTAAGCCTCGGGGGTTTGGTCGAGCGTCGGGTAGAAGCTGTTTTTCTTCTTGCGCTCCTTAGCCAATGCCGGGTGATCGAGCAGCGCTCCCCAAGTGGGCAAGCCAATCGCCGCTGGCGAAGGGATGGTCGCCTTAAGTTGCTCCAGCAAGGCCGGATCCACCTCATTCACCGCTTCCAACCGCTGATCCACCTGCCGCTGCCAAGGGTCCAGGATCTTGATGGCGCGGGATCCGTAGTGAGCCAGGCTGCCAGTCACTTCCTCCCGCACGAACTGCTGGAGCTCCTCGGCCTTGTCCTCCCCCAGACCTTCCCCGACCACCCAACCGGTTCCGATGATGTGGAAGTGGCACTCGAGCGTCGTGGAGAAGTTGTGCCGCGGCTTGCACTCCAGCGAGTGTATGAGGATCAAGGGGCCTTTCACGACGCGCCGGCCACGATCGAGGGACAGCTCGAACGCGTCCCCGTCTGAGTTGAAGATCCAGCCGCTCCCGCTGAACAACCAGCTCCGCAGCCGCGATGGCTTCCAAGTTGGCATCCCCTCTCCCTTTCCCGCGCGTGGAACCGGCCCCGCGCACCGCCCCATCGGTTTCACGGCCCCGCCCACCCTCGCAGTGACAAGGGGTTGGGCCCGTTCAGCGAAATACTAAATGACGAGGGTCTGGAAGCGGGGCTAGCCTGTCTCCCCGGTGCGTCTCACCGGGTGATTCTGACTTGTAGAGACTACCGCCATGCTCGACACCACGCTTCCGCCCGGTTACCTGGGCGCCGCCAACCTCCACGCGACTCCCCTGCCGCTGCTCCTGCTGCCGGTGCGGGTCACGTGCGGTTTTCCCTCGCCTGCTGAAGACTTCTACGGCTCGCAGGACGTGCTGGACCTCAACCAGCGCGTGGTGCGAAACCCAGTGGCCACGTTCTACGTCGAAGCGGACACGGGCACCTCGATGGTCGAGTTCGGCATCTTCCCGGGCGACACCCTGGTGGTCGATCGCTCCCTCACCGCCCGCCAAGGGGACATCGTCATGGTGTGCTGGGAAGGCGGCTTCACGGTGAAGCAGCTGCGCCTGCGCGCCGGGCGCTACGAGCTCCATTCGGGCAACCCTGCCAACGCCCCCATCGTCGTCCCGGAGGACGTGGAGCTCGACGTGTGGGGCGTTGTGACCTGGTCCTTCCGCAAACAATGGCGCCGGTGATGGATGGCGCACGCCCCAAGGCACCGCACACGTTGCGGCTCGCCCCGGTCGGCACCTGCATCTACTGCGGGACCACCGGTGTCAACCTGACTGAAGAGCACATCATTCCGAAAGGCCTAGGCGGCACCCTAGTGCTGCCCGAGGCCAGCTGCCAAGCCTGCGCCAAGCTCACATCGCAGGTCGAAATGCGGGTGTTGCGCGGCTTCATGGACCGTGGCCGACACGCATTGGGCATCAAGGGGAGAAAGGCGCACAAACGCGAGCGCCCTGCCACGGTTCCCATGACACTCATTCACCCCGACGAGACGCTCGCGGAAACGGATGTTCCGCTTCATGAGGCCATGCACGTGATGCACTTGCCGGTTTTCGTGTTGCCGGCATTCCTCAATCCCCAGAGGCCACCATCACCCACTGTAAACGACGTTGAGGTGTTCGCCATCGATACCCTCACCTTTGGAGTCGGACAGTGCGACGTGCTGCGCGAGCACTCCGCCCTGGGGGTTCGGTTCCATGACCGCATGGATATATGGGCGTTCGTGCGAATGCTCGCCAAGATCGCCCATGGCCACCACGTAGCCATTCACGGCATGTTCCCTCTGGAGGAAAGTCCCTTGGTGCCCATCATCCTAGGCACGCGCTCCGACGCCAAGAACTGGATCGGATGCACAGAACAAGATCCCCTACCCTCCGACCGCCCTTCAATGCACCTGCTCCAGGACATCCCACTGGAAGGTGAGGATGGCAGCAAAGGGATGGCCGTTCGAATCAAGCTCTTTGCCCCGCACAACGCCCCAACGTATGCCCTGGCCACGCGCTTGCGCATCGAGTCTCTTGAGAACGCGTGATGTTCGGTTTGGTGGACGGCAACAATTTCTACGCCAGTTGCGAGCGGGTTTTCAACCCGTCGTTGCGCGGCCAGCCGGTGTGTATCTTGTCTAACAACGATGGATGCGCGATCGCCCGCAGTCAGGAGTGCAAGGATCTGGGGGTGAAGATGGGCCAGCCCATCCACGAGGTGCCGCCCCACATCCGCCGGCAGCTGCGAATCTTCTCCGCGAACTTCGGCCTCTACGGCGATCTATCGGGTCGCGTGGTGTCCGTGCTGCGGGAGTGGTTCCCGCGCGTGGAGGTCTACTCCATTGACGAATCGTTCGTGACGTTCGACGGTGTGCCGGCGCAGCAACGCGAGGCGATGGCCCGCCAGGCGCGTGCCCAAATCCTCCAGTGGGTGGGCATCCCGTGTTGCGTTGGCATCGGTCCCACGAAGACCTTGGCCAAGCTGGCCAACAAGTTGGCCAAGAAAACCCCGAATGGGGTGGTCACGGCTCTGCCCGGTTCGCCAGAACTGGAAACCTATCCGGTGGAAGACGTGTGGGGCGTGGGGCGCAAGTTGACGGCCAAGCTGGGCGCGGAAGGCATCCTCACCGCGGCCGACCTGGCCCGCGCTGATCCTGACACCCTGCGGGCACGATACGGCGTGACCCTGGCGCGCACCCAACGGGAGCTGCAGGGGGTTGTCTGCAGCGACCTGGAGGAAGTGGAGCCGGAGCGGCAGCAGATCGTGGTGAGCCGTTCGTTCGGCCAGGAAGTCACCTCGCTGGAAGACCTCCAGCAAGCGGTGTCCACGTTCGCCCAGCGGGCATGCGAGAAGTTGCGGTCGCGCTCGCTGCAGGCCAGTGGGGTGTGGGTGTGGCTCAACACCAACCCTTTCAAGCCCAGCGCGGCGCAGTATCACCCCTGCAAGGCGTTCAACTTCATCGGTCCCACGAGTGACACGCGCGAAGTGCTGCTGGTCGCCCAAGGGTTGGCCAAGGCCATGTGGAAGACCGGCTACCGTTACAAGAAAGCCGGCGTGGGGTTGCTCGACCTCACGCACGGAGACGTCCACCAGGGCGACCTCTTCGCCGGCATCGACCCCCGCTCGCAAGCGCTCATGAAGGTCATGGATCAGGCGAATGCGAAGTTCGGCCGGGGCACCATGGGCATGGCGTCCTCGGCCTGGCGATCGAAGGGGCCAGCGCTGGCCAAGCCGGTGTGGGCGATGAACCAGAAAAACTTGTCGCCGGCTTACACGACCCGGTGGGATCAGTTGGTGCGGGTCAGATGACCTGTTGGCGCGCGGACTCGGAGCTAAGCCGCCACGGCGGGGAAGCGCTCCGCGTCGTCGGGATACAGATCTACCATGAAGAACTCTCGGCGAAATCCTTCAAAGATTCCCGGGTCGCGGATCATGGCCTCAATCTGAGCTTGTGCCCAAACCGCGCCATGCGCGGCAGCGCGGGCTCGCAGACGTTCCGCCTGCTGCTGAACCGCCTCTTGCGTGAGGTGGCGTTCTGCGTAGCCCTCCACTATCAATCGATAAATGGTTTGCGCGCTCAGCTGCCAGAATTCCTGCCCAGAAGGGGTTGCGCGGAGGGCGTCCATCGCACGCTCTGACGATCGTGTCATGAGCAGTGCTTGATAGAACGCAGACAGAGCCGCCTCCAGATCACCTGCAGATATCTGTCGCTTCGGAGCCAGGAATGCCCAGAAGGGCGCGCGGTGCTCGGCGCGAACAAAACCAGCAATCGCGCCGCCATGGCATGCGGCGACCACTACAATGAGGTTCAAGCGGGTGGCCACATTGAGGGTGACGAAAGCCGGCTTCACCTCGTCCCACGTCAACCCGGATCCGTCTGCGAACTCCAGCCCTTCTTCCCGGCCGTGGCACTCGATGTGCAGCAAAGGAACGTAGGCATCCCTGGCCGCTTGCTGAGCCAGCTGGGCCAACAGATCCAGGAACGCTCCACTGGAAGGGATGCGAACGCTGGCGATGTGAGGAACGTCGCCGATCACCCGCGCCCAGTCTTGGGCATCCGCGAACAGGCGGGCTGCGGTGTTGAGTTGGCCTTCCGGGAGGGAATCCACGATCAGAATTTGGTTGAAATTGGCTGCCATCTTCACCTTTCAGATCGCCAGAGCAGGAAACAACGGCCGCATGCAGGTTCTACATTTTTCGACGAGGCTTCTCATTTGGATTCGCTGCAGCACCGCCGAGCACCTCCAAAATGCGCTTGCGCTGCCGCTCTGGCTCCTCGAGGATCGGGCGCAGGACCTTCAAAACGTGGGCCCACTCCGTCTCAGACATTTCCGGATCCCAAAGCTTGGCAAGGCCCACTCACGCTCGGTAGGGCAGTTGAGCCACGGACGTTCCTTCTTTTGCTTACCCATAAGGTCACGCAGTTCGCGCCTCACCCACTCGACGCTTTCGCATACAAGATCCGCTTCACTCATCCAGCATTCTCCAATGTGAGACAGCATTCCCTAGTCCTGGGACATGTCTAGGCCAGATTACTAAGGCTTCAAACATTCCTTCACAGCTTGGTCGAGATTAGACACATGGATCGGAGTGGGCGACCCGTTCTTCATCTTCCAGACGGTGTAGCCATCCTTTGTTGCCTTGCCACCGATCGCGGTTTGCTTGCCCTCGGAAATGAAGCGGGTCAACAGCTTGGTCGCCCCCTCGTCTTGGATATCGAACAGCTTGCGAGCCACGGCATCGGTGAGCAGGTGCGAGCCCTTGGTGTCCAGGCAGAACACATACTTGCCCTTCCAGACCAGGAAGTCCGGCGAGAAGGAAGCACTGTCCCCCTCCGACAACAGCGGAATACGGAAACCGCCATTGCTTGGGTTCCGGTGCCATGTGTGTCCGGCCTTGTCCAAGGCGGCGGCGAACGGTGCTTCAAACTTGTTGAGGCCTGCGTATCGCGGATAGAGGCCGTTTTCGAAGGCCTGCGCCTTCTTCGGCACGCGCATGGTCGAGAACGTGAACTCCAGCTCGGATTCATACACCAGCGAGGTCAGCTGGTAGTAGGTGGACACGATCTCCCTAGCCAGGGTGTCAGCTGCAGCTGCGGCGTTGCTACCGGCTTCCACCCTCACGTCAAACTTGGAAGCCTTTAGGTCTACCACGGCCAATGCGGACCTAGAGCGCCCACGGATGGCGTTGCTCACCAGCCAACGCAGCCGCACCCGGTTCGCGTGCCCACTGGCCGTCCAGTCGTGGCCGATCTCCTTAGCCAAGTCAGAGATGTCCACCGTCTCGGTCTTGCTGTGCGCGTCGCCCTGAGTATCGATCTCTCCTTCCTTAAAGGTGGGGAACTGCGCTACCAACTGGGCAATGGCACCCACTGCGTCGTCGGCATCCGCATGGACCTGGTGAAGGAGCACGGAAACCCCCTCTTTGGGGGCGAGATCTTCTGAGCCGCCATCCCCACCGCCATAGGTATGAACGATCTCAATGGCTGCTCCAGATTCCTGGAGCTTGGCCCGCACGGCCTCGATCGATTCGGTGAACACGTTCTTCTTGTCCACACGCAAGAAAAAATGGGCGCTGTTGAGCAACGGTGAATCGTAATGCTTGGCGTCGTATTGGCGCAGAACGCGGCCAATGATCTGCTCAACCTTGATCTGAGAACCCATCGACTTATCGATGTAGCCAAGGTAGCAAGCAGGATCGTCCCAACCTTCCTGCAAGCCTTGGTTGAAAATTATGTGCTGAAAGTCGCCGGCCTGGAACTCGTCGAAGTCGCTCTCGCCCTTTGAGAACAAATTCAACTCATCTGGCTTGTTGCCATCGGAGAACTTCAGGTCGGCGTAAATGGCCACCTTGGCCGGATCCACTTTCTTCTGTTCAACCAGATAGCGCCAGATGCGGATCGGCGGCGCATTACGGTGTTCAAAGGGCTTGGTGTGATCGTCCTTATCACCGTCGTCGGTGATGTTGGTCTTGCACACATAGATGGCCTTCGGTGTGAACCCCAGCGCCCGGCCCTGAATTTCTTGCTCAATCAACTGAAGCCGATCGTGGAGATCGTCCAAGCAACGTTCCATCGGCGCAGTGGTGCCGTCGAACTGAATGGAAGTCTTGATCAGCTCAGCCTTGATGACCGCGTTGCTGTCCACCTCGGTGATGGCAAATGCAGTGGCGTCGGCAGCGCCCTTCCCGTCAACCGCTGCCAACAGCGCAAAACGCTCAAGACTGGCTTCATCCTCGCCCGCCTCATCGACCCAGCTTTCCTGGGGCGCAAGCACCGTTTTGGCAAAATTCGCGGGAAGCTTGAGCGTCGCGCTGGCCAAGAGGTAGGCCTCCGGCTCCAGCTCGGCCAAGATCTGGGTCTGCTGTTCGGACAGGTTGTGGCCTTCATCGTAGACGACGACCAACGGCCGCCGAACCCCACCGGCGTCACGGGCGATCAAGCGCTCCCAAGGCGATTGGTCACCGAAAAGATCCTGATCCTTCTTGTAAATGTTCAACGCCCCGTCGGCTTGCTCTTTATTGTTAAAGAGCCCAGTCGTGGCCATCACGATGAGGGGAGAACTCCCATCCGAGATCAGGTTGGGTTCCAGTTGCGCCGCCCGGATGACACGGAAATCGTCAACGAGCTCGGCATACTTTCCGCCGCCAGAAAAATTTGTATACGTCTGCTGGACAACCGACTTGGCTTTGCTCATCCAAAACACGATGGGCTCAACGGCCATGTGCATGCGCATCAACGTGACGGCCTCGGCCAGCACCGGCGTTTTACCTGCGCCCGTGATAGCCGACAGCGCCTGATAGAACGGACGAGGAAGCTTGCCCTTGTAGACCGGTCGGTAAGGGTGGCCCGCAAAGAAGGCGTATCGGCCAGCGATTTGCTGGGCTGCACGCACCTGGAACGGTTTCAGCTCAATCTGCATCCATGCCACCATCGTTGTTGTAAGCGTCCGCGCGGGCGTTAAAGCCAATGTGCTCCAGAACTTTGTCCGGGATCTGATAGAACTCGATGTCGCTGCCCGTGTAGGGCGCCAAGGCGGCGTAGACGTGATAACGCCCCGCCAAACCGACCGCCTTTGCTTCTTGCACAATCTCTTTGAACACAGTCCGCGTCAGGATGGAGGGCTGATCTGGAGCGCTCCACACCAAGAAGAAGCCTTCGTTGCGGCTATTCACAGCAAAGAGGTGCTTGTGCCCGCCGACAGGCAACCTACGAAGATAGGATTTGGCCTTGTCATTGCGATCCCAATAGCTGACCAAAAGGAGATCCATCATTTCTTCGCGCGCCAGGGCATTCACGCCGTTGGCGTCCACTTTTTCACGCTTAAGCGTGAAGTAGCGGAAGCCTCCACCCAACGGCTCACGATCCCCAGACTTCCACTTCCCAGTGATCACGCGCCGGATGCGGTCAGCCGTAAGGGTCTTGGCGTAGTGATCGCCCTTCTCGTCATTGCCCTGCTCTACAAGAATAAAGCGGCGGTTGGCGTCGGATTCCTTGTTGAGCTCCAACACCGCATTTGCCGTGGTGCCAGAGCCAGCAAAGGGATCCAACACGATTCCGTCCGGCTTGCACCAAATCTGAATAATCTTCTTCATCAGACGCAAGGGTTTCACGGTTCGGAACCCATGACCTTTGCCCACAATAGAATCCAGCTCATTGATACCAGCCTGGCTATGGCCGGATTCGGCGTGATCCCATGATTGGACGCCCAAGTCTAGAAGACCTTCATAGTCCTCATTCGCCCAGTATGTGAGCGGCACTTTACCCTTCTTCACTTTGGCAAGGTATTTTTTTGCTCGAGGCCCACCTTCACCGCCATCCGTGAAAACGAGACCCGGCCAGACACTTCCATTCCGAATAGCAAACGCCTTCTCTCTTGCACGCTCAAGGCATACCTGATCAGAGACCGGCTCGCCATTTGCAAAGGCACAACCTTTAATTACAAGAGCGCTCGCCTCGCACTCGTCATCCAGTTTGTGGGACACGTATTGACTACCCCAGCCTTGGAGCAGGCGCTTCATTTCGGCTCGTTCGAAGACCCAGTGTCCTCTTGTGGGGTAGTAAAGCTTTCCTGTGAAAGGCGATTGAATGGCGTAGGTTCCGGTCGTTCGATACTCGGGGGCAGTGGCGTCAGCAGCAGTCCAATCCCCTTCCGGATCACCATCGTCATTTCGATAGCGCGAATTCATCTTCTCAGTTCGGTCGAGAAGCCCAGTCTTCGCCCGCTCAATATCCTTCGCATAGACAAGAACGTATTCCGTCGCGGTGGAGAGGCCCCCCTTCTTTCCACCTACGTCGCTCTTGGGAGAGTATGACTTCTGCCAATTGATGATGCCAATGCGATTCTCCTCGTGGAAAATCTCATCCATCAACATCCCCAGCCTGTAGAGTTCTCGATGATCGATGCAGATGGCGATGACGCCACCAGGCTTGAGCATTTCTCGCATCATCCAAAGACGAGGCGTCATGAATCGCAGCCACTTGCTGTGGCGCGAACCATCGTCTTTGGCCACCAAATCGCCCATATCCGGGTCGTTGGGATCTTTGTCCCACTTGTCGTTGTAACGGAAGTCCTCGCCGGTGTTGTATGGCGGGTCCGTCAGCACCAGATCCACTTGGCCACGATATTTGTAAAGCGTGACCATGGTGGCGAGATTCTCGCCATCCCAGAGTTCGTTAACGCACTCCTCGTCAGCGCTGCCCACGGAAGCGCGCTTGTTGAAGTCAAACATCCGAGGCTTGACCTGACGAACGATCTGCCAAGGAGCTGTGCGCCCACTGTAGGTCAAGACGATGCCATCTCTCCCTGCTTCAGCGCGTTCGGCATCGTGCTCTTGCAGCAGCTTGATGAGCGCTGCCCTGGACAGCTCTTCGTATTTCATCTGATTACCTTGTGTTCTTCGATCGCGGACCAGCCGCAAAAATGGCCCCTTAGGGCCATGGGAAGCCTGTGCGCTGAAAAAGCCCTAGGACGACGCTTCGGAACATACCCGAACTCCGTCTCATGGGCTGCGCCGCCGCACAGCCGTTGCGACTCCGAAAGGTCGCAACTCATCCCCTTCGCCATTTTCGCCTCGACCAATACAATCAGCAAGTTAGCCCCTCCGCGCATGGATGTAGGACCCGCAAACCGTTGAGCTGCAACGAAGGCGCTAGGGGACCATCTGTGCCATCCAACTCGCACTGCGCAGACAGCGCTTTTCCCACTCACCGGCAAGCCACCTCAGCCACCGTTTGCGCAGCCCCAAGGTCCGCAGGCAGCTGGGCCTTGCAGACCCCTTCCACCTCCACCGTCAGGCCGGAGCGCGGCTGCTCCAGGTAGAGCACGCCGTCGTAGCCCACCTGGGTGGTCTCGGTCGCCGTCTTGGCCACCGTGCCCGCTTCGATGGCCGGGCCCGTGAGGCGGAAAGTTCGCGCGGTCTCGGTCAGGACGGGGAAGGTCAAGTGCATGCCGGATAGGCGGCCCGCGGTGGCGGTTTGTTCGATTTCGGCCAGCTGGGTGCCCAGCGGCAGCGCCCTGTCGTCCACGCGAACCTCGGTGGGCACCATCGGGGTCACCTCGCCCACCACCAGGCGGCCCTGGGCGTTGGTTTTCCCCGCCAAGCGGCCGCCCACCCTCACCGGCACCCCAGGTTGGCCCGGGACGTCCACCACCAGGAAGGATTCGGGCTGGACCCAGGAACGTGATTCCTAACATCGAATCCGCGTCGAAGGCGTTGTCGCCTTTCTTCCATCGAGTGCTTTTCAGATCACCGGTCGCGCAGCGGCCGGTGGCGGCGACAGGCCTTTCCTGAGTGATAAAGGGGGTGGTCACACCCACCCCCGAGCAGCCATCGACACGTGCGAGGTTCCCGCAACCACCAGATGGTCCAGCACTCGAACGTCCAGCAGTGCCAGCGACTGCTTCAGGCGGGCCGTCAGGGCACGGTCGGCCGCGCTGGGCTCCGGGTTTCCGCTGGGATGGTTGTGAAAGAAGATGACCGCCGCGGCGTTGTGGTCCAAGGCCTGCTTGGCCACGATGCGGGGGTGAACTTCGCAGCCATCGATGGTGCCCTGGAACAGGTGCTCGGTGGCAATGATGCGGTGGCGGGTATCGAGGAAGACCACGCCGAACACCTCGTGCGGCAGTCCGGCGCAGCGGGCCTTGAGGAAGTCGGCGGCGTCGCTGGGGTCGGTGATGGCGCCTTGGCGCTGCAGGCGGCGCTCCAGGATTTGCGAGGCGGCCAGGAGGATGCCTTCCTCGTCCATCGTCAGTTGATACTGGGCCCGGATGTCGTTCGCTCGCTTCATCTGCTTTCTCCACCGGCGCGGGATGCGCCTCTGGGAACCGATGGGCGAAGCGATCAGCACCTCCCGCACCCGGGAGCGAGCACCGCCAGGCGCACAGCGAAGGGCCGGAACACCGTGGAGGAGGCCTGCCCTTGCGGGAGGGGGAAGCGGAGCCAAGATTCCCAGTGAAGAGGCCACTGCCCGGTGCATACTTGAAGTGAACGGCTGGCTTCAGCGACCGAAAAATAGAGTGAGGACCAGTAGGGCCGCCATGAAGAAGACGAAATAGCGCAGCCCAATGACGGTGAGAATAAGCAGAAAATAAAGCACCTCCTGCACAATGCCACCGCGATTGAACCAGCCCGGTGCATTTTCAGCGCCCCGAGCCAGACGATTCTTCCGCCAACGCTCCTTATCAAGGTTGCGCTGCTGCTCGTCGAATGTCCTTTGAAGCGAAGGGCTTCGGCGTGCGTTCCACCAGGACGCGGCGCTACGAATGAGGTTCATGGGGAGCTCCCAGGCAACCCATAGGGATCGTCCGCCACCGCTTCCCACAAGGCCTCATAGGCAGCTCGGGCTTCCGGCCCCAAGCGAGCCATGTCCGCCGTCATCGCGGCCAGGCGACGTTGAACTCGACCCCGCGCAAGCATGTCGGCGGGGAGATCCCCGGCCTCGACCAGGACGTGGCAATCGGCTTTGATGGTGTGAACAGGGACCCTCAATCTCTCGGCCAGGGACTGGACCGACTCCCCCGCGAGCACGCCCTTCTTGACCTCCATTCGGCGAGCCTTGGTCATCGCCCTCACCCTTTCGGTGCCCGATTCGGGCTTGAGCCCGAGCGCCTTCAGATCGGAATGAATGGTGGTGTCCGTGAAGCTGTAGCCCAGTTCCATGGCGAGCGCGTGCGATGCCTCAATGGCCGTCATCCCGTGACGGAATACCTTGGCCAACGTTTGGCGTCGCAGTGCTCGCATGTCCTCCCGCGCCACGTGGTAAGCAGACAGGCTCATGCGCTCATCCCCAGGGTCTGCGAGGACAAGGCGCGCTCCCTCTGGGTGACCGGATTCCAGGCGCGGTGTTCCTCCAGGTAGTGCTGGAGGCCAGCGTCGCCAACGCACCCATCGCTGCTCATCAGGGGCAATGGCCGGTCATGTAGGCCATCCCGCTGCTGGGCGTAGGCCACCTGCTCCGGTTCGCCGTAAGCCTCCCGATGCTGGTCCAGCAGCCGGTCGATGGCGTCCACATCGCGTCGGTGGACCAGCGAGGTGGTGTAGAGGGCCTGGAGCAGTGGGTCGCGCTGCCCGTCGGTCTCGAACAGGAAATCGATGGGATCGCGCAGGTCGACCGGGTCGGGGCGAAGATGGACGTGGGATCTGGGGCTTTTCCTTTGCATGGTCATCGGGGCCACCGGTCCGAGCGGCCGCGCGAAACCTGCGGCCCGTCCACGTGGGCAGGAGGAAGGCGGTGCATGCCAGCACTGCCAGCCAGCCCGCGAACGCGACCGTGGTCCAAAGGGCGAACCACACGGCGGTCCAGTCCGGGCCCATCACTTGCCGCCGGTGCGGGCGCACCATTGCCGCGCGACGGGACGCAAATGGCAGTTGGTCATACCGGTGCGGCTGACCCCCCAGCCTCGAGCCTGACGCAGCCGGTCGATTTCCGCCTTTGCATCGTCTGACAAGCCCGCATCACCAAACTCGTCGAGAGGACGACGGTCCGCTGGGATGCGGCGCGGAGTGAGCAGACCCTTCAGAAAGGCCCACATGTCAGCGAGCCACGCAACCAATGCGCGTCTGCGTCTCTTCTCCGCACGCGCCAGCTGCTTGCGTGGGGCCGCCAATGCCCGTTGAACCCACGGGCGTGAACTGCGGGTTGCTCATGGGCGGTGCTGCATCCATCGCGTGGATGCGACGTTCGAGCGCGGCGAGTGCCCCGGACGCCTCAATCGCCTCTTGGACGGTCATTCCATCAGCAATCAGCGTTTCGAGCCCTGTTCCCACACGGGTAAGTCGAGGGGCAGGGCAAGCATCGGGGTCCCAGGTCCCTACGCTGGCGTCGCATGGAGCCATGCGGGTGGGGTCCAGAAGCGCTTGGGGAATCACGGGCACCACCCGCGTCTTCTTGCCCTTGCCCACCAGGAACACGCGATCCCCTTGGCGCACCATCACGTCCCCCTCCTGGACGATGGCGATGACCCGGCCGCGGCTGTCGCTCAAGTCGCGCACGTAGATCTCGATGGCGCGTCGGCCGGAGAAGCCGTTCTGGATGGCCGTGCCGGCCACCCCACCGATGACCCCACCGGCCACACGGGCGGCGTTGCGGTGGTCACCGTCCACGTTGCGGGCCGCGCCGTATCCCACCGCGGCTCCGATGGCCGAACCGGCGTTGACCTTCTTGTCGCTCTTGAGCTGGACGGGGCGCACCATCAGCACCTCGCCCAATCGGGCGTCCTGAACGGACAGGGCTTCAGAGGTGCCGTAGCGGCGTGAGGAGGTGTTGTCGGCGGCGAATGCCGAGGGGATGGCGGCAACGAGAGCAATGGCGAGAACGATGGGTTTCAAGGGACACCTCCATTTCGTGAGTAGGTATCCCTATGCATAACTCGAATTGGTGAACCCGCAAGGGGATCAGGCCACCATCACGTGTTCCCGCTGCTTGGTCTTCGAACGCCCCTTGGTGCGAGCCTTTTCGACGTTAGGTTTTTCAAGCTCCTGCTGGTTGGCCGCCACCGGCTGCCGTTCCTGCTCCACCTTCGGCAGTGGCTCGTGGACGAGCTCGGGCACCTTCAGAAACTCCACCACCCGATCGGCCGATGCAGCGGCTCGGAAGAGTTCGCGGGGGTCGTTGCGGAGGATCTGGATCCAGTGCTGGATGTAGGCCGCGTGCTGGGTGGGGTCGTGGCCGATGCCCAGGCGCTCGCCCATCAGCATGGACGACACTTCGGCCACCAGCTCTTCCTTCGCGTAATCCACGGAGCCGAAGCCGCCCTTCATTGGGCGATTCAAGCGGGAGGGGAAGCCGGTCCAGTGGCCCAGTTCGTGGAGGGCGGTGGCGTAGTAGCCGCTGGCCGAGTGGAAGGTGTTCCGCTCTGGGAGGTGGATGCTATCGGTCATCGGGCGGTAGAACGCTTGGTTGCCCCCGTCGTGGCTGATCTTGGCCCCACTGTCTTGGATGACCTTCTCGCAGGCCTGGTGGATCTCCGGCTCTGGCCGCTGCTCCGGTAGGACCAGTGCGGGCAAGCCATCGATCTGGGAGGCGTTGAACACCCGGGGGAAGAACACCTTGGGGTGGGCCTTGGCGATGAGCTCGGGGTCGCCGCTCTTCTTCGCTTCTTCGACCGGTGACCAGTCCCAATACTCGATGACACTGGCCCTCTCCCCCTTGCGCACCTGGGCGCCCACGGCCGCGGCTTGCTTGTAGGTCATCCAACGGTTGTCCTTCACGTCCCAGGCGTTCTGCAAGGTCCAGAGGTGGAGCAGGTTGCCGCCCTTGTAGGTCTTGCCGGTCGTGGGGTTCATCGGGCGCCCCAGGTCCATGCGGGCGTCCCAAGGTTGGACGAAGGGGCCGGTGCCCTCCTCCATCTGGCGGATCAGGCGCTCGACGACGTCGCGCGAGTGGCGCTGAAGGAAGCTTTCGTTGGTTGAATCGGACACGACAGGGATCTCCTGGGAAGAAGACGCACCCTGTCGGCGGTGCGGATGGTGGTGGGTGGGCTAATCGTGGAGGGTGACCGCGCGGCCTTGCTCCAACGCGCTCTCCAGCAAGGTCAACACGCGGTCGATGGTCAGCCGCGTGTCGGGGTCCCCATCGTCGTCCTGGAGCTGGAGGCGGACGCCGCCGGGGGTCTTGAGGACCACGAAACGGGGGGATGCCGCCAGGGCGTCCTGGCGATCGAGAGCGGATTCGTGGAGGGCGTCGGAATGGTCCATCGCTTCAGCATGCGACGGCGTCGGGATTTGGCAAGCCCCGGTCACAAACGCATCCTTGAGCCAGGAGATGCTTGGCGCAGCTGCCTTTCCAAGCGCTTGTGTCGCTCACCCGCGCGCATTTCATAGGCTCGATGAATCAGCATGCCAGGTTGAATGCCTACCCATTCCATGACGGCGCACGCGCCTTCTGTCAGTTCATACCCCTCTTTGAGCAGAAAGGCAGCGATGTCTAACCCGCTCCTGCCTTGGAGCATGCGCACCACACTGACGATGGGTGAATCGCTCCTGTTCCTGGGGGATCCATGGGCAACAAGCAACTTGGCCATCTCCAAAGTGCCCGCATAATTGAGGGGCACAAAGGTTCTGACCAGTTGAGGCTCGTCGCATATGACGCCTGCCGCCACCCGAGTCTCCGTCGTCACTTCTTCCGCACCAACATTGCTCCCTGCTGCCAGCAGCAGTTGTGCGCATCCAAGGTGGTCGGGGCACATTGGCGTTGAATATCGCCCTCCCGCCGCTGCAGCAAGGTGTAACGCTGTCGTTCCGATGACTTGCCTCAGAAACCCTGTCTGCTGCCTCTGCGCACCTACAAATGTGGAATGTTCGATGCGAGCATTCACATCGGCACCCGCGCCGATCAAGGCCTTCAAAGTCTCTTTGGACCCATAGAGCGCGGCGAGGCATAACGGGGTTCGACCTTCCTCATCCGGCCTTTCAATGTCGGCGCCAGCCTCCAACAGGGCAAGCACCAGGTCCGGGCGGTTCAAACGTGCGGCCTCGTGAAGAGACATCTCAAACCTGTCACGCGATCTCATAGGCGCATCCGTTGGCGGGGTGCTTCTTGGACGGCGACTGGCTGCGCCTTGACGTCATTGCGGGCGCTCCATAACGCCCCGCCGATGACCATGCATGGAGCACTTGGGCTGCTGCCATGGGCTACGGCGGGCGAGGCCTGATTCAACGTTTCTTCCAGGCGCCTGTGCCGTTCCTCCGAGCGCATCTCATGAGCCCGGTGGTCGAGCGCACCTGGCTCCATCCCCACTCTCGCCATGACCTTTCGATCGTGATCGTTGGGCCGGTAGCCCTGGTTCAACAGGAAGGCCGCGATGTCCATGCCTTGCTGCCCCTTCACAACGCCCACGGCACTGGCAAACGGGGATGGGTTGCCTTCCAGGGGTGACCCGTGAGCCACGAGGAGCTTGGCCATGTCCAGGGTGGTGGCCGCGTTGAGCGGCAGCAGCGCGAACGAGGATTCAATCTCATCCCCAGTGGGCAGCACGTTCTTCAACGTCGCCCTCACCCGCTCTTTCGCGCCGATGCCCGCCCCAGCGGCCAGCAATGATTCTGCGCAACCCAAGTGGTCGGGCCGGTTGGGCGATGAACAGTTGGCGCCGGCTTGAGCGGCTGCGTGCAGAGCCGTGCCGTTGGTGAACGTCGTTTCCCGCACGACCTGGGCGTCGTAGATGAGCTTCCGGGTCACAGTGTCCCACTTCGTGTGGCAGATGCGGGCGTGGACGTCCGCCCCCTCGGCAATGAGCGCTTCCAACGCATCCTTGGACCCGTAGAGCGCGGCTTGATACAGCGGAGTTCGTCCTTCGTAACCCGGGCGTTCAAGACATGCACCTGCGTTGACCAGGGACGTCACTGCTTGGGGTTCGTTGAACCGAGCGGCTTCGTGGAGGGGGGTGTTGTTCGTCTTGTCGACCGCGTCTACCTGCGCCCCCTGCCCGATCAACCATTCGCACACCTCGGGATGTCCGCCTTGGGCGGCTTCGTGCAGCGGGGTGAACCGGTCCTTGTCGGCATGGTTCACGTCGGCACCAAGGGCATGGAGCCGCTGGCACTCGGCGAGGTTGCCGGCCAGGGCGGCTTCGGCAAAGCGAGATTGGAGATCGTCGGATGAGGTGCTCATACAGGCATTTCCAGATCGGCCAAGTCCCTCAACGGCTTGATCCCAGCAATCCGAATCTCTGCCACACGTGGCTTCTTGCCCCCATGGGAGATTTGGTAGATGCCGGCCTCGGGAAACTTCTCGCGAACGCGCTTCCAGAAGTCTTCCGCGTTGACGGGCTTCTTACCCAGTTCCTCCAACACGTATTGGCGGTAATCGGCATAGATGGCGGTCTTGTCGGTGCAAACACCGCTGTCGTAGGTTGCCTCGCGGTCCGCCATGTAGGCCATGGTCGTGTCCGACTCCATTCGGTTCTGCTCGGCCAGTGCGACCACGGCATCGGGCAGCTTCTCGGAGAACCCGCCTCGCTCCATGAGGCGCAGCGCTCCTTCCAGCACCCAGTCCAACACCTGGGCCATCTCCTCCTCGCTTTCGGTGATCTGCAGGTGGAAATCAGGCTCGCGCTTCTTTCCACTTCCACCGTTCGCACTCTCGTGGGTCTTCTCCCCCATTCGAACGTTGAAGGGGATGGCCAGGACCTTTCTCCAGAACCCGTGCTCGTGCCCTGACACCGTGAACCAGGAGTTGACGCTGGCAAACAGGGTGCCGATCGGCAGCGTGGTGTAAGCATCCTTGCGCTTGGCCTCCACTTGGATGGGGTCACGCGAAATGAGCGCCTTCAGCACTTCCTGGATGGATGCGGCAAGGACCTTGGGCGTCTCCGTGACGATGTAGGCGCTCTTGCCCACCAAAGGGGCCATGGCAAAAGTTCCGTCCAGCTTCTCCAGGCGCAGCGACACGTTGCGAGGGTGAAGGGCGCGCAGGATGTGGAGGAACGTGGACTTTCCATTGCTGCCCGACCCGACCAGGAAGAAGGCCTTTTCAAAGCAGATCGACATCAACGAGCTGGCCACCGCTTCCTGTAAGAGCGCGCGCACCTCCAGATCGGGCTGGAAGAGATCCAGGTATTGACCGAACTTCGAATGGGGGTCCAACGGCTTGGGGATGTAATACCCCTCTCCATCCACCTGGTCCAGCCGCAGCTTGGCCGGCACTTGGTAAGTGATGCCATGTTCCTTGCTCGGCGCCAGCACCCGGATACGCGTCCTAGAGGGCGCCACGTCTTCCGGAAACAGGATGGCCTGCCGCAGCCCCAAGCTCTGTCCGTAGGTGGGTGAGAAGACGTCTTGATCGATGACTTCTTCACCATCAGCCGCAGCTGGAGCACGGCTCGGTTCGTCCGGCTTGACGATCTCAAGGTAGCCCCCTTTGAGGGGAACGATGGCCCGGCGATCGGACTTCTTGGGCAGCCAGCATTGCCGATCACCCATCAACTCCAGCACGGCGGTGTTGATGCAGCTGGTGGCGTGACCGGCGTTCGCCTTGTCCTTGCGCTCCAATCGGAGCCAGGAAAGCGCCTTGGCGGCCATGTCCTTCTCAGAACACCGGTCCCAATAGCCCTGCTCAGGCAGCCATCGAAAGAAGCTGCAATCGTCATCGCCATCTGGCAGCTTGCCGCCGATCGCATACTCCTCCGTCGCTTTCAGATGGTCGGCGAAATCAGCCTCAAACGCTTGATCGCTCAAGGTTGCTTTGGGCGCTGGTGCGCCAAACGCGGCCTTGGGAGCCGCATTTCCTCGAAAGGAGAGGACATTGTTGGGGCGCCCATTGACACCCGAGGTTGTCGTTGTATCGTTCATGTGTGTGTTGTCCGTTTTAGAACCCCGGTTGGCGCCGGGGTTTTTTATTGATTACGCGGCTTGCTGGACGCGACTCATCCATTCCACCAGCGCTTGGCGCATGGCTTCCGATGGAGTCTTGCCCTGGGCATCAGCCGCCGCTTGTAGCCGCTGCTTGAACGCTCGGCTTACCCGAGCCTTCAACAATTCGTCTCGCGGTTGAGTCGCCTTCTTCGATCTCGGGATGTTCGTCATTGCTCGTTTCCTGGATGATGTGGCCTTGTTGTGGCCACAACTCCATCCAAACAGAGCTCACGAACTTGTCCATACCGATCATTTGACTAAAACCAATTTCTGCTTCCTCAACAGCATTTTCTGCAAATGCGTGAGGTAGTTCGCACTTTTGGACCAAGGTGTAACAGGTGCTTGTTACACCCCTTGTTACCGCTGGAACCCTTGTCAGATAAGGCTTGTCACGGGTGTAACAGGTGTAACAAGTGGATCCATCAGTTTGAAAAACTCATGAGTCATTCAAGCCCACACTTCCTATGCACTGGAAAGTAATACCCACCTACCCGTTACACCCGTTACAAGCACTGACACGACTGCAAAGCCATTGAATCAACGGGAGATTCCTCCGTAACAAGCACCTGGGACGGGTGTAACGGGTGCTTGTTACGGCGGGGCGGGAGGCCACACTTGACTAAACAACCATCACCGCCTTTTGCTCCAACAACTCCTCTACCGTTCCCTTCCACCGGTTGGTGATGTAACCCAGCTTCAGTGGGCCAGCCAAGGTGTTTCCTACCCAGAGCTCGACGTGCTTGAGCGGGACGCCATGCAGCACTTGGGCTGCCTGCAGCTGCAAGGCCGTCATCGCCACGCAGAACGGATCCAGGTCCACGGCGCTCACCTCGATCGTGTCGCTGGGAAAGCCTTCCATTCGCGAGCGAACAGCGCCCAACAGCAACCCACCGGCACCGCATGCCGGCTCGTGAATCCTGAAGCAGCGAGGGTTGGCCGGGTGACGGATGAAATGATCCTGAGCGATACCAGCGGTCAGTTCCACCAAATCCGTTGGCGTAAAGAACTGACCAATGCCTTCCCCGCCTTTGGTGGCCAACAACTCGGCATGCACCCAAACCAGCAAGTCTTCGAACGGGCGGCACTCGCCCACCAGGTCCGTATAGGCCTTGATGGCATGAGCCAACGGCTCGACCGGAGGGCTGTGTTCCTGCAACGTGGCGAAGCCGAGCGCCCGGCCGCTAAAGCATGCGCCCAGCTTGTCGATCGCCATCATGTTGCCCGCGTGGATGAGACTCACCAAGGTGTGCTGAACGAACAGCTCCATGGCCTCGCGGGCATTCCACGGACGGTTCGGTCGCGTGGGAATTCCACGGATTGCTTTGACCAGACCACTGGCCAGACCAGGGGACATTTCCTTATGCGTCATGGGGGTTCTCCTTGAAAGTGGTCGACTCAGTCGTCCAATGGGCGATCACCGTGCCAAACACCGGTTTCGGTTTCAGGTATTCCGTGATCGTGTCCTTGCACTCCACGTTGACCAGGCCAATCGGCTGTTCCCACACCAGCTGATTCATCAGCAACTGGAGGGCCGTCGTTGCGGCGCAAAGCGGGTCCCGATCATTGGCCATGACCACAAGGTTCTTCAGTGCGTCAGGACGGTTATGGCCATTCCGAAGATGGCCTTGGATCTGAGCCAACAGCAGCGTTCCAGAACCACACGCGGGATCCATCACCGTGACCGGCGCCACCATGGCGTCGCCCGTCAACGTCCTGCCCTCGGGGAGAAGTCGCGGAATTGCACTGGCCATGTCCCAGGGCGTGAAGTGCTGACAATCCGATTTTTGGCCCGCCCCCACTACGACGTTGAACACCTCTCCCAGCAGGCACTCAAAGGGCGCTGCATGCTGCATGGCAGTCACGTAGGCATCGGTCACCTGTCCGTGCCAATCGGCCTGCCCTTCCTTCACGGGCCCCAACAGATCCATGTCCACCCACGGCATCACGGGCAATCCCAAGTTGGCCTGGAACTTCTCAAGCTGCCGATGGACAGCCACTTTCAGCGCGTAATTCACAAACAAAGTCATTCGCTCGCGGTTGTTGCTGGCGGGAATGGCTCGGATGGCCTTCACCAAGCGCTTGTTCGCAGCTCCCTTGCGGTGGGCGACCTTCTGTTCCCACTCCTTGGCGTAATCCCTCGGACACGTGTGCATCGGAAGATTTCCGGGCACCTGACGCCAGCCCTTGGTATGCGAGTTGTTGACGCGAGCCTCCATGCTTCCAAGCCACTGCAAGACGCGCAGAGCGCCTTCGGTCTGATTACTCATCGTTGGCACTCCCCTGGTTGGCGTTGGCCACCTTCGTCACCCGCTGGATCGCAAAGAACTTCCCACGCAGCACACCGTCTTCCTGCGCCCTCTTGAGGTTGCGGGCAGCCCGCTGGCCGTAAGCCACGAACACCGACCCGGTCGGCGCGGCAGTTCCAGTGGTTCCGTCCGGACGCACGAACTTCAGTCGTCCGCGGGTGAGGAGGATGGCGGTGGTGTTGGGATGGTTGAGCACGAAGTCGTGCATCCAAGCCGGGTCCATGTGGGCCGGCACCAGCGCGATACCACCTCCGGGGTGGTTGGCCAGCATGGCCAACCACTTGTCCATGCCCTTCCCGTAGGGCGGGTTCATCCACACGAAGGCCTGCGGCCACCACACCGTCGCCAGGCCATCCTGGCTGGGCGGGATCATCCGGCAGGCCGTCGGCGCCGGCAGATCGGAATGGTCTTCCGGCGTGCAAGGATCGAGGTCAAACCCCTCCTGGCCACCCAGCGCTTTGACGATTGCCGGCGGGGTATACCAATCGACGGCCGAGTAGTCTTTGTCGCACGCCTTGTAGCAAGCGGTGGTGAGCCGGGTGGCCTTCGGCGCCAAGAGGCGCTTGGTGCGGGTAGCCGGTTTGAACTGAAGAACGTTGGACTGCATGTCGATCTCGCCTGTCGTTCCCGATCGGAACGGACGCGAGCTTGCGGGCGCGGCGCTGTAGGATTTCCGCGCGAAAAGGCCGCTTTATCGGGACATTTGTCCCGATAACGGCCAGCATGCATTGATATGCCTCATCCGAGCGTTTCCCGATAAAAAGACGGGAACAAGGAGCAATCGGTGGCTTTCGCAACGCTCTCGGCGGCGGACTGGAGCACGTCCATGGCCCAGTTGTGGAACGGCTGACGCGCCTCGCTGCTCACCCAAGGGATTTCGAGGGCTTCAAGCACCGTGAGCGCACGCGCGGGTCGATGGGGATGAAATACGGCGAGCCCCATCAGTCGATCGGACTCGTTCAACGCCATGGGCAATTTCTGTTCCAAGCCGGGGATGCCCGCTTGTCGAAGAGCTGCAAGAGCTTCTGCCAGAAGCTTCTCAGCCGATTCCAAGCGGTCTTCTGTTCTCCGTAGCCGCTCATCCATCATGGACCGTTGATACCCTTCGGCATCGCGGCATTCACACACCGAAGACCAACGGTATTGCACTCCTTGACGGTTGCTTCTCGCCGGTCGGTGCACGGGGATCAACCCTTCGTTTCTCTGGCGTCGCTTTTTCAGCGCGTCCTTGGAAATACCCAGCATGTAGGCCGCCACACCAGGACCGACCCACTCCCGCTTTCCATCGATCGCTTGGGTAAGCTCAACGTCCTCTGAGTAGGTCAAGACGAAAGGACCAGGATCTTTCGGAGGGCGTCCTGGACGCCGCCCACCCATCCAGCCGGATTCGTCAGCGCTCAAAGCCGACTGCTCCCCTTCCCAAAGGGCCGAACCCCAGTGCTCTCCACCACATCGACGCTCAACCGCTCTTCCAGATCACTGGCACGCTGGCGCGACCGTGACGCATCGATGGCATGCTGGGTTGCGGCGAGGACGCCTAGGAATGCGTCCTGGTAGGGTTGTCGGCTCTCGGTGTTGATCCAGGGTTGGGCCAAGGCAACTTCCACGGTGCCTTCCCAAATGTTGCCATCGGCCAAGGCCTGAGCAAGCGTGGCGTCGTCCACAGCCAAGACATGGCCCGCAATGCGATCCCCATCCAGCGCCCAGTCGTGCGACACCACCGCCACGTCCGAAAGGGTGGCCAGGTTCGAGATGCGGCCCAGCTTCTTCTGGAGCTTGGCAAGTTCTTCCTTTGCCTGGCGGAGGGAAAGCTCCAGTTCCAGCTCGCGCACGCGCTGTTGCGCCATATCCAGCTCATTCTGCAGGCGGCGTTCTTTCGGTGACTTGCCCAACCGGGCGTTCTGCCACTCCACCAGGTCGCTGTAGAGGTAGCGCACGTGCTGGTTCAGCCCACCCCCAACCTGCCCCGCCCCTTTCTGGAAGGGAGGACCCAGTGGGGGCGAGCGCCGCCGCCATTCACCCAGGGTGTCGAAGTGGACGCCCAGGAACTTGGCCGCGGCCTTGGTGCTCACGGTAGGAGGCGGCAGGCCAGCCGCGGCCCGTTCCAACTCCCGGTCTACCGCCGTGGCCTGCAATGCCAGGTATTGCTCTTCGGCGCGTTGAAGCTCAATCGTCATCCAGCGCGGTGATCTGGTTGCGGGGAGCAAAGATGGTAACCGGTTCGTCCTTGGATTCGTCCAGCCGGGGCTTGTCCACGCCTTTGAGCCGGTTCCATACCCTGGGGCTGGTGGCGATCATCATTTCCTCCACCTCGGAGAACGCCTCACGCAATCGCTTCCACTCCTGGTCGGTGTAGCGCAAGCTCACCTCCGACATGCCCTTGTCGTCCGGCTGCGACACGTGGTGGTGGAGCATCTGGGAGACCACCCGGCTGTCTCCAAGGAGCAGGCCGGCGTAGCGTCCCAAGGTCCGGCGCAGATCGTGGGTGGTCAGGCCTTGGTCGACCTCGTCCCGAAGGTCAATGAGCCCGGCATCCCGGCGCACATTGGCCAGGATCGACTTGCTATCGGAGTAGTGCCCGGACTTGCTTCGGCTGGAGCGGGCGGGAAACACATATTTCGTTCGCTGAACCTCGTGCTCCGCCTTTTCCACGGCCTCCTGGAGGCCCACGATCACGGCCTTGCTCGCACCACTCTCGCGCGCTGACTCCAGCAGTTGACGAGCGGCGGCTAATTCCTTCTTTGCTGTGGCGTTGTCCAAACGGCCTTCGAAACGACGGCGCAGGATCCGTTCCGCAAAGTAGGTCACGGGCAAGAATCGGCTCTCGCCCGATTTGGTGTCGCTCATGAACACCTGCGGGCCGGTGCGGCCGGTGTAGGGATTCACCGCATCCGCTGCACCCAGCCAAACCCAGGACACTTCCCGCTGGGACAGCTCGCCCTTGGAACAGCGATCAAACCAACGCAGCTGCACCGCTTCACTGCGGCGCGAGCCCCAGAGCAGCGTCAGCAGCAGATAGTCCGAAGCGGCGGCATTGTGACCACCCTGCTCGTCTCGGCGGGCCACGATCGCCTTGAGCACCTTGGGGAGAGTGTCGTCGTTGAGAGGGTTTCGAACCTCGGCCCGTTCGTAATGTTTCCGCAGTGCCCTTGCGCCTCGCACCAGCTTCTTGCTGAAGACGACTGAGAACGGGTTGAAGGACAGCACGAGGGGACGCCCCTCTATGCTGGCCAACTCCAGCTCCTTGCGCAGTATGTGCTTCACGCCGCGGTATGCATCGGTGAAGGTGTGCTCGGCCGCGGCCACTCCGGCGGCTTTCACCCGCTGGATGTATTTGCCCGTGATGCCCAGTGATTCGAGCTTGGCGGTGTCGAGCTCCGCCCAGTCCTCATAGCCCTTGAGGACGGCTTTCATGTGAGTGGGGACGCGGTTGGAGCGCTCCATGGCGCTCTTCCGCATCTTACTGTAGGCGGCCGTGATGTCATTCTCGCGCAGATCCTTGACGACCCGGTCGGCCATGTTCACTTCCGGACGCTCCAACCGCGCCATGCTGTCCCGATAAGCCTCCACGCTGTTCGCCTTGACCTGCCCCAAGGCCAGGCGCTCTTCCATGTCCGCCAGGTAGGCAGCCATGCACTCGCGAACGGTGATGTTCGCCAGCCGTTTGATGCTCTGGGCTGCTTCCTTGGCCTTGGCCTGGTGGACCTTTGGGTTTTCCCCGGTGCTCAGCAGGATCGCCACGTGCTGCCGCGCTTTCTCGTGGGCCTCAGCCAGGCCCATGTCCGTCACGTTGCCCAAGGCGAAGCGGCGCACCCCGTTGGGGCCGCGCCGGACCATCTCGTAGGTCACCTTCGTCTTGCCCACGTAGAAGCCGAAACCCACGGGGGCACCCTGGCTGGCGTCCACGATCCGGTAGGGCTTGCCCTGGTCGGCCTTGGGACGGGGAACCAACTTGATCCGCCCGCCCCCAACGACCTCCGGCACGACGCTGGTGGAAAGCTGCATCACCTGCGCGTGGGTCAGACTAAACTTGAAGCCCGCTCGGCGGGCACCTGCCTTCGTCGCAACACCGTTGGCCATCGCCGAAACCCCGATCCTTGTCGTCGCAACAGGATTCTGGCCTCAACCGGAACCTGTCGCAACATGATCGCAACAGAAAACCCCGTTACTTGCCGTTTCTGACCGGTAACGACCGCTACAAACCGAGGCAGATTATTTTGCAAGCCACTGATTCCAATCAAACAAGCAAGCCCAGCAAGGGTGGCGCAGAACACACGCCTTTAATGAAGCAGTTCTTCGCAGCCAAGTCCGAGTATCCGGACCTGCTGCTGTTCTTCCGCATGGGCGACTTCTACGAGCTGTTCTACGACGACGCGCGCAAGGCCGCGCGGCTGCTTGATATCACCCTGACCCAGCGTGGCAGCTCCGGCGGCGCGCCGATCCCGATGGCCGGCGTGCCGGTGCATGCCTACGAAGGCTACCTGGCACGGCTGGTGGCGCTGGGCGAGTCGGTGGCGATCTGCGAGCAGATCGGCGATCCGGCGCTGGCCAAGGGCCTGGTCGAACGCAAGGTGGTGCGCATCGTCACCCCCGGCACCGTGACCGACGAGGCGCTGCTGGACGAGCGCCGTGACACCCTGCTGATGGCGCTGTCGCGCACGAAGCAGGGCTACGGCCTGGCCTGGGCCGACCTCGCTGGTGGCCGCTTCCTGGTCAACGAGGTGGAGACCGACGACGCCCTGGAAGCCGAACTGGCCCGTCTGGAGCCGGCCGAGCTGCTGGTGCCGGACGAGGAGAACTGGCCGGAGTTCCTGCGCCAGCGCACCGGCGTGCGTCGCCGTGCGCCCTGGCTGTTCGACGCCGACAGTGGCCGCCGCCAGCTGCTGGCCTTCTTCAAGCTGCATGACCTGAGCGGCTTCGGCATCGACGACAAGCCGCGCGCGACCGCCGCCGCAGGCGCCCTGCTCGGCTATGTCGAGGAAACCCAGAAGCAGCGCCTGCCGCACCTGACCTCGATCGCGATGGAAACCGCCGGCGAGGCGATTGCGATGAACGCCGCCACCCGCCGCCACCTGGAACTGGATACGCGCGTCGACGGCGATACCCGCAATACCCTGCTGGGCGTGCTCGACAGCACGGTGACACCGATGGGCGGGCGCCTGCTGCGCCGGTGGCTGCACCGCCCGCTGCGCCTGCGCGAGGTGCTGGTGCAGCGCCACCATGCGGTGGAGACCCTGATCGATCGCGGCAGCGACGCCGACATCCGCGAACAGTTCCGTCGCCTCGGCGACCTGGAACGCATCCTCACCCGCGTCGCACTGCGCTCGGCGCGCCCGCGCGATTTCTCCACCCTGCGCGACGGCCTGGGCCTGTTGCCGGCGGTGCGCGACGTGCTGGCGCCGCTGGATTCACCGCGCCTGCAGGCCCTGCATGCCGCGCTGGGTGAACATGACGGATGCGCGCAGCTGCTGGCCAGTGCCATCGCCGAGATGCCACCGCTGAAGCTGAGCGACGGCGGCGTGCTGGCCGACGGCTTCGATGAAGAGCTGGACGAGCTGCGCCGCCTGTCCACCCATGCCGACCAGTTCCTGGTCGATCTGGAACTGCGTGAGCGCGAGAGCAGCGGCATTCCCACCCTGAAGGTGGGCTACAACCGCGTGCATGGCTACTACATCGAAATCAGCAAGGGCCAGTCCGATCGTGCGCCGGTGCACTACACCCGCCGACAGACGCTGACCAATGCCGAGCGCTACATCACCGAAGAACTGAAGGCGTTCGAAGACAAGGTGCTGTCGGCGCGCGACCGTTCGCTGTCGCGCGAGAAGTACCTGTACGAGCAGCTGCTGGATACCCTCGGCGAACAGCTGGAACCGTTGAAGCAGTGCGCCGCTGCGCTGAGCGAACTGGACGTGCTGGCCGCCTTCGCCGAGCGCGCGCAGGCACTGGACTGGTCGCGGCCGGAACTGGAAACCGCACCGTGCCTGAAGATCGAGCGTGGCCGCCATCCGGTGGTCGAAGCGGTGCGTGAGCAGCCGTTCGAACCGAACGACCTGGACCTGCATCCCGACCGTCGCATGCTGGTCATCACCGGCCCGAACATGGGCGGTAAATCGACCTACATGCGGCAGAACGCGCTGATCGTGCTGCTGGCCCACATCGGCAGCTTCGTGCCGGCCAGCCGTGCGGTGATTGGTCCGATCGACCGCATCCTGACCCGCATCGGCGCGGGTGATGACCTGGCCCGCGGGCAGTCGACCTTCATGGTCGAGATGGCCGAGACCAGCTACATCCTGCACCACGCCACCGCCCATTCGCTGGTGCTGATGGACGAGATCGGCCGCGGCACCTCCACCTACGATGGCCTGGCGCTGGCCGACGCGGTGGCTCGCCACCTCGCCTACCAGAACCGCTGCTACACGCTGTTCGCCACCCACTACTTCGAACTGACCGCGCTGGCCGACGAGCAGCACGAAGGCGGCCGCAGCGGCATCGCCAACGTGCACCTGGATGCCGTCGAGCACGGCGAGGCGCTGGTGTTCATGCACGCGGTGAAAGATGGCCCGGCCAACCGCAGCTTCGGCCTGCAGGTGGCGGCACTGGCCGGCCTGCCGCGCGCCACCGTGGCACAGGCACGGCGTCGCCTGGCCGAGCTGGAGCAGCGCGGTGGTGAAAGCCATGCCGCCGAACTGGCGCCACAGGCACTGGATGCGCCGCAGCAGTTCGGCCTGTTCGCCGCGCCGTCGAACAAGGCCCAGGAAGCGCTGGCCGCCATCGACCCGGACGAGCTGACCCCGAAGCAGGCACTGGAAGCGCTGTACCGGCTGAAGGCACTGCTCTAGCCCTGCCGCGCATGGCCTCGGCCTCCCGCCACGGCGCGGGCGGCCGTCCGAAAGGCTCTACAAATCTGATTCTTCGTTTCAATTGACAGAAACTATCAGACTGAACGGATCATTCGATTATTCATTTCATCTGGCGCTAGCTAAAGTCGAGTGAAGATGTTTTCCCTACGTCTTCACCCGCAGGAGCCAGCCATGAGCCAGTCCGATAACAACAGTCCCAAGTGCCCGTATCACACCGCGCCGTCGCCTGCAGACGCCGCCCAGCAGCAGCGTGAGCTCAGCACCACGCCGAAACAGAAGCAGGGCGACGATCCGGTCACGCCGATGACCACGGCCTTCGGCGCGCCGGTGGTGGACAACCAGAACAGCAGGACCGCCGGCCCGCGCGGGCCGCTGCTGATGGAAGACGTCTGGCTGCTGGAAAAGCTGGCCAACCTCAACCGCGAGATCATTCCCGAGCGCCGCATGCACGCCAAGGGCTCGGGCGCGTTCGGCACCTTCACCGTCACCCACGACATCACCCGGTACACGCGCGCCAAGCTGTTCGAGAAGGTCGGCAAGCAGACCGAGATGTTCGCCCGCTTCACCACGGTGGCCGGCGAGCGT
This sequence comes from Stenotrophomonas sp. YJH_SMC_29, assembly GCF_059371235.1. NCBI lineage: Bacteria > Pseudomonadati > Pseudomonadota > Gammaproteobacteria > Lysobacterales > Lysobacteraceae > Stenotrophomonas > Stenotrophomonas sp. YJH_SMC_29. The sequence goes on along the minus strand of NZ_JCAFUK010000007.1, from coordinate 79,356 downwards.
GGCGCCGCCGACGCCGAGCGTGACATCCGTGGCTTCGCACTGAAGTTCTACACCGAAGAAGGCAACTGGGACCTGGTCGGCAACAACACGCCGGTGTTCTTCCTGCGCGACCCGCGCAAGTTCGCCGACCTCAACAAGGCGGTCAAGCGCGACCCGCACACCAACCTGCGCAGCGCGCGCAACAACTGGGATTTCTGGACGCTGCTGCCCGAAGCCCTGCTGCAGGTGACCGTGGTGATGAGCGACCGCGGCATTCCGCGCAGCTTCCGCCACATGCACGGTTTCGGCTCGCACACCTACAGCTTCACCAACGCCGACAGCGAACGCTTCTGGGTGAAGTTCCACTTCGTCAGCCAGCAGGGCATCGAATCGCTGACCGACGCGCAGGCGCAGATCCTGGTCGGCCATGACCGCGAAAGCCATGGCCGCGACCTGTTCGCCGCGATCGAGAAGGGCGACTTCCCGAAGTGGAAGCTGTTCATCCAGGTCATGCCGGAACTGGAGGCGGAAACCTACCGCATCCATCCGTTCGACCTGACCAAGGTGTGGCCGAAGAGCGACTACCCGCTGATCGAAGTCGGCCAGTTCGAACTGAACCGCAACCCGGTCAACTGGTACCAGGACGTGGAGCAGTCGGCGTTCGCCCCGAGCAACCTGGTGCCGGGCATCGGCCCGTCGCCGGACAAGATGCTGCAGGCACGCCTGTTCGCCTATTCCGATGCGCAGCGCTACCGGCTGGGCGTCAACCACCACCAGATTCCGGTGAACGCCGCGCGCTGCCCGGTGCACAGCAACCACCGCGACGGTGCGATGCGCGTGGATGGCAACTACGGCGGCCTGCCGCATTACGAACCGAACAGCTACGGCCAGTGGCAGGAACAGCCGCAGTACCGCGAACCGCCGATGAAGATCCGCGGCGACGCCGACTTCTGGAACTTCCGTGAGGACGACGCCGACTACTTCAGCCAGCCCGGCGCCCTGTTCCGCAGCTACAACCAGGCACAGAAGGACCGCCTGTTCGCCAACACCGCCCGCGCTCTGGGCGATGCGCCGGACTTCATCAAGCAGCGCCACATCGACAACTGCAGCAAGGCCGACCCGGCCTACGGTGCCGGCGTCGCTGCGGCCCTGAAGGCACTGGCCAGCCAGCCGTCGGATCCGTTCAAGCCGGCGCAGCCGGAAGCGGAGTTCCCCGCCGCCACCCCGGGCGCGGAAGACATCGAGCTCTGATCGCCCACCCCGCGTACGGCACGCCGCCTCCCCGTGGGGCGGCGTCGCCGTTTTAACGGTCCGCATCGTACCTTCGGCACGCCCCACCCCAACCAAGGATTCCGCAGATGAGCCTGACCGATGAACTTCTCGCCAAACTGCAGGGCGCCCCGCTGCAGCAGGTGTCGCAGCAGCTTGGCATCAGCGATACCCAGGCCTCCGGCGCGATCAGTGCCGCACTGCCGGTGCTGATGGGCGCGCTGGGCAACAACGCCTCGCAGCCGCAGGGCGCGCAGGCGCTGCTCGGCGCCCTGCAGAACAACCACAGTGGGCTGGACCTGGGCAGCGTGCTCGGTTCGGTGCTGGGCGGCGGTGGCGGTGGTGCCGCCAGCGACGGCGCCGGCATCCTCGGCCACATCTTCGGTGGCAGCCAGCAGAAGGTGGAAACCGGCCTGGCCCAGGCCACCCAGCTCGACAGCGGCCGCACCAGCCAGCTGCTGCAGATCCTCGCCCCGATCGTGATGGCCTTCCTTGCCCAGCGCCTCGGTGGCGGCCAGGCCGATGCCGGCTCGCTCAGCCAGGCGCTCGGCCAGGAAAAGCAGCAGGTGCAGCAGCAGGGCGGCATCGCCGGCGGCCTGCTTGGCAGCGTGCTGGACCAGGACGGTGACGGCCAGTTCGGGGTGGGCGATCTGCTGAAGATCGGCGGCAGCCTGCTGGGCGGCAAGCGCTGAGCCAAGGGGGCGCCGGACGCGGTCTGGCGCCCTGCAGCTTACAAAGCGTCGATATCGCCGAGTGCGCGGATCAACCGCCGCGCGCGCTTGTCCGGCTTGTGCTCCGGCGGCTGGAAACCATCGCGCGCCGCGATGCGCAGCGCGCGCTGTTCGGCACGGCGTGCCTTGGAGGCCTCACTCTCGGCATACAGCTGCTGCGCCGCGGGTGCGGGACCGCGCTGGTCGCTCAGGCCGAGCACCTGGATCTCGAAATGCTCCTCACCGCGGTCGACCTGCAGCTGCTCGCCCACGCGCACCGCGCGTGAGGATTTCGGGCGCTGCCCGGCGACGCTGACCTTGCCGGTCTCGATCGCCCGCTTGGCCAGGCTGCGGGTCTTGAAGAAACGGGCCGCCCACAGCCAGATGTCCAGGCGGACGCTGGGCGAAAACGGGGAAAGCTCGGTCATCGGCAGGGACTACTCCGTTCGCTTGTTCAGGGGACGCGGGTTGTCGGGGTCGGTGCGGCAGCCGCTGCCCCCGATCAACGTGGGTACGCCAGCAGACAGATCCTGGCGCTGGCTGCCGACCAGGCACTCGGGACGGTCGGTCGGCCGCACCTGGGCATCGCCCAGCCGGTCACCTGTCGAACATGCGGCCAGCGTGGCGCCGATCAAGGCCAGCGCCAGCCTCCGCTTCACCTGCAGTCGTTGATGCATTGCCACATCCCGCAAACCGGCTTGGTGCTAGTGTGCGCCTCCCGGGATTCGATCACCACTCCATGGCCAAAGCGCCGCTTGACCTGACCTCCGGCCCGATCGGCCGCAATCTCCTGTTGTTTTCCCTGCCGATCCTGGCGGGCAACATCGCGCAGTCGCTGAACGGTTCGGTGAACGCGGTCTGGGTCGGGCGCTTCCTCGGTGAGGCGGCACTGACCGCCACCGCGAACGCCAACAACATCATGTTCTTCCTGATCGGCTCGGTGTTCGGCTTCGGCATGGCCTCGACCATCCTGATCGGCCAGGCGATCGGCGCGCGCGACATCGCGCAGGCACGCCGCGTGGTCGGCACCAGCGCCACGTTCTTCATCGGCCTGTCGGTGATCATCGCCATCGCTGGCTGGTTCATGGCCCACCCGCTGCTGGCGGCGATGGGCACGCCGGCCGCCTCGCTGCCGCTGGCCGAGGCCTACCTGCAGATCATCTTCCTGGCGATGCCGACGCTGTACGCGTTCGCCTTCCTCACCGCTGCGCTGCGCGGCGCCGGTGATTCGCGCACGCCTTTCCGTTTCCTGCTGGTGTCGGTGGCGCTGGACATCGTGCTGAACCCGGTGCTGATCTTCGGCATGGGGCCGCTCCCCGCGCTGGGCATCGCCGGCTCGGCCTGGGCCACGCTGGTCGCGCAGACGCTGTCGCTGGCCGGCCTGCTGCTGTACATGCGGCACAAGCGCCACACCCTGTGGCTCGGCCGCGCCGACATGCGCCTGTTCAAGCTCGACATGGCCATCCTCAAGGCGCTGGTGGTCAAGGGCGTGCCGATGGGCCTGCAGATGGTGCTGATCTCGCTGTCGGTGATCCTGCTGATGACCATGGTCAACCAGTACGGCACCGACACCGCCGCCGGCTACGGCGCTTCCCTGCAACTGTGGAACTACCTGCAGATGCCGGCGATGGCGATCGGTGCGGCGTGCTCTTCGATGGCCGCACAGAACGTCGGTGCACAGCGCTGGGACCGCGTGCGCGGCACTGCACGCCAGGGCGTGCTGTTCAATTTCCTGTTGACCGGTGCGCTGATCCTGCCGCTGGTGCTGTTCGATCGCCAGCTGCTGGCCCTGTTCCTGCCGCCGGCCAGCCAGGCGCTGGACATCGCCCGTCACCTCAACCATGTGGTGATCGGCTCGTTCCTGTTCTTCGGCGTCAGCTTCGTGATCTCCGGCGTGGTGCGCTCCACCGGCGCGGTGATTCCGCCGCTGCTGATCCTGGCCGGCTCGCTGTGGGGCGTGCGCGTGCCGTTCGCCGAGCTGCTGCAGCCGTACTGGGGCGCCGATGCGATCTGGTGGAGCTTCCCGGTCAGCTCGCTGGTCTCGATGCTGCTGTCGCTGGCGTATTACCGCTGGGGCGGCTGGCGCAAGGCAAGGATGCTGGGCAAGCCGTCACACGCCGAAGCGCTGGCCACGCCGTCGGAAATTCCGGCCTGCCCGCCATCGCCGGTGGCCGACCCGGATGCCGCGCCGCCACGGTAGTGCCGGCCGCTGGCCGGCAACCTCACGGACCAACCCATGACACGGTAGTGCCGGCCGCTGGCCGGCAACTTCAAACCTCTCCGGAAGCATCGCGTAACAGCCGGCCAGCGGCCGGCTCTACCGCTTCTTCTTCGCCGCGTTGAACGCCGCCGCCGCGCGCAGCAGCGCCTTGAACGCCGCGGCATCGGGCATCACGCCTTCATGGATGTCGATCGCACGCCGCGTGTTGCCTTCCAGGCTGGCGTTGAATAGACCTTTCGGGTCCGCCAGCGCCGCCCCGTGGGCGAAGGTCAGTTTTACCGCCTGCTTGTAGGTCTCACCGGTGCACAGGATGCCGTTGTGCTCCCACACCGGCGTACCGCGCCATTTCCAGGTTTCCTGCACGTCCGGCAGTGCTTCATGGATCAATGCACGCACGCGTGCCAGCGTTTCGCCGCGCCAGTCACCCAGCTCGGCGATGCGTGCATCGATCAGTTCGGTCGCCGGGGTTCCAGCATCGGCAGGGTTCGGAGCATGCGTGGCCATCAGGGGCTCTCGTCGGGAAGGGAATCGGAATGCCGGGCTTACATGCGCTCGCCGGGCAACGCGGCGGCCTGGCGCACCCAGTCCAGGAACTGCGCTTCATCCAACAGGCCGGATTCGTGGATGTGCAGGTAGCGCGTGTCGGCGCTCCTGGACGGCTCCGGTGGCGGCGGCGTCAGTGCAGCGCCGCGGAAAAAGGCCACCTTGATGTAGCGGGTGAAGCAATGGAAGCTGAGAAACCAGCCCGCGCCGGCGGCCACCGCATACATCGGCGAGTTCCACTTCACCGCCTTGTGCACGCCGGGTACGGCCCGTTCGATCAGGGCATCCAGTCGCGCGCCAATCGGGCGTTTCCAGTCCGGCATGGCGGCGATGTACGCCTGCACCGGGGCATCGCCCTCGCCCTTGGCGATCTGCGGGTTGCCACCGGACAGCAGGGTGGGCGCAGCGGCGGGTGCGGTTCGCTTGGCAGGCATCGCACGTACGGGCATCGGGATGATGCGGCAGCCTAACGCGGCCCGTAGCCGTCGGTCACGGCGCAGTGCGCCATCGACTCAATCGGCCTGCCGCGCCCGGAACTGGCGCCAGTCCGGCAGCTTGCGGTGGCGGCGCAGCGAGCGCATCAGCGCCGCCATCACCATGCCGAACAGCGCTCCGCCCAACAGGCCGGCCACCAGCAACAGCACCAGCGGACGTTCGCTGCCCTGCCACAGCATCAGCCACATCAGCGCGGTCCAGAACAGCCCGAACAGCAGGCCCTGCACCAGCGCGTTGGTACCGAAGCCAGCCAGGATCGGCGGCGGCAGTGCGATGCCGGCGCGCCACAGCAGCCGATGCAACAGCGGCGCCGATTGCCCGCGTGCCAGCCCCTTGCCGTCCAGGAAGCGCAGCGCCGACTGGATCACGGCGGGGTAATGCCGGTTGATGTCATTCATCAATTCATCGTGGCCGATGCGATGCCGGAAACGCAAACGGCCACCCGAAGGTGGCCGTCGCGGCAACAACCGAAGTTGTTTATCAGGCCTTGTCGGCCAGACGGGCAGCCTTGGCGGCAGCAGCGGCAGCCAGGTCTTCCTTGATGCGGGCAGCCTTGCCTTCCAGGCCACGCAGGTAGTACAGCTTGCCGGCGCGGACCTTACCACGACGCTTCACTTCGACCGAGTCGATGATGGCGCTGTGGGTCTGGAAAACGCGCTCGACGCCGTAGCCGTGCGAGATCTTGCGGACGGTGAACGAGGAGTTCAGGCCGGCGTTCTTGGTGGCGATGACAACGCCTTCGTAGGCCTGCACGCGCTCGCGGCTGCCTTCCTTCACCTTCACGTTGACGACAACGGTGTCGCCCTGGCTGAACTTCGGCAGTTCACGGGTGATCTGGGCGGATTCGAATTCCGCGACGATGGACTTGTTCAGCTTGCTCATGGGTTACACCGATTCTTGTTCGGGTGGGCGTGTCGTATCGACAACGTAGGCTCATGCAGTCACCGGACTGTGCTGCACGTTTGTTTTGGGTACTGCGCGCGCCAACCGGGGCTGGCGGGAATTGGTCATGATAGCCGATAAAGCCAGCCCTGCGCTAGGGGCTGGCCTTCTGGTTCCGGGCCTGGCGGCCCTGCTCCAGCAGTTTGCGGTCGGCCTTGCCCAGTGCCTGTTCATCCAGCAGGTCCGGGCGCCGCTGGGCGGTCCGGAGCAGCGACTGCTGGCGGCGCCAGGCGGCGATGGCCGCGTGGTTGCCCGAGCGCAGCACCTCCGGCACGTCCCCCAGCGGGTGCTGGGCCGGCTGGCTGTAATGCGGGCAGTCGAGCAGGCCGAGGTCGCCCTCGAAGCTGTCCTGCGCCGCCGATTCCGCATCGTTCAGGGCACCGTCCTGCAGGCGGGCCACGGCGTCGATGATCACCGCCGCGCCCAGCTCGCCGCCGGACAGCACGTAGTCGCCGAGGGAGATCTCCTGGTCGACATTGGCCTCCAGGAAACGCTCGTCGATGCCCTCGTAACGGCCGCAGAGCAGGACCATGCGCGGCAGCGCCGCCAGTTCCCGCACCTTGGCCTGGGTCAACGGCGCACCCTGCGGGCTGAGGTAGATCACCGGAGCCGGGGTCGGATCAGCCTCACGGATCGCCTGCAGGCAGGCCTGCAACGGCTCGATCAGCATCACCATGCCCGGACCGCCGCCGAACGGACGGTCGTCCACGCGGCGGTAATTGCCTTCGGCGTAATCACGGGGATTCCAGCCATGCAGGCTGAACAGCCCCTTCTCCTGCGCACGCCCGACCACGCCCAACCCAGCGGACTGGGCGAGGAATTCGGGGAACAGGGTGATGACGTCGAAACGCATGCTCAGGCTCAGAACTCGGGATCCCAGTCGACCACGACCAGGTTGGCCTCGAAATCGACCGATTTGACGAAATCCGGCTGCACGAACGGAATCATCCGCTCGCGGTCGCCACGGACCACCACCACGTCGTTGGCACCGGTGCTGAACAAGTGCGAGACCTGGCCCAGGGCAACGCCCTCGGTGGTCTTCACGTCCAGGCCTTCCAGGTCGACCCAGTAGTACTCATCGGGCTTCGGCGGCGGCAACGCGCTGCGGGCCACGCAGATCTCGGTGCCGCGCATCGCTTCGACGGTATCGCGGTCCTCGACGCCGGGGAAACGGGCGACCAGGTGCTTGCCGCTGTCACGGCCACGCACGCCTTCCAGCGTGGTTTCCACGCCGGACGGGCTGCGCACGATCCACGGCTGGTAACGGAAAATGGCGGAACGTGGCTCGGTCCAGGACTCGAGCTTGATCTCGCCGCGCACACCAAAAGCGCCGACTACCCTGCCCAGCAGGATGCGGCGCTCGATATCTTTCATCTGCTTCAACCAAGAGGGCCACGCCGAAGCGTGGCCCGTCAGGATCAGGCCGCAGCGGCCTGGGACTTGGTCGCTTCCTTGATCAGGTTGCGGACCTTGTCGGTCGGCTGGGCGCCGTTCTTGACCCAATGGTCAACGCGGGCCAGGTCCAGCTCGATGCGCTTCTCGGCGCCCTGGGCGACCGGGTTGTAGAAGCCAACGCGCTCGATGTTGCGGCCGTCGCGCGCGCTGCGCACGTCGGTGACGATGATGTGGTAGAACGGACGCTTCTTGGCGCCGCCGCGGGTCAGTCGAATCTTGACCATGGTGTTTTTCCTATTGCCCAGTCGCCAGGATGGCGAGGTAAGCGGGCGATTATAGCGGCAGAGCCCGGCCGAGCCAACCCCGGGGAGCTCGCCCGGGGTCAGATCCTTTTTGCGCCGCAAAAGGGAGCTGACCCCAATCTGTCCCAAGGCACCGCCGCCAGCACCGCCCTGCCCCGTTCAGCCAAGGCCTGCGAGCCAGAAAACACGTGCCCGTCGATGGCGTCCAGCGCCCACAGGCCGCTGGCGTTGCAGGCGAAAGCGGCCTTCACACTGCCCAGGTCCGCCAGCCGCAACGGCTGCGTCGCCTGTGTCCCCGGCCAATGCTGCTTCAACAGCGCCTCGGCGGTCCCGCGCAGGGCCGGCGCCTGCGGCCAGAGCAGCCGTTCACCATCGTGCACGGCCAGGTTCCAGGTACTGCCTTCACTCACTTCGCCATCGGCGGTCACGAACAGCACGTCGTCGAATCCGTCCGCCATCGCCGCGCGCCGCTCAGCGAACAGGCCAAACGTGCCCACATGCTTGATCTGCGGCATTTCGCGCTGCCAGGCCACGCTGCGCAGGCGCTTGGGCGCGGCCAGGGCCACCGGTGCGGACACCGCCACCAGCACGTCCACCGGCACCGCCGCCAGCGGGCTGCGGAAATCGAACCGGCGCGAGTACACCGTCACCCGCAGCGAGGCATCGGCCAGGCCGGCCTGCTGCAGCGCCTGTGCCATCCAGCCCCGTACCTGCCCCGTATCCAGCTCGCTGCCGAACAGTGCACGCGTGGCCTGTGACAGCCGCGCCAGATGCAGGTCCAGTCCCTGCACCGCATGGCCGCGCACCTGCAGCGAGGTGAAGTGGCCGTAGTTCACCAGCGCCGGCAGCAGGTCCTCCACCTGCGCCGGCTGGCCATTGCAGGTGACCCTCATCGCAGCAGTGCCTGCGCCTGTTCCCACATGCCGCGCAGCACGCCGGCGGCCGGCTGTGCCGGCGCCATCCATGCTGACTGCCCGGCCCAGGCCTGCATCGCCGCCAGGCGATTTTCCTGCACGGCCTGCCTGCGCATCGGCGCGGTCAGGCCACGCTGCACCGGGTACGGGCGCGGCGCGGGGGCGCCTTCGGCAGCAGCGGCGCGCACATACGGGGTCGCCAGGCCGCGGCCGAGGCGGCCACTGAACGCACGCGTCGGCCAGGTATCTTCCGGTTCGCTGGCGGCCAGCCCATCGGCCCACGCCGACGCAATCGCTGCTTCCGGCGTGCGCAGGAAGGCGGTGCCGATCTGCACGGCGCTGGCGCCCAGAGTGAGTGCGGCAGCGATGCCACGGCCGTCGGCAATACCGCCCGCGGCAATGACCGGGATCTGCAGGTGATCGGCCAGGCGCGGCAGCAGTGCGAACAACCCGACCAGCTGGCGCTCGGCCAGCGCCGGATCGAACGCGCCGCGGTGGCCACCGGCCTCGGCGCCCTGTGCCACCACCGCATCGGCACCGGCGTCCTGTGCCGCACGCGCTTCGGACAACGTGGTCGCGCAGGCGATCCAGGCAATGCCGGCATCCTTCAGCTGCTGCACGTGGCGCGGCAGCAGCACGCCCATGATGGTCGAGGCCACCGCTGGACGCGCCGCCAGCAGCGCGGCGAACTGTTCTTCGAAATCGGCAGGCGTGGCGTCGGCGGCGCTGGCTGGCACGTCCGGGCCCCACTGCGCGAGGAAAGCGCGGCTGGCGGCCTCGGCGGCCACATCACGGGTCGGTGCGGGATCGGGCACCCACAGGTTCACCTGGGCCGGGCCGGTCGAAGCGGCGCGGAATTCGTCCATCCAGCGACCGATATCGGCCGAAGAGGACAACACCGCGCCCATCGCGCCCATGCTGCCGGCGTTGGCCAGCGCGGCCGACAACGGCACCGGACAGGCACCGGCCATCGGTGCCAGCAGGATCGGAACGGATACGCCAAAGCGCCGGCAGAACGCCTCGACGCGGGAAGTTACAGCGGAACTCTGCATGACGGCCCATCGTTTCGGACAGGCCACCATGGTGCGCGCGGGACAGGGGTGGCGTCGAGCCCGTTGCCCGACCGCCTGCTGCGGCGCTTGCGCCGCCGCCCGAGCGAGGGCTCGGGCGCTACATCACACTGCGACCGGGGCCGTCATCAACGGAACGGCATGCCACGGCCGCCCATGGCACCCATCATGCCCTTCATGCTGCGCAGCATGCCCTTCATGCCGCCGCCGGCCATCTTGCTCATCATCTTTTCCATCTGCATGTACTGCTTCATCAGCTTGTTGACGTCGGCCGGGGTCACGCCCGAGCCCTTGGCGATGCGCGCGCGGCGCGAGCCATTGAGCAGGTTCGGGTTGCGCCGTTCCTTCTTGGTCATCGAGCTGATGATGGCGATCATGCGCGGCACTTCCTTGCCCTGGCTGACCTGCTGCTTCAGATGGTCGGGGATGTTGCCCAGGCCTGGCAGCTTGTCCATCAGGCCGCCGATGCCGCCCATGTTCTGCATCTGCTCAAGCTGGTCGCGCATGTCGTTCAGGTCGAACTTCTTGCCCTTGGCGACCTTCTCGGCCAGCTTGGCCGCCTTGTCCTTGTCGACCTGCTGCTCCACCTGCTCGACCAGCGACAGCACGTCGCCCATGTCGAGGATGCGGCTGGCGATACGGTCCGGATGGAACACGTCCAGGCCTTCCGGCTTTTCGCTGACACCGACGAACTTGATCGGCTTGCCGGTGATGTAGCGGACGCTCAGTGCGGCGCCGCCACGGGCGTCACCGTCGGTCTTGGTCAGCACCACGCCGGTCAGCGGCAGCGCGTCGCCGAAGGCCTTGGCGGTGTTGGCCGCGTCCTGGCCGGTCATGGCGTCGACCACGAACAGGGTTTCGGCCGGATTCACCGCCGCGTGCAGGGCCTTGATCTCGGCCATCATCGCTTCGTCGATGGCCAGGCGGCCGGCGGTATCGACCAGCAGTACGTCGACGAACGACTTGCGGGCATCGTCGATGGCGGCGCGGACGATGGCTTCCGGCTTCTGGTCGGCGCTGGACGGGAAGAACAGCACGCCCACCTGCTCGGCCAGGGTCTTCAGCTGCTCGATCGCGGCCGGACGGTAGACGTCGGCCGAGACCACCATCACCTTCTTCTTGCGCTTTTCCTTCAGGTGCTTGGCCAGCTTGCCGACCGTGGTGGTCTTGCCGGCGCCCTGCAGGCCCGCCATCAGGATGATGGCCGGGGCGGGCACGTTGAGGTTCAGGTCGCTGGCTTCGGCGCCCATGACCGCGGTCAGTTCGTCGCGCACCACCTTGATCAGGGCCTGGCCCGGGGTCAGCGACTTCAGCACTTCCTGGCCGACCGCACGCACCTTGATGCGCTCGATCAGGGCCTGCACCACCGGCAACGCAACGTCGGCCTCGAGCAGCGCGATGCGCACTTCGCGGGTCGCCTCGCGGATGTTCTCCTCGGTCAGGCGGCCGCGGCCACGCAGGCGCTCGATGGTGCCGGAAAGGCGCTGGGTCAGGGACTCGAACATGCGGCGCAACCTGTCTGAAAGCGGGGGACAATAAGGCCGACAGTATAACGGGTCCGGCTGTCTGCCCGGGCTGCGACGACGGGGCCGTCGCCACCACCGCAGGGGTATGCGAAACTGCAACGATGACAATCGTTCTCATCGCCGTCCTGCTCTACCTGGCTGCCAGTGCCCTGCTGGTGCGCGCGCTCTGCCGCGATGAAACCTCCGGCTCGCCCACCTGGCTGTGGCCGGCCCTGCCGGCGATGCTGCTGCATGGCGGTTACCACGTGATGGTGGCGATGCGTACCACGGGCGGGCCGGACATGCACTTCTTCGCCGCGCTGTCTCTGGTCGGCCTGGGCATGGCCTGGCTGACCTCGCTGGTGGGCGCGCGCGGCCGCATGTCGGCGCTGGGCGTGGTGGTGTTCCCACTGGCCGCGGTACTGCTGCTGGCCTATCACGGCTACGGCCACGAGCCGAGCAAGGTGCTGGGCTGGCGCCTGGCCAGCCACGCATGGCTGGCGCTGCTGGCCTACGCCACGCTGAGCATCGCCGCGCTGCTGGCGATCATGCTGTGGCTGCAGGAACGCGCGCTGCGCCGCCGTGAGTTCCGGCCGTGGCTGCGCGCGCTGCCACCGCTGGCCGACCTGGAATCGCTGCTGTTCCGGGTGATCACGGTCGGCTTCGCGCTGCTGACCCTGACCCTGGTCACCGGCGTGCTGTTCGTCGATGACCTGCTGGCGCAGAAGCTGGTGCACAAGACCGTGCTGAGCGTGCTGTCGTGGATCGTGTTCGGCGTGCTGCTGGTCGGACGCCGTCGTTACGGCTGGCGCGGCATGAAGGCCGTGCACTGGACGCTGGCGGCGATGCTGTTGCTGCTGCTGGCGTTCTTCGGCAGCCAGTTCGTGATCGAACTGGTGTTCGGGCATACGCGTTAAGGCGTAATGGCCCGGTAATACCGGCCGCGGGCCGGGCCGGCAACTGAACCACGCCCTGCGTGGATGCCGCAGACGATCAAGGCAGCGGCTGCGCCAGGATCTTCCGTACCGAGCGTCCACTGTTGGTGAGAATGTCATCGACCTGCCAGCAGCCCTGGCCCTGGCGCACCATCGGCAGGCGGGTCAGGTAGGCCTTCTTCCATACCGCATAGCGCATCTCGACCTGGCCCGCGGTGGCCGACGCCTCTTTCCAGCGGTAACGCACCGGGGTTTCAATGTCGCCGTCCTGCGCATCCAGCCACGGATCGGAATCGATCGTGCAGATGCCTTCTTCGCGCTGCTGGCAGGCGCGCTCGCCGCGCAGTGCCTTGCCGAACGCCGGGCTGACCAGCGCCGGTGGCGGTTCCAGCAGGTCGCCATCGCCGGTCGTCGCCTCGAAGAAGGCACGGGCAACGGCCACGGGTTCCTGGCAGGCCGGTGCGGCCTGCGCGGTGGGGGCCAGCAACAGCCCGGCAAGCACGAACATCCCTGTCTTCCGCATGTATTCCTCCTTGAGGTAGTGCCGGCCGCTGACCGGCACACAGGATATCCCGGTGCTGCCGGCCAGCGGCCGGCACTACCCGATACCCGGCTTACAGGCCGTAACGCTCGATCACGTCCAGATGCGGCTGGCGATCCTGGTCACAGGCTTCAGCCAGGCGCAGCCAGCAATGCGGATGCGGCCACGTCGCGGTGTGCTGCTGCAGGAAGCGGTGCAGCGCCAGCGGCGCATGGTCCTGCGGCTGGGCGACGGTGAACAGCAGGCCGGGCAACGTGCCCTCTTCCACATCGGGGTCGGTGACGGTGTAGTCCGGGCGGCTGTGCGACCACACCTTCCAACCCTGTGCTTCGGTCGCCTCGACGAAGGCATTCCAGGCCTCTTCGCCCGGGTGCGCGCCATCGATCATCCAGCTGCGGGCGAAGCCGCCGCGCTCCAGCACATGCACCTGCGCATAGGTCGGGATGAACTGCTCGCGCGCTTCCTCCTCCTCGGGTGCCGGATGCACCAGCGCGGCATCGAACACCACCCAGTCGCCCACCTGCTGGGCGCGATTGGACGGCGCATTCTCGACGATGCGCGCGGTCACCGGTCCGCTGCGGCGGGCGTAGTACTCCATCGGTTCGTCGTTCTCTTCGCTGCGGATGATCACCCAGCCCCACGGTTCCTCGACCACGCCCTCGTGGCTGGACAGCTCCATGCCAAGCGCCGCAGCCGAGCGGCGCACCGCATCCCAGTCGCGTGCCGCGCTTGCCGCACTCATGTGGTCCCAGTGCGCGGCATTGGGCTCGTCCAGCAGCTCGACCAGCTGTGCATAGCACGCCTGCGCTTCGCTGAAGCGACCGGTTTCCATGTACATGCGCGCCAGCGTGCCGCGCGCGCCGTGCGAGCCCGGAGACAGTTCCAGCAGCGATCGGGCCGCCTGCTCCAGCGCCGGCCAGTCGGACACGCGGCGTGCGCGCTGCACCTCGCACCAGTGCGCGAACACCGGCACGCTGCTGCGGTAGACCTCGGCCAGCTGGCGCAGGCCGTCGTCGTCCCCCTGCTCGGCCAGCCAGCGCATCAGCGTGTAGGCCGCGGGGCCATCGTTCTGCGCATGGCTGCGTACGAACCGCCACAGCAGCGCTCGCGCCTCGGCCTGCGCGCCGCAGGCGTTCAGCGCCGAGGCCGCCATCTCGGCCAGCGCCTCGTCATCGGGCAGCTCGGCATGCGCCTGCAGCAACCACTGCGCCTCGCGCTCGGGGTCGCGCGCCTGGTTCTGTTCGCCCTGCGCGTCCAGCCATGCCAGCAGCTCGCCGGCCGGCACCGGCAGCGGCGCGACGTCCGGCAATGCCTCGATGCGCGCGGCCAGGCCGGCCACCAGGGCCGCGGCACCACGGTCCTGGCGCAGCTGCGCCAGATGGGTGCGGGCCAGTTCCAGCTGGCGCAGCGCGACCCAGCGCGCACCGCGCTGCAGCGCCAGCTCCAGGCTCAACGCTGCCACTTCGATCAGCAGGCGATGCGATCCGACGCGCGCGAAGTGTTCGATGATCGTATTGAAGCGCGTACCCAGATCCCAGGTATTGCGTGCCGGGTCACGCTGGCACAGCGCGGCGGCGGTGTTCGCCCACAACCGCCAGTAGTTCGGGGTCAGCTCGCTCCACGGCACCAGCTGCTGCAGCGCCTCTTCGTCGCGGCCCAGCTGGGCCAGCGCCCAGGCCTTGGACAGGCGACGCGGCACCGTGCAGTTGGCCGGCTCGTACTCCCCGGAGGCTGCCACTTCGGCCTCGCGCTTCTCGATCAGCGCCAGTGCCTCGTCGGCGCGGCCAACAGCGAGCAGGATCTTGATCTGCATCTCCGGGAAGCTGTCGAACACTTCCTTGCCACAGGCTTCCACGGCATCGGCCTGCACCTGCAGGTAATCCAGCGCCTCCTGGCCACGGCCATCATCGAGCAGTGCATCGGCCTTCTCGCAGCTCAGGCACTGGAAACAGGCCCAGCTCGGATCGATGCGGCCCAGCGTTTCGTCGCACACCTCGATGCGCTCAGGCACCCAGCCCGGGCCATCGATGTTGCCGTAGCAGGCCGCCAGGTCCTGGGTCACGCAGATCGACTGCGGGCACTCCAGCGTGTCCTCGCGATGTGCCCGTTCAAACAGCGCTACGGCTTCGCCGAGTGCGCTCTCGCCTTCCACGCGGTTGCCGACGCGGTTGCGCAGGGCCCAGTGGCCGACATAGACGTCGACCCACGGGTTGTCCAGCGCCTTGCCCAGCGCACGCGCCTCGGGCAGCAGCGCATCGACGCGGTCGATCTGCAGTTCACTGACCTCGTCGGCGAGACGGTTCAGCAGGTGCGCGTTCTGCGCCTGGCCGGCCTGGCGCAGGTCACCCTGCAGTTTTTCGACCCAGTTCCAGATGTCCATGGGGATGAATGCTCCTGTCTAGCGAAGGCTGGATGAGAAGGTACGGTGCTCAGCGCAGCATCTGCTGCAGGGCACCGGCGATATCGGTAAAGGCGCCATTGAGGTCAGGGCCTGCGGTGGTCGCCGCGCGCGCCAGTGGGCGCCCCTGCGCGGCGACGATGATCTTCAGCGAGCGCAGCAGGCGTGCGGCGGCGTCGGCCTGGGGATGGCCCTCGCGCTGGGCACGCAACAGCGCCTGCACGGCCGGGTTGTCGAGATTGAGGTACAACCGCGACGGCGCGCGTGATTCGATGCGCGCGGTGAACTGGCGCGCCAGGCGCAGCGCGGCCATCGAGACGCGCTTATCGTTCTCGTCGTCCTCCAGGCGCTGCTTCAGTTCGGCCTCGCGGTCGGGCACCACCACCACCGGCAGTGCCTCCGGGCTGAAGCGCGCCGGCAGCAGCTGCTCGCCATCGCCCAGCTGTTCGCGCAGCCAGGCCAGCTGCGCCTCGTCGAGGCTGTCATCGCTGCGGAACAGTGCGCGGTTGCCCTGCTCGGTGCCGAGTTCAACCAGGCGCAGGCCCTTGGCCTGGGCCCAGCGCCGCAGGAACGGCACCACTGCGTAGCGGTGGCCATGCGCGACCGGCACCCCCATCGCGCGGAACAGCATCTCTTCGAAGCCACCGCCGTTGTCGAGGATGACATGCACGGCACCGCGCGCCGGCAGGGCACTGGCCGGCAGGTCGCCCTGCGAGGTCGGCACGCGCACATGCTCCATCAGCAGTTCGAACAGGCGGTCATCGCACAGCGCTGCGCCCAGCAGCGCCTCGTTGTGGCGGGCCAGGACCCGCCGCCAGGCTTCCGGTTGCTGCCGCGCGACGTCGGCCAGGCCGTCGACCAGCGCCTCCAGCAAGGCATGCTGCACGGCACGGTAGTGGTCATCGCGCTGCAGGTCTTCGCGGCTGGCAGTCGGCGTCAGCCGCGAGGATTCGATCACCCCGCCGATGAAGCCGGCCCACGGCGGCAGCAGGTCGCGGGCATCGTCATCCAGCAGCATGCCGCGCACGAACACCGACAGGTTGCGGTTGTCACTGGTGCCATAGGTCGCGCCGTCCTGCACCCACAGCAGGCCGGTGGCATCGCTGCTGCCGTCGGCACGCAGCGGCACGGTGACGATCGGCTCGAAATCGTGCTCGAAGCGCGCAGCGAACTGCAGTGCCTGGCGGCGTGCCTGCACCGGGTGCACGGCCACGTCGCCCTGCCCCCGCCACGGCGGCGGCTCGGGGTTGAGCGCTTCGGTCGCAGCACCGATGAAGATCGGTTCGGACAGCAGCGCGCAGTAGCGGCCCAGCACCTCGTGCAGGCGCGCCTCGTTGGCCAGCGGCAGGAAATCCGGATGCAGTTCCAGTTCCACTTCGGTGCCGACCGCGCGTGCCGGCACTTCGCTGACGGTGTACTGCTCGGCATTGCTGGACACGTACAGGTGCCCCAGATCCGGCGTCTGGTACGAGGTGGTACGCACGCTGACCCGGCGCGCCAGCACGAAGGCCGACAGGAAACCCAGGCCGAACATGCCGATCAGGCCTTCGTCATCCGCGCCGCCCTGGCGCAGGCCACGGGTATAGCCGACGCCGACGGTGGCCAGGTAATCGTGGATCTCCTGGCGGGTCAGGCCGGCACCGGTATCGATGATGCGCAGCACGCCGGCACCGGCATCGACCTGCACCGAGATGCGCGACGGCACTTCGATGCCAGGCTGTTCGATGCGGCGGCGGATGATCGAGTCGTGCGCGTTCTGCACCAGTTCGCGCAGCGCCACCACCGGGGTGGAATACAGGTGCTTGCCCAGCACCGTCATCAGTCCATTGAGATCGACCCCGGCACGACGGATCTCGGCGTTGGGGGCGGTGAGCGCGGTGTCCTGCATGTAATCGTTTACTCCTGGGCACGGAAAGGCGCCAGAGGGCGCCTTCGTCGAGCGGGAAAAACTAGCACAGCCAGCCTGACCGTTGCCGTATATGACGTTTGTAGAGGCAGGCCCCGCAGGCAGGCCCGCGTGCATCACGCCGCGTCGATGGCCTCGGACAGGCGCTCCACCGCGATCACTTCCATCCCCTTCACCGAACCGCCCTTGGGCGCATTGGCCTTGGGCACGATGGCGCGCTTGAAGCCATGGGTGGCGGCCTCGCGCAGCCGGTCTTCACCATTGGGCACCGGGCGGATCTCGCCGGACAGCCCCACCTCGCCGAACGCAATCGTCTTTTCCGCCAGCGGCCGGTCCTGCAGCGAGGACAGCACGGCCAGCAGCACCGGCAGGTCGGCGGCGGTCTCCTGCACGCGGATGCCACCGACCACGTTGACGAACACGTCCTGGTCGCCGACCAGCACGCCGCCGTGGCGATGCAGTACCGCCAGCAGCATGGCCAGGCGGTTCTGCTCCAGGCCGACCGCGACACGGCGCGGATTCGACAGCGGCGACGCATCGACCAGCGCCTGCACCTCCACCAGCAGTGGCCGGGTGCCCTCGCGGGTGACCATCACGCAGCTGCCCGGCTGATGGGTGCTGCCGCCGGACAGGAAGATCGCCGATGGGTTGGAGACCTCCTTCAGGCCCTTGTCGCCCATCGCGAACACGCCCAGTTCGTTGACTGCACCGAAGCGGTTCTTGAACGCGCGCAACAGGCGGAAGCGGCTGCCGCTCTCGCCCTCGAAATACAGCACTGCATCGACCATGTGCTCGAGCACGCGCGGGCCGGCGATGCCGCCTTCCTTGGTCACATGGCCGACCAGGAACACGGCCGTGCCGGTTTCCTTGGCAAACCGGACCAGCCGCGCCGCGCTCTCGCGCACCTGGCTGACCGAACCGGGCGCGGCGGTCAGGCTCTCGGTCCACAGGGTCTGCACGGAGTCGGCCACGATCAGTCGCGGGCCGGCCCGGGAGGCATGCTGCAGGATCGATTCGACCCCGGTCTCGGCCAGCGCGTTGACCCCATCCAGCGGCAGCTCCAGCCGATGCGCACGGCCGGCCACCTGGGCCAGCGATTCCTCGCCGGTCACGTACAGCACCGGCAGTTCGGCCGCCATCTTCGCCACCGCCTGCAGCAGCAAAGTCGACTTGCCGATGCCCGGGTCACCGCCCACCAGCACCACCGCGCCTTCGACCAGGCCGCCGCCCAGCACGCGGTCGAACTCGCCGATGCCGGTCGTGACCCGGCGATGCTCGGTCTGCTCCACGTCCTTCAGGGCGGTGATCTTCGGTGGATCGACCTTGCCGGCCCAGCCCGCCCGGCGCGACGCCGGCGCCTTGGTCGCCGCCGCACTTTCCAGCACGATTTCCGACAGCGAGTTCCAGGCATTGCACTCGGTGCACTGGCCCTGCCACTTGCTGAATTCGGCGCCGCACTCATTGCAGACGTAGGCGGTACGGGCTTTTGCCATCGGGGTGATTTCCTGCAACGGGAACGGGCGTGGCAGGATAGCCGAGCCGGGTCGCAGCTGCTGCGACCGCTCAAGTCCTGCCCACCCGCGCCGATAGGGGTCGCGGGCGTGCGCCTTGCGGGCGCCCCCTCCCTCCCCCACTGGATTCAACATGACTGGCAGTTACAGTCAGAGCCTGGTCACCATCTCCCTGCTGGTGGCCATTCTTGCTTCGTACACGGCGCTGGACATGGCCGGGCGCCTGGCCACGGCCGAGGGGCGCGTGGCGCGCTGGTGGCTGGCCGGCGGCGCGGCGGCCATGGGGCTGGGCATCTGGTCGATGCACTTCATCGGCATGCTGGCCTTCGACCTGCCGATCCCGGTGGGCTATGACCTCGGCATCACCCTGTACTCGCTGGCCGTCTCGATCGGCGCTTCGGCCTATGCCCTGTGGCTGGTGTCGCGCCCCAGCCTGCCGTGGCGCCGCCTGCTGGCGGGTGCCGTGCTGATGGGCCTGGGCATCGCGGCCATGCACTACCTGGGCATGGCGGCGATGCGCATGCAGCCCGGCATCGACTACCACCCGGGCTGGTTCGCTGCCTCCATCGCGGTGGCCATCGGTGCCGCCGGCGCCGCACTGTGGATCGCCTTCCGCCTGCGCGCCGAGCAGCGCAACACCCTGTTGCTGCGCGCGCTCGCTTCGCTGGTGATGGGGCTGGCCATCGTCGGCATGCATTACACCGGCATGGCGGCGGCGCGCTTCCCCGAAGGCAGCGTCTGTGGCGCGGTCGGCAGCGGTGGCATCGATACACGCTGGCTGGCCGTGCTGGTGATCGTCACCACGGTGGCAACGCTGGGCATCGCCCTGGTCGCCTCGCTGTTCGACCGGCAGATGCGCGTGCGCACCGGGCTGCTGGCCGATTCGCTCGCGCACGCCAACGACAAGCTGATCCAGGCCGCGCTGCACGATCCCTTGACCCAGCTGCCCAACCGCATGCTGCTGCAGGACCGCATCGAGCAGGCCATCGAGAAGGCGCGGCGGCGCAACCATGCAGTGGCGGTGATGTTCTGCGACCTGGACGGCTTCAAGGCGGTCAACGATGCCTACGGCCACCAGCTCGGCGACCGCCTGCTGGTGGCGGTGGCACAGCGCATCGGGGGACAGCTGCGGCCGCAGGATACCTTCGCCCGCCTCGGCGGCGACGAGTTCGTGATCGTGCTGGCCATCGATACTCCCGACGATGCGGTGGTGGTGGCCGAGCGCATCATCGCCGCCGCCGGCGAACCGTTCACGCTGGATGCGGCTGAACTGCAGGTCAGTGCCAGCCTGGGCATCGCCCTGTATCCGGATGACGCCAGCAACGAACGCGAGCTGATGGCCCACGCCGATGCGGCGATGTACCACACCAAGGAAACCGGGCGGAACGGCTACACCTTCTTCACCCCGTCGATGCAGCTCAGCGCCAACCGCCAGCTGCGCCTGCTGCAGGACCTGCGCAAAGCCATCGCACGCGACGAACTGATCCTGCATTACCAGCCCAAGTTCCCTGCCGCCGGCGCACCGGCCACCGGCGCCGAGGCGCTGCTGCGCTGGCAGCATCCGGAGCTGGGCCTGCTGGCACCGGATGTGTTCATTCCCATTGCCGAGCGCAGCGGCCTGATCCTGCCGATCGGTGACTGGGTGCTGGACCGCGCCTGCGCGCAGCTGCGGGCATGGCACGAGTCGGGGCATGCGGAATGGACCATGGCAGTGAATCTCTCGCCGTTGCAGTTCGCCTCGCCGGCACTGCTGGACAGCGTGCGCGAGGTGCTGCAGCGGCACCGGATCGAACCGGCGCGGCTGACCCTGGAGATCACCGAGACCACGGCGATGAAGGACGTTGATGCCAGCCTGGCGATCCTCAACGACCTGACCGCGATGGGCGTGCATATCGCCATCGACGACTTCGGCACCGGCTATTCCAGCCTGCTGTACCTCAAGCGCATGCCCGCCACCGAACTGAAGATCGACCGCGCCTTTGTGCACGACCTGGAATGCAACGCCGAAGATGCCGCCATCGTCTCGTCGATCATCGCGCTCGGTCGCACCCTGCAGCTGCAGGTGGTGGCCGAGGGCGTGGAGACGCAGGCGCAGCGCGAGTACCTGAGCGAGCTGGGTTGCGACCAGCTGCAGGGCTACCACCTGGGCCGGCCGATGGACGCCGACGAGTTCCTGCGCCGGGTGGGGTGAGACCCCATGCACGTGTGCTGTGGATCTTCTGGTAGCGCCGGCCGCTGGCCGGCGTCCTGCAATTGCCGGCCAGCGGCCGGCACTACCCCCGTGTGCCGGCACTGCCGGGTCGAATCCCTTGCCGCGGGCAAGGGCTCTGACCCCATGCACGTGTGGTGTGGATCTCCTGGCCGGCATTACCCCCTGGCATGCGTTGCACGTGCTGCCCTCCACCCGCCAACAAAAAGGCCGCCCGAGGGCGGCCTTTCTGCGTGGCAACGTCGCCAGGACGTCAGTGCATCATGTGCACGTTCATGTTGTGCATGACCCACAGGGTGCCGACCACGATGATGCCGATCACCACGATGGTGAAGGCCGCAGCGTTGACGTTCCAGCGGCTTTCCGACGAGCGGTCCAGGTGCAGGAAGAACACCAGGTGGACCAGCATCTGCAGCACCGCGGTAACCGCGATCACCACACCGTTGACGGTGCGGGAGAAGTCGCCCGACATCACCATCCAGAACGGGATGACGGTCAGCACCACCGCCAGCACGAAGCCGATCAGGTACGACTTCACGCTGCCGTGGCTTTCGCCGCCGGTGCCGTGGTCGTGTGCGTGGTTGTCATGTGCCATTACAGCGCTCCATTGAGGTAGACGACGGAGAACACGCCGATCCAGATCAGGTCCAGGAAGTGCCAGAACAGGCTCAGGCACGCCATGCGGGTCTTGTTGGTCGGGGTCAGGCCGTACTTCTTCAGCTGCACGAACATCACCAGCAGCCACAGCAGGCCGGCGCTGACGTGCAGGCCGTGGGTACCGACCAGGGCGAAGAACGCCGACAGGAAGGCACTTCGGTCCGGACCGTAGCCCTGATGGATCAGGTGCTGGAACTCATAGACTTCCATGCACATGAAGCCGAAGCCCAGCAGCCAGGTAACCGCCAGCCACAGGAACATCTGGCCGACCTGCTTGCGGTGCATGGCGATCATGCCCAGGCCGAAGGTCAGCGACGAGGTCAGCAGCAGCGCGGTTTCCCACGCCACGAACGGCAGCTCGAACAGGTCCTTCGCGCCGGGGCCACCGTCGGTACCGCCGGACAGCACCACGTAGGTGGCGAACAGCGAGGCGAAGATGAGGCAGTCGCTCATCAGGTACACCCAGAAACCGAAGACGGTGTTGCCGCCGGTGTCGTGGTGCTCGTGGTCGTCATGGCCATGGGCCGCCGCTTGCGCGGCGTGCCCGTGGCTCAGGGTCGAGGTATTGGTGCTCATGCCTTCAGCTCCGACTTCACCAGGCCCTGGGCTTCCAGGTGCTTGCGGTGTGCGTTCTCGATGCGTTCCACCTCGGCGGCCGGGACCCAGTAGTCCACGTCCTGGTCGAAGGTGCGGTAGATGAACGTGGCGATCATGCCGACGAAGCCGACGATGGCCAGCCACCAGATGTGCCAGATCATCGCGAAGCCGAACACCAGGCTGAAGGCACCGATGACAACGCCCGTGCCGGTGTTGCGCGGCATGTGGATGTCGGTGTACTTGGCCGGCTTCGGCCAGGCTTCACCACGCTGCTTGCGCTCCCAGAAATCGTCCAGCTCGGTGACGTCCGGCAGGGTCGCGAAGTTGTAGAAGGCCGGCGGCGAAGAGGTTTCCCACTCCAGCGTACGGGCATCCCACGGGTCGCCGGTCAGGTCGACGGTCTTCTTGCGGTCGCGGATCGACACGGCCACCTGGATGATCTGGCACAGGATGCCGGCGCCGACGATGAACGCACCGCAGGCGGCAACCAGCAGCAGCGGCTCGTAGGCCGGGTTGACGGTGCTCTGCAGGCGACGGGTCATGCCCATGAAGCCCAGCACGTACATCGGCATGAAGGTCACGTAGAAGCCGATGAACCAGCACCAGAACGCGCACTTGCCCCAGAACTCGTTAAGGCGGAAGCCGAACATCTTCGGCCACCAGTAGGTGATGCCGGCGAACATGCCGAACACCACGCCGCCGATGATGACGTTGTGGAAGTGGGCGATCAGGAACAGGCTGTTGTGCAGCACGAAGTCGATGGCCGGGATCGCCAGCATCACGCCGGTCATGCCGCCGATGACGAAGGTGACCATGAAGCCGATCGTCCACAGCACCGGGGTGGTGAAGTGCACGCGACCGCGGAACATGGTGAACAGCCAGTTGAAAATCTTCACGCCGGTCGGGATCGAGATGATCATCGTCGTGATGCCGAAGAAGGCATTGACGTTGGCACCCGAGCCCATGGTGAAGAAGTGGTGCAGCCACACGATGAACGACAGCACGCCGATGCAGGCGGTGGCGTAGACCATGCCCTTGTAACCGAACAGCGCCTTGCGCGAGAAGGTCGCGATGACTTCGGAGAACACACCGAACGCCGGCAGGACCAGGATGTACACCTCCGGGTGACCCCAGATCCAGATCAGGTTGATGTACAGCATGGCGTTGCCGCCGCCGTCATTGGTGAAGAAGTGCGTACCCAGGTAACGGTCCAGGGTCAGCAGCACCAGGGTGATGGTCAGCACCGGGAACGCGGCGACGATCAGCACGTTGGTCACCAGGGCAGTCCAGGTGAACACCGGCATCTGCATCAGCTTCATGCTGGGGGTACGCATCTTCAGGATGGTGATGAAGAAGTTGATACCGCTCAGCGTGGTACCCAGGCCAGCGACCTGTAGCCCCCAGATGTAGTAGTCCATGCCGACGCTTGGACTGTATTCGATGCCCGACAACGGCGGGAACGCCAGCCAGCCGGTGGCAGCGAACTCACCGATCCACAGCGACAGCATGATCAGCACCGCACCGGACACGAACAGCCAGAAGCTGAGCGAGTTGACGAACGGGAACGCGACGTCGCGCGCACCGATCTGCAGCGGCACGGCCAGGTTCATCAGGCCGGTGATCAGCGGCATCGCCACGAAGAAGATCATGATCACGCCGTGGGCGGTGAAGATCTGGTCGTAGTGGTGCGGCGGCAGGTAACCCTCCGAGCCACCGACGGCGATGGCCTGCTGGGTACGCATCATGATGGCGTCGGAGAAACCGCGCAGCAGCATGACGAAGGCGACGATGAGGTACATCACGCCGATCTTCTTGTGATCCACCGAAGTGAACCACTCCTTCCACAGATAGCCCCACAGCTTGAACTTGGTGATCAGGGCGACGACGCCCAAGCCACCAAGAATCGCGCCGACCAGGGTGGTCAGCACGATCGGATCGTGGGGGATCGACTCAAGAGAGAGTTTTCCCAACATGTTCATTCTCCCGAACCCGCGTGGCCGGCATGGCCTGCGTGTTCGTGTTCGTTGGCATCCAGGTTTTCACCCGATTCCTTGGAATCATGCGCGTCACTGGGGGCATGGCCCTCGTGCGCTTCATGGGTGGCGGCATCGGCAGCGGCGGCACCGGCATGCGAGTGCTTCATGCCGTAATGCTTGTTGTCGCCCATGTGCTTGGCGATGACCCAGTCGAACAGGCCTTCTTCGGTCTTGCCGAAGTAGGTGACCGGATACCACTCGGCGTTGCGTGCTTCACCCAGCGCCTTGAACGAGGCCTTGTCCAGGGTCTGCTCGCCGGCGCGGACCTGGTCCAGCCACTGGCGGTACTCGGCATCAGTGACCGAGTAGGCGGTGAAGTGCATCTTGGCGAAGCCCGCGCCGCTGTAGTGCGAGGACATGCCCGGGAATTCACCGGTCTCGTTGGCGATCAGGTGGAGCTTGGTCTCCATCGCAGCCATCGAGTAGATCATGCTGCCCAGGTGCGGGATGAAGAACGCATTCATCACCGAATCGGACGTGATCTTGAAGTTCAGCGGCGTGTTGACCGGGAACTTGATTTCGTTGACGACCGCCACCTTCTCTTCCGGATAGATGAACAGCCACTTCCAGTCCAGCGAGATCGCCTCGATGATGACCGGCTTGACGTCCGAATCCAGCGGACGGTACGGGTCCAGTGCGTGCGACGAGCGCCAGGTCAGGACCGCCAGGACCAGCACGATCATGCACGGGATCGACCACACCACCACCTCGATCGCCGTCGAGTGGGACCACTTCGGCTCGTAGCGGGCCTTGGTGTTGGAGGCGCGATACTTCCACGCGAACGTCAGGGTCATGATGATGACCGGGATGACGACCAGCAGCATGAGCACGGTGGCCGTGATCAGCAGGGTCTTCTCATCCTGGCCGATCTGGCCCTTCGGACTGAGGATGGCCACGGCATCGCAGCCGGTGAGCATCACCAGCAACGAAAGCAGCAGGCCCGGGCGCAACCAGCGCCCAAGGGTTTTCAACGGAATCATCGGTCGATCCAATTGCGAGGGAATGCCGTTCCCCGTCCCTGCCTGTTCCGGCCAAAGCCGGTCCCACCGGTCCGGAAGACAGGCAGGGAGGTGGGGTCGAGTCAGCCTTTCAATTTTAGGCCGTCACCCACCATTTAAGAAAGGCATTGACATTGATCGAGCGCAGGAAAGGCCCGATTCTGGCTGCGACACGTTGTCGCACCGCGCAGGTGTGACGGGCGCATGACCCAGGGCGGCATCCCGGCCCCGGGCGTTCGCGGGGCCGTTCGCCCTCGTTCGGCAAAGTCACCTGAACCGGTTCAGCGTACGGCCGGGTGACCGGCATGGGATGCTCGGCACAGGAGGAAGCCCCCGATGGACAAGATCGACTTCAGGAAGCGCGACCGGGCGCTCTATCAACCGCCCGCCGGCAGGTTCGTACCGGTCGATGTACCCCCCCTGCCCTACGTGATGGTCGATGGTCGCGGCGACCCGAACACTGCTCCCGCCTACGCACAGGCCGTGCAGTGGCTGTATTCGGTGAGCTACGCACTGAAGTTCGCGCTGAAGGCCGAAGGGCGCGACTACGTGGTGCCACCGCTGGAGGCGCTGTGGAGCGCCGAGGACCCGGCCAGCTTCGTCGCGCGGCGCAAGGATGAGTGGGCCTGGACCGTGATGATCCGCACGCCTGAGGATATCCGGCCTGCGCAGTGGCAAGCGGCGATCAGCAAGGCGCGCGCGAAGCTGGGAGATGCCCCGCCTAGCCTCCGCCATGAACGCCTTGCCGAAGGCCCCAGCCTGCAGACGTTGCACGTGGGCGCCTACGACGACGAAGGACCCGTCCTGGCGCACCTGCATGACGAAGTAATGCCCGCACTGGGTTCCACCTTTGCCGGCCCCCATCATGAGATCTACCTGAGCGACCCGCGCAGGACCGAGGCGGCACGATTGAAAACCGTGCTGCGGCAACCGGTGCGGCCGATTGAGCCTGATGAGGGCTCGCACACGTGATACATGGAATGCCATGCGCCTGATTGACCAGCTGCTGCGCTGGACCCCCCTGCCCGCCGTGCGCTGCCTGATGGCCGCACTGGGTGCTGCGCTGGTGATCATGCTGGCCTGCAACCCAGTGCTGTCGCCGTTGCTGCCGGTGGTGGACGCGCTCGGGCTGGACGTGCTGGTGCTGTTGCTGGGTGCGCAGGTAGTGGCGGCACTGCCAGGGGTGCGTGAGTGGGCCGCGCGCGGGACCACTGTGCTTGCACGCCTGCTGATCGGCGCATTGGCGGGAGCTGCAGGTGGTTATCTCCGGCAGCTGGCGTGGTGGCTGGTACGGGGTGCGGGGATGACGAGACGTTGATGAAGGCTTGCAGCCTTCAGTGAGGTGACCATCCAATGATCACCGGCGGGCGCAGACAAAAAGCCCCAACCAAAGGCCGGGGCTTTTCATGCAACTGGTGCCGGAAACAGGAGTCGAACCTGCGACCTACGCATTACGAATGCGCCGCTCTACCAACTGAGCTATTCCGGCCTAGCTGGGCATCATAGCAGCAGCTTTTCGCTGTGGTCAATTACCCCCACGGGAGGACAATTGCCTACTGGCCCCTCAGAACGTCCGCAGTCATTGAGTCACACTCTCAACCCACGCCACCTTCCCAGCCTGCCAGGGGGTGAACCTACGGCCCCGGTGGCAATTCGCACGTTGATGTCCCCTCTATGGCTTTGATCGCCTTTCCAATCTCTTCGCGAGGGCTTACTGCTGGTGCAAGAACCAGCGGTCCCAAGTTGGACTCAATGGGTTCTGTCTTTTTAATTGCATCATGGAGAAGAGGCAGCGCCACTCGAGAATGGCATCCAAGCACTGCCAATGTCTTCGATGCGTAAAACCGCCCCACATCGCCATCAACATCTAGAAGTGAAGCGATCTCGCGCACTGTCGAGCTGTTGACTTCATTAACTTCCTCCTTCCTGAGACCCGAAAGATATTCGAACAAGGCACTCATGCCCAGAGCCCTTCCATCGGCGGTAGGTTGCGCTTTTATCTCATGAACTGATGAAGTGACACTTCGGTTAACGTCCTGACCACCTCCTACAGATGCAACACTGAGGACAAAAAAAAGTGCAAACACTTCCATACATCCCTCCAATACCCGAATAACTCATCAAGGCCATTCCACTTGAAATCTAACATCTACCGAAGGCGTCGCCGAGGAAGTACTCAATTTCGGATCAACTGATGTTGAAGGAAGTACTCCTGCGAACCCTACTCCACCAGGGACAAAGGAAGAAGGCAAACTCAAACCCTCATAGAACCTAGCACTTCCAGACCAGGTCACCTTTCCCCTATACCATTCACTCGGAAGCCTGTTGACCTTGAATGTATCCTGTCCATAGGGTGTAGGAACCGAACTCCCTGGAGACACCGTCCAAGCTTCCCAGTAGCGAGTGGATGGAAGACCCACGATGCGATGCCCTGCCCTGTCAAACGCCTCAACAGTAACTGAAATATCTTGGACTATCGCACCACCTCTTGGCGAAACCTGAGAAAGGCTCCAATTCCGCACCAGTTCACTTGTCCCATTGGCACCTGCGGAACGGTTGATCATCTCGTCTGCAACGAGACGCTGCCCACCGATAGAAGTGCTCCTCACTCCCGCTGTTGACCTGCTCACTCCGGAGGAACCGCCAAGCGCCCCCTGCTCCAACTGGCAGCCTGTGTCTTTGCCACACGCTCGTCGGCCATCGGGATCAAAGTAGCGGTAGGGATTCGAATTGGCGTACCTGTAGCGTCCGAATGCGCCCACCGGATCGCGCATAGCCGATACAGGATCCACACTTAGAAACACACCCAAGTGTGAATCCATGTACCGTTGCTGCATGTAGCTCAAGCCTGTCGAAGCATCGGTGACATGCCCGGTATAACCAGGCCCATCAGCAACGGATCCACCAACCACAGCACCATAGGGCTCATAGGTGGTACGTCGGATAACGATGCCAGCCGAGTCAGTCTCAGCGACCGGTGACCCTAACGCATCGGTGTGGATATAGGTAATCGTCTCCGCAGCAGCCTGATTGAACAGCCCACCCAGAATCAGCGTGGCCCCTGCAACGGTCCGAATCAGCAGCGTCCTCATTCCTGCGTCCATCGAGTCCACCTCAGTTCGACCATGCCGAGCACGCCTGCGCATTGCAGGCACGAACGACGTAGGCTGCATCGCACCGAGTGTCCAGCTCGTAGCCTGCCCCCGTGGTCGTATAGGTCGCACCACCGCGGGACGAACGCACCTGGTAGTAGGTTGCACCAGTGGAAATATTCCAGACGATGGAGCACAGCTGAGGTTGATTCTTGGCGATCCTCACGCCGGTCGGAACCGGAGGCGCACTGGAGATGACGATCTGACCCGACGCGGAACTCGGCCCGCACCCAGCAGGATTGCAGGCACGACCACGGTAGAAGAACGTCCCACCACCGCCCTTGCTCAGGGTGACGCTGCGTTCACCCGCGATGGTGCTCCAGTTGGCATTGTCGGTGCTCTCGTCGATCTCGTAGCGAGACGCTTCCGCCACTTCCAGCAACGCGACGGAGTAACTCACTCCCATGCCCGCTGTTCCAGGCACCCGGATCTCGGGAGCGGCCGGAGGACCAATCACGCGCACACCCGCTACCGCCGACCATGGGCCGCATCCAGCAACATTGCAACCACGCACCTGATAATCCCACTGACCAGGCCAACGGCCGCCACGCGCCACCGAGGTAGCGCCATCCTCCTGAGCAAGGCCGAAGCCACCACCATTGAACTGTTCCATCAACTGATAGCTTGTCGCTGCGGGAATCGCACCCCACCACATACTCACAGTGGAACTGTAACTCGTGCCGCCAAGGTTGATCCCCGTTGCCTGGACAGGGGGCAGCGTCACGACGGTGTTCGCAGTTGAACTGGCCGCACTGCACCCGGCGTCATTACATGCAAACGCACGATAGGCATGACTGCCAGCGCTTCGTCCGCTGATGGCCAGCTGAGTGCTGCTGATCCTGTTGATCTCTGTCCACGTGCCACCGTTGAGCTGCTCTTCAATGCGGTAACTGCTGGCTTGAGCCACACTCGAAAGGGAGAGGGTGTAGCTGCCGTTGTAGCTCGCGGCGGGCACGGACAGTGTCGGCACGGATGGGGCATACAGAGCGGTAACCGTCGCTTCGGACGAATAGGCACCGCAGCCCTGCGGATTACATCCCTTGACCCGATAGCGATAGTCTCCAGCAGACTTGCCCGCCACCTGATAGGAACGGCTGGAACCATCGAACACCACGATCCAGCTGGCACCTACTGCCTCTTCAAGCACGTAGCGGGAAGCGCCCGACACCACTGACCAGCTCAAGGAATACGCCCCGTTGATGCCGTTCGCCGGTGACGTCATCACGGGCGCGGCAGTGGGAGCAAGCTCCACCTGGATGGAGGCTTCCACACCCCAAGCGCCGCAGACAGTGCCATTGCAGGCACGGCCACGATAACGATAGACGCCGGAGCTGCGCCCGGCCAGCGAAACGTTCAGCGCGGGCCCTTGATAGACCGGCTGCCATTCACCACCACTGGACTCCTGAACCTCGTAACGCTGCGCACCAGCAACGGCTGCCCACTGCACATCAAACGCACCGTTCGCACTGTAGCCCGGAACCGTTACGACCAATGCTGCAGGCGCGATATCCACGGCACGCTTGGCAACGAGGCTGCCGTTGAGCCAAATATAGTCGAAGCCCTTCGCTTGGCGCTGATCGTGCTGATAGCGCAGCACGCCATCCTGCCCATACAGGGAACGAATGTTGCCATTGGGCGCGCTGGCCAGGGTGCGACGTCCATGCGCGTCATACTGATATGTCTCCTTGCCATCGACCTCGCGCAGGCGATTGCCGTAGTCGAACCGGAACGCGACGCCATTGCGGATCTTCAGGTTGCCCTGTGCGTCATACCCGAGCCCAGTCACGGTCGCACCACTGGCAGCATCCCGCACGTTCGTCAACCGATTGTTGAAGTCGTATTCAAAAGACTGTCGCCGCGCACCGACGTTGGCGGCCACGATGTTGTCCAGAACGTTGTAGACATAGCTTGCGTTTCCGAAGCTGGCCGCCTTCACTGCGGTCAGACGATCCAGGCCGTCGTAGCGCATGTCGCGGTTTCCCGGGGCTGCAGGCAGGCCATCGCTGATGGCCGCCACATTGCCATTGGCATCGTAATCGTAGCCATCGTCGATGACCTTGCCATCTGCACTACTGTCGGTGCTGCGATCGGGAAGGCCGCGCGTGTTCTGCGTCATCTGATGCACGACGCCGTTGCCATAGGTGAAGCCGCTCATGCCGCCGTTCGCGTAGTAGCTCACGTTGGTGGCGTAGGTTCCGGCCCGTGTCGGTTGTCCCAGCGCGTTCGGACTGTAGTCGATCGTCAGGCCGGAAGGCTGCACATGGGTTGCCAAGGCGCCGTTCGCATCGTAGCCATAGCCTAGTGCCCAGGCCTCGCCGCCGTCGTAGGCTACGCTCTCGGACGTGGGCAGTCCGCGCAGATTGTAGGTGTAGTCGTTACTGGTGACGGCGCCGTTGTTGCGGGTCTGCACACGCTTCACTTTTCCGCCCGGCCAATAGTTCCAGTCCTGATCGCCCTGGCCATCCGAGAAGCGCAGCGTCAGCAAGCGATTCATGCTGTCGTAGGTGCGGTCAGCCCGCGAGGGCGACGCATAGGCAGCGTCACTGTCGCATTGAGGACCCAGCAGCGCCAGGCCCGAGGCAGACCAGAGCAGGTTGCCTGCGGCGTCGTAGCCCATGCCGGTCGCACCGGTCTCAGGCTCCATGCTCTTGCACAGGCGCTGGGCGCCGTCATAGACGTACTGCCGCCGTACACTGATGCTGCCATCGCCGTTGCGTCGCAGGATCGACAGCGGCTTGCCCAGCGTGTCGCGCTGAATTTCCGTCACCCCCCCCTCCGCATGGAGAATTCGGAGGGGCGTGTCGTGGCTGGGCTTGCCGTACATCAGGTAGTCGGTGGTGGTGGCAATGCCGCGCGGATTGGTCACCCTTACGCTGCCTCCACCGAGCTGCTCGGTGGTCGTGACAAGCCGGCCCAGTTCGCTGTCCTGCTCGCTACGGTTGAGGCGCCCGAGTGCGTCATAGACGGTATGGGTGCCGGGCAGCGCTGAACGGAAGTCGGTCGCCGCACGAGTCGGATAGGAGGTGAAAACCGTGCGTCCATTGCTGTCATAACGGGTCACCGTCTGGCGCAGTGTACCGCCACGGTCCGCAGCGTCGAACGATTCTTCCAGTACTGGGCGCCACAACCCGTCGTAGTACGTCACCGCGCGTGCGTTGCCGGTACTGGACTCGCGCTTCCAGTGCCCCGCCTCCAGTCCGATCTCGGTTCCTGGCACCTGGAAGAATCGCGTTGTAGAGGGATTCCAGGCCACGCTGTCATTGGCGGCCTGGGTCGCCAGTACGATCCGGCCCATCCCGTCGTAGTCGAAGCTTCGGCTGGCGCCATTGGGCTCCAGCGCCGTGCGCACCCAGCCATTGTCGTCGATCTGCAGCGAGGCATTGCTGCCGTCCGGGTACGCAACAGTCTGCGGCAGACCACGCTTCCAGCTACCCAGTGCAATGGCATTGCCCTTGCCGTCGGTCACGGAGGCAAGCGTGCCATCCGCGTGGTAACCCAGCGCCTGCTGCAGCATGCCGAAGGCGTAGGTACGCTGCGGGCGCGCCAACGCGTCGAAGTCAGTGCGCTCGGTCTCGATCTCGACGCCACCGACGGTCTGTGTACTGCGTCCGACCTGGCCGAGTATCCAGCGGCCGGTGTCGTCGAAGTAGGTGGTTCTCAGCGTACGCGAGCGCCCCAACGAGTTGCTCTCGGTCTGCACCACCGGCCGCACATGCACATCGAACTGATCTGTCGTGTTGACGAAGCTGACGCCATCTTGGCTGAGAACCGACTGCTTCAAGGGACGCGCCCTGACCGCGAACGCGTCATCCGCTGCAGACAGCAGACCATAGCTGTCAGCGAACGGCATCGTGGGCGCATCCGCCTCGGTAACGTAGCTGTTGCTAACGACCTGGACGATCGTTCCGTCAGGGGCACGGACAGCCTCTTCCAACAGCTGACCTTCGTTCTCGTCAATCTTGATTCCGAACACGCGATGGCGGCGGGTGCCATCGGGTTCAACGACGGTGGAAACCGCAGCATCGGCACGCGAGTCGTAACCGCCGCCTTCAAATGACCAGGCCTGGGCGCTCAACCCCGGCCCTGACAAAAGCTTCCGCTTGATTGCATAGAGGTCGAACGAAGCCGAGGCGCGCTGGTAGTAACGGGTACCCAGTTTTGCGCAGGCGTTTGCACCGATACCCGTGCGGATGCGCCGAACGTACTCAAACTCGAACTCGCCGCGCGCGCCCGCTGGATGGGTCGCGACCAACGTAAACGTCGAAGGAATGAACGATGGTTTGGTGCAACGCGTCGGGTTTCCATCCCAGGATCCATACTCGGGGTTCAGTCCGCCAAACTCGTCAGGTGCGCTGTACTCATAGGTGTAACGCGAACCGTCCGGCTGGACCACCGCGCGCAGACTTGGCCAGCGCGCGAATCCCAGCGCCCCGGCTCGCGCGTTGTACTCATAGCGCCAGGTGCGGCCATTGGCGGTCGCACTGGTGATTTCGTCACCAGCGTAGGTGATGTCGATGGCACGCCCATCGTTGCTTCGGATCCCGACCAGCTTGTCTCCGGCATAGTCGTAGGCGACCCAGTTGCCGTGGCGGTCTTCCACCCGGCTTGCCATCAGCAACACCCGCACCATTCCGAAGCTCGAGCCACCGAAGTCCATTGGCCCGACCCAACGCTCGATTCCCACGTCGAAGAAGTACCGGTTGCCCTCGCCATCCACCCCAAGAAATCCCTCGCCTGGATAGCCGTTGGCGGTGGCTGGCAGGCAGGAGAAACGGAGATTACCCCGCGTTCCCCAGTTGTAGATGGCGCCATCGGTCGGCCGCGGATTGACCGTTCCGGCTGCGCCGATGTAGAGGAGCTCCTGGTCGGAGCCACCGGGGATGTGTGCCTTGTTGCCGGTCCAAACCTCGTACAGATTCGCGATGGTCGGAACCTTCGGGTAGAAGGGCTGACCACAGCGTTGCGTCGCCCCGTTGCCCCCGATGTTCCATTTGTTTGTGGCTTCGAACGTCCCATCGATGAAGGGGACATCGATGTCCCAGCTGCCGAATCCGCCCAGTGGCTGGCGGTCCTTGAATGAGCCTATCGACAAGCGGCGCTGCAGCCGCACCGGCAAGGCAGAGTTGCCAGGGAGTTCAACGTCGGTAACCACGAACTCGGTCGCACCGGAGCTTGGATTGATCTTCTCGCCGAACAGTTCCGATGTCAGCGGCGAGAGCATCTCACCTGTCCGGATCCGCTTGTTGTATTCGGTATGCGGGGTCAACGGGCTGCTTGCGACAGCCGACCAGACCATACCCACCAATACAGTCCCCAACACTCCCCGCAACGGCCAATTGCGCATGGAACATCCCTCTTTCCAGATGCGTCGGCAAACGGGCTACGCACGTCCGCCGACCTGTCCTGGCGTCATGTTCCGGCCAACCTGCAACTGCGCCGTCCCTTGCGCCCCCTATGATTCAGGGAGGCGCAAGCCCCCCCTTCACCCCAGCTTCATATGATATTCATCCAAAGTAAAGACCCTGCCCGCCTACAAGTGCGCCGCTACGCTTACTCATCCTCCACCCGGTTCGCACACGCCCGCCCCCCGGCAAAATCCCGCAGGTTCCCCAGCGTGATCGCCGAGATCTCCTGCAGTGCCTCCACGGTGAAGAAGCCCTGGTGGCCGGTCACCAGCACGTTGGGGAAAGTCATCAGGCGTTGGAAGGCCTCGTCGTCGATGATCTCGCCGGAAAGGTCCTGGAAGAACAGCGCGCTTTCCTGCTCGTAGACGTCGATGGCCAGGTGGCCCAGCCGCCGCGACTTCAGCGCGCGGATCACCGCATGGGTATCCACCAGCCCGCCGCGCGAGGTGTTGACCAGCATCGCGCCGGTCTTCATCCGCGCCAGCGACGCGTCATTGATCAGATGCTGGGTATCGGGTGTCAGCGGGCAATGCAGCGACACGATATCGGCGCGCGCCAGCAGCTCCTCCAGTTCAACCCCTTCGCCCACGGCGGCGAAGGCCGCCGATGGATAGGGGTCGTACCCCAGCACGGTGCAGCCCATGCCGTGGAAGATGCGCGCGGTAGCCAGGCCGATCTTGCCGGTGCCGACGATGCCGACCGTGCGCCCATGCAGGGTGCGCCCGAGCAGGCCATCGAGCATGAAGTTGCCCTCGCGCACGCGGTTGTAGGCGCGATGGGTCTGCCGGTTGAGCGTCATCACCAGCGCCAGCGCGTGCTCGGCCACAGCTTCGGGGGAATAGGCCGGCACCCGCGCGACGAACAGGTCCAGCGCTTTCGCGGCGGCCAGGTCCACATTGTTGAAGCCGGCGCAGCGCAGCAGCACGGCGCGCACGCCCAAGGCATGCAGCGCGTGCAGAACCGGCGCGTCCAGGCGGTCGTTGACGAACACGCAGACAGCAACGCAATCCTGCGCAAGCGCTGCGGTATGCACGTCCAGCGCGGCATCGAAGTACACGAACGCAAAGCCCTGCCCGGCCGCATCGCGCTGGTTGGCCTCGTCGAGGAAACGACGATCGTAGGGGCGGGCACTGAAAACGGCGATCTGCATGGACGGGCCTGGCGGGAGTTCCCTGCCGACCATACCGCAGCACTTGTCCTGGTGGGATGGCCCCGGCGATACCGATGTCGCCGGGGCCGAGCCCCCTTAGAACCTGTAGCCCAGGCCCAGCATCACGCCGTTCTGGATCTGCCCGTCGCGGCGCTCACCCACGTAGTCGGCCATGATCGACAGGCGCTCGCTGGCACGACTGGTCACGCCCAGGTTCCAGGCCAGCACCTGCTCGCCCACGGCCTGGCTGCTGGCACCAAACACCAGGTCCGGTGCCGCAGCAAAGCCGGTGCTGTAGCGCGCCTGCGAATCGCCCAGCTCCTTCTGCCAGACCACGCGGGCACGCGGGGTGATGCGCTCGCCGTTGTTGCCCTCGAAGGTCCTGAACGCCTGCAGGCCGGCGCCCACGCGGATGCTCTCCAGGCTGCCGCTGCGCCCCACCAGCGCACCGGTGCCCTGCCCTTCGTTGAAGCGGATGGCCGAGGTCCGCGCGTAGTCCACCACCGGCAGCAGCGGCTGGATCACCAGTCCCTTGCCGCGGGTGAAAGAGAACGCGTGTTCGACCCGCGCCGAGACCGCATCGCTGCTGTATCGGGCGTGCAACGGTTGCTGCAGGCCCTCGATGGCCGACAGGCTGCGGCGGGTATCGTGGCGCAGGTCGGTGTAGCGCACGGCCGCCGACAGGTAGCCACGCGAATAGGTCGCATCCAGGTAGCCGCCCACATCCAGCGCACGCACGTCGCCACTGAAACCGAAGCCATCGCTGGCCTTGGTCGACATGTCGGCCGCGGCCACGCTGACGCCGAGGGTCACGCGGTCATCGGCCACGCGGGTGTCGGCACCGACCACGATGCCGCCGACGGTATGGCTCAGGCCGGCCACGCCACCCTCGGCGTCGATGCGACCATGGCTGGCGAAACCGCGCGCCCACAGGCCACGGCTGCGACCCGCTACGCCGCTGTCGCCAGCAGCCTCGCCCGCTGGCTCGACCAGATGCATGGCCAACTGGTTGAACAGGCTGCCATGGCGCATGCCCGGCTGCGCCGAGACCGACTGCGCCGCCTGCGAGGCCAGGCCATCGGCATCGCCGCCACTGCGCATCGCCGCCTGGTGCTGCTGCACCACGTTGCCGATGCTGCCCAGCAGTGCGTTGTCGGCCAGCCGCAGGCTGGCATGTGCATCACCGCGCAGGGCGCCAGCCTGCTGTGCGATCACATCGCGGTCGGTGAACTGAAGCGCGCCGAGCAGCGACTTCAGGCCACTGTCCTGGCGGTCCGATGCGGCTGCCAGCGCGCGCCCCAGTCCATCACCGGAGGTGCCGTTGCCGAACAGGCCCAGCTGATCGAAGCCCGGGTTGGCGGTCAGCCACAGGCCATCGGCCGTCTGGTTGACGTTGAAGCTGAGCAGCGAATTGTGGCGCGGGCGGAACACGTCGCCCGCAGTGATGCTGGCGCTGTAGCCGGCATCGCCGAGCCGCACGACATCCTGGAAACCACCCTGGTAGATCGGCCCCTCCACCAGGTCGCGGCGGTAGGCACCGGGATAGAAGCCCTGGGCGACGTTCAAGGCCAGGTGTGCGCCCTGTGCGATCACCAGCGCCCCCGCTTCGGCACCGCCATCGTGGAAGCTGCCGACGCGCAACCGGCCACTGCCGGCGCCACCGGCGTCGGTGACGTCGAACAGCACCTGGCCGCCGGGCATGATGTTGACGTAGCCGTGGGTCACCAGATCGCCACCGCGCGGCATCAGCGTGCCGAACACGCGCAGACGGTTGAAGCCGTCTTCGCGGTAGGACGGGCCGGTGCCGTCCAGCAGCGCGTCGGTGTCCACGCCCACCGATGCGATGTCACCATGGCCGACCACGATGCTGCCCGGCATCACCCGCAGCTCGGGAGTGCGCAGTGCGCCGCCCTCCAGTGCGAGGGTGCCGTTGTCGACCAGCATGAAATCAGCGCCGGTGGTTTCCGCAGTGCGCCAGGTGGCGCCATTGCTGACACGGATCACGCCGGCGGAACTGGCCAGGGTCGAGGCATCCAGATCAGCCAGCCGCAGCTGTCCGCGCAACGCGTCCTGGAGGTCGGGATCGGCAAGCAGCTGCTGCAGCGACTGTGCACCGATGCCGTTCGGACCGCGCGTGGAGACGTTGTACAGGCTCACCGCATAGTTGATGTAGGTACTCGCCCAGTCGGTATTCCAGCGCGCGAAATCGTCGTCGACGAAGGCCTGCAGCTGGCGCGCGGTGCGCAGGTAGCCCGGGTTGATGTCACCACTGACGTTGCTGGTGACACGCAGGGTGTCGCCCGGATCGCGGTAGCCCGCCGTGTTGATGATGGTGTTGCTGCGGATGTCCTGGCCCGGGAACGACTGCAGCTTGCTGCCGCTGCCATCCGGATCGAAGGTGACCGAGGTACCCGTGGTGCGCGCCGGGTCGCGGAACACCAGCAGGCCATTGGGCTGCACCACCTCATACATGGCCTTGTGCAGCAGGCCCGCATCCATGCCGCCACCGTAGTTGCCGGTGTAGATCTGGGTCATGCGCGCAGACGGTGCATAGGTGATCCTGCCGCCGCTGCTGGCGGCATGGATCTGCACCGAGTCGACCAGCGGCAGATCGCCGCCGAGGTAACGGTTGACGCCGCCGGACTGCATGATCGAGCAGGACGAAATGCAGTGGCCGGACACGATGGTGTCCAGCCCCTGGGTGCGGATCACGGCCTGCAGCCACTCGCCGGCGATCAGCGCGCCGCCATTGGATGTGCGCAGCACGACCTCGCGGATCGGGCGCCCTTCGGCCTGCGCCTTGGCCAGCAGCGCGGGCAGCGCCACCACGTCGGCGACGGTGACCCCGCCGCTGAGGAAGACGCGGTCGTCCTGCACGTGATAATTCATTGCCATGACGTCATCAACCGCCGTGATGGCGGTGATGCCGATCAGGCCCGCAAGGGCCAGGCTCAACTTCGAGTGCTTCATGTGGTCTCTCTCCACCCGCAACACACGGGTCAGGAGTTCAACGTCCGGACCGTGCGATCTCCCCCAGCGGCGCGGACGTCGAAACATGAATGCATTCACAATGGAATCAGGGGCCACGCACACTCTTCCCCATCCGGTCATCGTCGCGTAAAACTCGAAGACGCACCCGCCACCGACGTCCGAGGCCAGCCCTGTCCGCCCCCTCTCCTCTGATCCATCGCGCGCCGGACCTGTCCGTGCCTGCGGACGCGTTCATTGCGTTCGTACGGGAAGAGCGCGCGCCGTTGTGCGCATTCCTGCGCACGCGCGGTGTCGGGCCGGAGGATGCCGAGGACATCGCGCAGGACTGCATGGAGCGGCTGATCCGCTATCGCGCGCACAGCGCCGACGAGCTGCGGTTGCTGCTGTATCGTATCGCCCGCAACCGCCTGGCAGATCGCGGCCGTTCGTCGCAGTCGCGGCCGCATCTGTCCCTCGCCGAGCACGATGGCGGCAACGAGCCTTCCAGCACGTCGCCCGATCCATTGCGCCAGGCCGAGTCCGGGCAGATGTTGTCCCTGCTGCGGCAGGCCCTGTTCAAGCTGCCCGAGCGCGCACGCGAGGTGTACCTGCTCAACCGGATCACCGGCATGAGCTACACGCAGATCGCGCGGCACTGTGGAATTACTGCCAAGACCGTGGAAAAGCATATCGCCCGTGCCCTGCAGGGGCTGCGCCAGGAACTCGGATCGGATCCGCTGCACAACGACAGGGACAACGGATGAGCCACGCCAGGCCAAGGGAAGACACCCTGTTGTTTGAACGCGCCAGCGCCTGGGTGGCGCGGCTGGAAGCGCCGGACTGTACGCCGGGCGAGCGCGAGTCGTTCGAGGACTGGTTGGCCGAAGACCCGGCCCATGTCAGCGCCTGGATCCAGGCCGAGACCCTGTTCCAGCAGGGCGAAGGACTGGCCGCCGATCCGTGGCTGCGCACCGCCGCGGCACGAGCGGCGCGGCCGGCGCGACGTCGCTGGCTGCCAGCGCTGGCCGCTGCCGCAGGCATCTGCCTGGCGATCGGGATCGGTTGGATGGTCGCCGTCGACGGCAACCCCACGCCGCTGCGCTACGCCAATGATTCGCACCAGCCCCGGCAGCAGACGCTGGCCGATGGCAGCACCGTCACCCTCGATGCCGGCACTACCCTGCACGCGCGATTCGGTTGGCGCCATCGCAAGCTGGTGCTGGAACAGGGCCGGATGCAGCTGCAGGTCGCGCCGTCGCGCAAGACGCTGCAGCTGCGCGTCGGCGACAGCACCATCCGCGACATCGGCACCACCTTCCAGGTGGAACGCCTGCGCAGCGGCCTGGTCGAAGTCGCGCTGCTGGAAGGCGCGGTGGAAGTCAGCACGGGAAGCGCCCAGCACACCCTGTCACCCGGCCAGCAGCTGCAGGTGCTGCCATCGGGCCGCATCCAGCCCGGCCCGGCATTGTCGTCCAATGCGGCTGCCGAAGCCTGGCTGCAGGGACAGCTGGTGTTCGATGCCACGCCCCTGTCGATCGTGGTCGAGCGCATGAACCGCTACGGCCACGCGCCGCTGGTGATCGCCGATCCCGAGATCGCCAACCTGGCGGTGAGTGGCACCTTCCGTGCCGGCGACGCGCAGGAACTGCTGTCGGCACTGCAACTGGGCTGGTCGGTGGCTGGCCAGACGCGACCGGATGGCGCGCTGGAACTGCGCCGCACGTACTGAGGAGACTTGCAGTGATGGCAGTACCGGGCGCGCTGCAGGCGGGGCTGCTCCGCAGCCTGTTCTGCATCTCGCTGAGCCTGGCCGCCCTGCCGCCTGCCGATGCGGCCGAACAGGCCGGCACGCTGGAGCTGCACGTGGGTGCCGGGCCCCTGGCGCCGGCGTTGCAGCAATGGGCACGGCAGAGCGGCATCGCGCTGCTGTTCGACGCCCGCGAGCTGGACGGCCTGCGCACCTCCGGCACCCGCGGCCACAGCGATGCGGCCGCAGCCCTGAAGCAACTGGTCGCGGGCATGCCGGTGAACATCC
Source organism: Stenotrophomonas sp. YJH_SMC_29 (assembly GCF_059371235.1). NCBI lineage: Bacteria > Pseudomonadati > Pseudomonadota > Gammaproteobacteria > Lysobacterales > Lysobacteraceae > Stenotrophomonas > Stenotrophomonas sp. YJH_SMC_29. Next base: position 39,511 of record NZ_JCAFUK010000007.1, on the reverse strand, counting down.
TGCGCACACCCTCAGGCGGGTTCGTCATACGCCGCATCCACTCCGCGCCGCCGTCGCCACCGCCGGCCGCAGTGCGCGCCGCGCCCGCCGTCCCTGCACCGCGCAAAGCGGCCGAGGCGCCACCACAGGTGGAACTGGCGCCGATCCATGTCACCGGCAGCCGACTGCCACGCACCTCCGTGCAGACCACGCTGCCGGTGACCATCATCGACCGCGATGACATCCTGCGCAGCGGTTACGGCAGCCTGTTCGACCTGCTGCGGCACTTGCCGGGCATGAACGGGCACCCGGCGATGAGCACCTCGCGGGGTGGCGATTCGCAATACCTGCCGGTCGGTGCGGCCACCACCACCAGCCTGGACGGCATGGGCCCGCGTGCGACCCTGTTCCTGGTCAATGGCCGTCGCCTGCCACGCTATCCCATGGTGTCGCTGGAACAGGGCGGCCTCACCGACCTGGGCGGCATCCCGCTCAGCTTCGTCGAACGCATCGAACTGGTGCGCGGCGGCGCCTCGGCCATCTATGGCGCCGACGCGATGTCCGGCGTGGTCAACATCATCCTGCGCGACCAGGCCGACGGCCCTGAGGCCATGCTGCAGACCGGCCTGAGCGGACGCGGCGACGCCGGCCAGTATCGCGTGCAGGCGGCGACCGGTGGCGTGCGCGAAGGGGGGGACCGCTGGTTCGCCGGCATTGACCTGCACCGCATCGAGCACGTGGCCGGTGATCGTCGCGAGTGGCATGCGGAAACCTCGCAGTACCTGATCGGCGCGTTCCGCGATGGACGCTACTGGCCGGCAAAGCGCTGCGAAGGACCATTGAAGCGACGCGACGGTGCCTGCTGGTTCGACAGCGCGCGCCCGCGCTCGCTGCAACCGGCTTCGGATACCGCCGCGGCCTACCTGCGCTATCGCCATGAGCGTGGTGAAGGTCGCTATGCCTACGCCGAGGCGCGGGCCAGCCACAACCGGCAACGCTTCGACCTGGGCCCGACCGCCGTTGCCATCGGCCTGTATGGCTTCACCTTCAACAGCGTGCTGCGCGAAGCCGGCAACGTGCGCCCGCATGTACGCGCCACCGACGCCGATGTCACCGTCGGCATCGGCCGCGACCAGGGCCGGCGCAGCTGGGAGGCCGGGATCAGCGCACAGCGCAGCGATGTCACCCTTACCACGTCGGGTACGGTGCGTGCCGAACCGCTGCTGCGCGCGGCGGAGACGCTGGATTTCCTGCCCGGCTTCACCTCGCTGCCGGCGGAGACCGCCGCGCAGTTGTTCCCCTCGATCCGCAATCGCGGGCGTACCGAGCAGTGGCAGGGCTGGTGGGGCATGCAGCGCGAGTTGGTGCCGTTGGCCGGCGGTGCTGCACAACTGGCCACCGGCATCGACCTGCGCCAGGAGCGCTGGACCTCGCATCCCGACGCCCTGCTGAGCCAGGGCGACCTGGCGCTGGGCCTGCCGCAGGAACAGCGCCACCTGTCGCGCCGCAGCGGCGGTGCCTATGCCGAGCTCGGCCTGCCCCTGGCGCACACGCTGCGCATGGACCTGGCCGCACGCTGGGACCGCGACGGCGACTACCAGGCCTTCTCCCCCCGCGTGGGCGTGCGCTGGAGCCCCACGCCCCGGTGGTCCTTCCTGCTCGCCAGCGGGCGCGGCTACCGGGCCCCCAGCCTGTTCGAGCAGCGGCGCCCCCCGGGCTACTTCGGTGCGATCGAGCTGCCGGCCTCCAGCGCACTGCCCGACTGCGCGCAGAGCAGCGGCAACGGGCGCTGCAGCGTCACCGTGGACGTGGTGGAGAACGATGCGTTGAAGGCCGAGCGGTCGCGCAGCCATTCGCTCGGCGCGACCTGGACGCCGACCGACACGTTCTCGCTGTCGCTGACCCACAACATCGTCGAGCTGCGCAATGAAATCCTGGCCCTGCAACCGGCCGATGCGGTGTGGAACCGCAGCACCTGGGAGCTGGACGAGGAGGGACGCCTGTACAACCTGCGCCTGTCCTTCGACAACATCGGCCGTACCACGTCGCGCAACTTTGTACTGCGTGGGGAATACCACATCGACACCGGCAGCACCGGCCAGTGGCTGTTCTCGCTCGATGCACTGAAGCAGCAGGCGCTGCGCCGAGAGCGTGGCCAGGACGCTACCGTGGACCTGCGCGGCCATGTCACGCCGACGATGGCCGCGGTGCTCAATGTGCAGTGGCAGAACAGCAGCTGGGACATTGCCCTGCGCGGCAACCAGGTCGGGCGCACGCGCGCCTGGCTGCCCGGTGCGGAATGCCCGGAGGAACAGCGCGAGCAGAACCACTGCATGAACCCCCGGCAGCTGCGCTGGAACCTGCATCTCGCACGACGGCTGGGGCCGCGCGTGGTCGCCGCGCTGGACGTGCACAACGTGCTCGACACGCAACCGGTGAACTATCTGGTCGGCAATGGTGGCCAGATGCCGGGGCTGGATGATCCACTCGGCCGCTATTTCCTGCTGACGCTGCAGATCCGCTGAGCGTAGTACCCTACGCGACCTGTTCCATCGGTCCCACCACCCCATGAAGGCCTATCTCTGGTTCTGGGGCGCGTTCCTGCTGTTCTTCGCGTTGCCCTTCCCCTGCATCCTCTACGTCGGCACGTCGTGGCCGGTGCAACTGGCCGACCGCAGCGCGCCCTGGCTGGCCCTGCTGCTGCTCGCGCTGTCGGTGATCCTGTGGCTGGCCCTGCTGCTCGCCTTCCTGCACTACCTGCTGCTGGGCCCGCCGCGTGCCCTGCACCGCGTGCGCTCGATCCTGGCCGACGGTGAAGCGCGCGACGCATTGATCGAACAGGCCGAGCAGACCGGCGTGCAGGTGCGTGGCCTGGCGCAATGGAAACTGCAGCTGGCCTTCGAGAACCTGTCCGGCACCCCGATCAGCGAACAACTCCTGGTGGTGGACAGCAAGCCGCAGTTGCAGCGTTTCGTGGCCGGCAAGCGCATCGAGGCCCGCCTGAGCCGCGCGCCGGGCGCGTTTCCCAATGTGGTGCTGGAGGGGGCGCAACCGGAGCTGGATGTCGGCAGCCTCTGGCGCCGTGGTGTCGGTGCGGTGATCGGCATCGTGGCGGTGGCCAGTGCCTACGTGGTCGCCTATCGGCTGCAGAGCGAGGGCCTGGGCTGGACCTTCCTGTCTTTCGGCCATCCCCTGCTGGTGTGCCCACTGGTGTTGTGCGGCTACGCGCTGGGCCTGCGCCTGCTCGGCCGGCTGCTGCAGGCCGATGCCCGCGGTGACGCGCTGAAGTATCGCGGCATCGGCGTAGAGGCCCGGGTGTTGAAGGTGCGCCAGACCGGCACCTATCTCAACGAACAACCGCAGGTGGAGTTCCAGCTGGAATACATCGACCGCGAAGGCAGCGTGCAACAGGCCCGCGTGCGCCGCTTCATCCCGCTGATCGAGCTGGCCAGCCTCCCGCGCGAGCGGGTCACGCTGCTGTACGACCCGGATGACCGCAGCAACGTGCGCCTGGAGGGTGTATGAAGCAGCCGCCTTCCACGTCCGTGGTGTTTTCCGCCGTTCTGCTGGTGCTGGCCGGCGCCGCCGTTGCCGGTGGTGCGCTGCAGACGATCGGCGAAACACTGGGCCATTCGGTGCAGGCCGACAGCGCAAGCGCGCCGATCGCCATGCCGCCCGCGCGTGAGAGGCCCGCGTCGCTCGCGCCGATGACCGAGCCGCGGCCGCCGCTGGTGCCCGAACGCAACAACCGGTTGTTCGATGCGGACTACCTGCTGGCCGCCCGCCAGGCACTGGAACAGATGCCTGCGCTGGCTGGGCACCGGCTGACGGTGTTCCACAGCATCCACTTCTACGACGACGGCCGCATCAACCTGGACCTGGTCGATCCGCAGCAGCCGACCCGCGTCGACAGCTACCACTTCGAGCGTGGTCAATGGCGCAAGGGCGACCCGGTCGATCCGCAACGCTTCGCGCCCACCATCACCCTGCGCCGCAGCAGCACGGCGCTGGCCAACATCGATTTCGAGGCCGTACCCCGCGTGGCGCAGGCGCTGCAGGCACAGCGCAACGCATTGATGGGCACACCGGGTGACGTCGGCCACGTCTATGTGATCGTGCGCAAGGGCGGCACCCTGGCCTGGCTGCCGGACGAGGTCGCCGGTGATCGCCAGTCCGCACGACTGTCGTTCGATGCGCAGGGCCGGCCCGGCAACGTAAGCCACCGATAGCCAACGCCCCAAAAAAAGGGGACGGAGGGGATTAAGTCGTTTACGCCACGGTGCTGTAAACGACTTAATCCCCTCCGTCCCCTTTTTGCTATTTCACCGAGCGGGCGATGGCGTACTGCGCGCCGTAGTACGTGGAGAGCACCAGCAGGCTGGCCAGTGGCAGGCCGCCGGCGAAGCGGTCCCAGGCCAGTAGTGAATCGCTGGCGACGAACAGCAGCGCACCGGCGGCCGCCCAGCGCGCGCTGCTGGCTTCCACGGCAGCGGGCGGTGGCCGGCGCCACTGCCGTGCCAGGGCCAGCACCGCCATCGAGGCCAGCACCACCACATACGCCAGCACCGGAATGCGCATCGGTGCGGGCAGGTGCGGCCAGAGGCCCATCACGTTGAGCATGGCAAAGGCGCCCAGCAACACGGCGGCGACGAACAGTCCGCGGCCAGCGCGCAGGCCGTCGCGGAAGGCCACGATGTAGCAGAGGTGCGCCAGCAGGAATGCCACCAGCCCCGGCACGAACGCATCCACCGGCAACATCAACGCGATGTCACCCACGCACGACAGCAGCATGCCAGCCAGGACCGCGCGCCGGTAGAACGGCTGCGCGGGATCACACACCCGCCAGGCGATGGCCGCGATCAGCAGCGTGGTCGCGGGCTTGGTCAGCCAGTGCAGCCAGCGCCCGTCACCGTCCAGGAACGCGCCGAGGATGGCGAGGATCGCCATCAGCAGGATCACGCCATCGCGGGCGCGCGGCTTCATCGCGCCTTCCACAGCTCCGCAAGGCGGTCAGGCTTGCCGGCGATACGCTCCAGCACCGGGTACTGCAGGCCACCGTGGTAGTCGATGTTCATCGCGTCGATGCGGTCGAACTGCTTCACCAGCAACACGATCGGCGCCTTGTCCTTCGCCGCCGCAGCTACCGCATCCTTCAAGCGCTGGCTGCTGTACTCGCGTCCGCCAACGGCAATCACCTTCATGCCAGGCGCCAGGCCGGCGTTGAAGGCCGGGCTGTCCCAGATCACGTCGCCGACCGTACCGTTGTCGAGCACCGTCGCACCCAGCGAGTACGCCAGCAATGCGGCCTTGGCGCGCTTCTCCTGCGCCTTGTAGGCGTCGTTCGGCGTATCGCGGTAGACCAGCTTCCAGCCCGCCAGCTCCAGGCCACCGGTCAACGCGCCGTGGCCGTCCAGGCGCCCGCGCAGGAACGTCGCCCAGTCGTACGGCGCGATGCCGTTCAAGGTCGCGACCACGTCGTCGAAGGTGTACGGGTTGACGTCCCAGTCGCCATTGCCGACGCCGAAGAAGGTGCGCGCGAAGTCATCCAGGCTGCGGCGGTTGCCACTCAGTTCGCGCAGCTTGCCTTCCACTTCCAGCCACAGCATCTGGCCGCCGGAGTAGTAGTCTTCGCTCATCTGGTAGTTGCGATACGGCAGCGTGCGGCGCTGGGCGATGGTCGGGTCGTTGGTGGTGTCCTGCAGCGGACGCCAGGCCAGGCCCGGGCGGCCACGGTCATAGGTCGCGGCCACATTGGCCAGCATGTCGCGCGCCTGCGCAGCCGACCACAACCCCGAGCGTGCCGCCAGCACCTGCCCCCAGAACTGGGTCTGCCCTTCGTACACCCACAGCAGGCTGTCGCCCATGGGCACGTTGAAGTTGGCAGTGGCCAGGTCGGCGCCGCGACGGTACTTGCCGTTCCAGGAATGGGTGTACTCGTGCGGCAGCAGGTCGCGCATCCAGGCGTTGCTGTCCCACTCGGTGAAGTAACCCGGGTCGGCGCTGTTCTCGCTGGAACGGTGATGCTCCAGGCCGATGCCACCGAGGCGGTCGGTCAATACCAGCAGGAACTCATAGTGGTTGTAGTGGCGCGCGCCATAGAGCTTGTCGGCCTGCTGCACCAGCGCGCGGTGCATCGTGATCTGCGCCTCGCTCGGCTTCAGCGACTTGGCGTCGTCGGCGAACACGTTGAGGTGCACTGGTACCTTCGCGCCCGGATCGAGATCAATGCGCTGGTAGTGCTCGCCGGCAAACAGCGGCGAATCGACCAGGTGGTCGTAGGAGATTGGCTTGAACACCACGGTGTCGCCGTCGCGGCGTGCGGTCTCCAGAGCGGTGGCGAACGACCAGCCCTTGGGCAGGGTCACGCTGGCCTGCGCCTGCAGCTGGCGCGCATCGACGCCGGCCGGGTACAGCGAGTTGGCGTTCCACTGCAGGTTGAGCATTTCCGGGGTCATCACCACCCGGCCCTGGCTGCCGCCCTGCGAGGACAGGAAATCGAAGTGGGCGACGATCTCGCTGACGCCCTCCGGTACGTTCACCTTGAAGGCATAGACGTTGTACTGGTCGCGCTGCCAGGCCAGCGGCTTGCCGTTGGCGGTCACGCGCAGGCCGGCCAGCTTGTCGATCGGGCCGGTGGGCGAATGGTTGCCGGGAATCCACTGCGGGTACAGCAGGGTCATCGGGCCGGGCTTAGCCGGTACGGTGGCGGTCACCTTGAAGATGCGCCGGGCCAGGTCACGCGCGTCGACATCGATGCGCAGCAGGCCGGCGGCTGCGGCATCCCCCGGCGGCGAGGCCTGCGCCAGCGCGGGCGTGGCCGCCAGCGCAAACAGCAACGACAGTGCCAGGGCTCGGGTCTTCATCAGGCAGCTTCCAACAGCGGGGAATCCTCCGATGCTAGGCCTGTAGCGTGCCCTGCCCCATGGCCAAAGGTCATGGGCAGGCCGCCCATCCTTGCATGCGAAAAAGCGTGCGAACCCAGGTTCGCACCCACCAGAGCAGTTTCAGTAGATCCACGCCATGCGTGGATGAGGCGCTTCCGCGGTCAGTCGACCAACCGCAGCCGCAGTTCCTTCGGCAGCGCGAACACCATCGATTCCGGTTCGCCATCCAGCTCGGACACGCCACTGGCCCCCAGCTCGGCCAGGCGCGCCAGCACGCCGTCGACCAGCACCTGCGGCGCCGAGGCGCCGGCAGTGACGCCGATGTGCTGCTTGCCTTCCACCCAGCGCGGGTCGATCTCGTGCGCGCCGTCGATCAGGTACGACTCCACGCCCTCACGGCGGGCCAGCTCGCTCAGACGGTTCGAGTTGGAGCTGTTCGGCGAACCGACCACCAGCACCAGGTCGCAGCGCTTGGCCAGGTCGCGCACAGCATCCTGGCGGTTCTGCGTGGCGTAGCAGATGTCGTCGTTCTTCGGGCCCTGCATCGCCGGGAAGCGCTCGCGCAGCGCGTCGATGATGCCGCGCGTGTCATCCACCGACAGCGTGGTCTGGGTGGTGTAGGCGAAGTTGTCCGGCTGGTTGATCTGCAGCGTGGCGACCTGCTCGACATCCTCGACCAGGTAGATCTGGCCGGTCCCGGCTTCGCGGTTCCACTGGCCCATGGTGCCCTCCACTTCCGGATGACCGGCGTGGCCGATCAGCACCACGTCACGGCCGGCACGGCAGTGGCGGGCAACCTCGAAGTGGACCTTGGTCACCAGCGGGCAGGTGGCGTCGAACACCTTCAGGCCACGGCGTTCGGCTTCCTGGCGCACCGCCTGGGACACGCCATGCGCGCTGAAGATCACCGTGTTGTTGTCCGGAACCTCGTCGAGCTCTTCGACGAAGATCGCGCCGCGCTGCTTCAGGTCGTCGACCACGAAGCGGTTGTGCACCACTTCATGGCGGACGTAGATGGGCGCGCCCAGCGTTTCGATCGCGCGCTTGACGATCTCGATCGCACGATCGACACCGGCACAGAAACCACGCGGGTTGGCGAGCAGCACATCCATCAGTTCAGTCTCCCGGCGGCAGCCGGCTTACGGTTTCGGGTTGGCATTATCCGCCTTTTTGGCGGACTTGCCGTCGAACAGGCCAAACAGGGCGATGCCGATGGCACCCACCACGATGGCCGAGTCGGCGATGTTGAACGAGGGCCAGGTGTAGCTGCCCACGTACCACTGGATGAAGTCGACCACGTGGCCGTGCACCTGGCGGTCGATCACGTTGCCGATGGCGCCGCCGATGATCAGCGCATACGGCACCGCGGCCTTCCAGTTGCCGCGGGCGGTGCCGCGCAGCCACCAGGCCATCAGCCCGCTGATGGCGATGGCCAGCGCGGTGAAGAAGTACTTCTGCCAACCACCGGCGTCGCTCAGGAAACTGAATGCCGCGCCGGTGTTGTAGGTGCGGTACCAGTTCCAGAAGCCGTCGATGACCACCACCGGCTGGAACTCCGGCAGGCTCGACAGCACCCAGGCCTTGGACCACTGGTCCAGGCCGATGATGGCCACCGACAGCAGCAGCCAGACCAGGGCGTTCGGATGCGGACGGGGCGCGGCCATCAGAACCAGCTCCGCACTTCGCCGGCGCCGGTCACGTTGCTCACGCAACGGCCGCACAGCTCGGGATGGTCGGCGTTGCTGCCGACGTCGGCGCGGTGGTGCCAGCAGCGCACGCACTTGGCCTTGGTGGTCGGCTGGGCGCTGACGAACACCTCGTCGGTGGTCGCCGGGCGCACCTGCACGTCGCCACTGATGAACAGGAAACGCAGTTCATCGGCCAGCGGCTGCCAGCGTGCGGCCTGCTCTTCGCTGGCGGCGATGGTGATCTCCGCTTCCAGCGCCGCACCGATCGCGCCGTTGGCGCGCATCGGCTCGAGCACCTTGGCCACCTGCTCGCGCACGGCCAGCAGCTGGTCGAAGTCGGCGGCATTGAGCTGGGCATCGGCCGGCAGCGGCGCTAGGCCGTCGTACCAGGTGGTGAACAGCACGTGGCCGGCGCGTTCGCCCGGCAGGTAGCCCCACAGCTCGTCGGCGGTGAAGGTCAGGATCGGCGCCACCCAGCGGGTGAACGCTTCGGCGATGTGGTACATCGCGCTCTGGGCCGAACGGCGACCGTGCGAATCGGTCGGCATCGTGTACAGGCGGTCCTTGGTCACGTCCAGGTACAGCGAGCCCAGGTCCACGCTGCAGAAGTTCAGCAGCAGCTGCACGATCTCGGCCATGTTGTAGCCGTCGTAGGCCGCCTTGATCTTCTCCTGAAGCTCCCACGCGCGATGCACGATCCAGCGGTCCAGCGCGACCATCTGCTCGAGCGGTTGCAGGTGCTGGGCCGGATCGAAGCCGTCCAGGTTGCCAAGCAGGAAGCGTGCGGTGTTCCGCAGGCGACGGTAGGCGTCGGCGTTGCGCTTGAGGATCTCCTGCGACAGCGACATCTCGTTGCTGTAGTCGGCCGAGGCGATCCACAGGCGCAGGATGTCCGCGCCCAGCTTGTTCATGATGTCCTGCGGCTCGATGCCGTTGCCCAGCGACTTGGACATCTTGCGGCCGTGCTCGTCCACGGTGAAGCCGTGGGTCAGGCACTGCTTGTACGGGGCGCGCTTGTCGATCGCCACGCCGGTCAGCAGCGAGGACTGGAACCAGCCGCGGTGCTGGTCGGACCCTTCCAGGTACAGGTCGGCCGGCTTGCCGAAGCCACGCGCGGCGAGCACGCCTTCATGGGTCACGCCCGAATCGAACCAGACGTCGAGGATGTCGGTGACCTTCTCGTAGTCGGCCGCGTCGGCGCCGAGCAGTTCGGCAGCGTCCAGCGAATACCACACGTCGATGCCCTCGGCTTCGACGCGGTCGGCAACCTGCTGCATCAGCTCCACCGAGCGCGGGTGGATCTCGCCGGTCTGGCGATGGGTGAACAGTGCGATCGGCACGCCCCAGGTACGCTGGCGCGAGATGGTCCAGTCCGGGCGACCGTCGACCATGCTCTGGATGCGCGCCTTGCCCCAGGTCGGGAACCAGCCGACGGTGTCGATCGCGGCCAGCGCATCGCTGCGCAGGTTGGCCTTGTCCATCGAGATGAACCACTGCGGGGTGGCGCGGAACACCACCGGCGTCTTGTGGCGCCAGCAGTGCGGATAGCTGTGGCGGATCGGGTGGAAGGCCAGCAGCGAACCGTTGTCGCGCAGCACGCCGACGATGGCTTCCTGCGCCTTCCACAGGTGCTGCCCAGCCAGCACCAGGTCACCGGCCGGCGGGGTCGATTCCAGGTACACGCCACGGCCGTCGATCGGGGTCACCTGGCCGGCGTTGTACTTGTCCAGCAGGCCGTACTTCTGGCTGACCACGAAGTCCTCCTGGCCATGGCCGGGGGCGGTGTGCACCGCACCGGTACCGTCCTCGTCGGAGACGTGGTCGCCATTGAGCAGCGGGATGTCGCGCTCCGGATAGAACGGGTGCGCCAGCAGCTGGTTCTCCAGCGCCGCACCGGTGGTTTCACCGTGCAGCACCACGCTCTCGACGCCGTAGCGCTGCAGCGCGCGCTCGGCCAGCGCGGCGGCCAGCACCAGCCAACGGCGCTTGCCGTTGTGCGCCGGGCCTTCGGCCAGCACATAGTTGATCTCCGCGCCCAGCGACACCGCCAGCGAGGCCGGCAGCGTCCACGGGGTGGTGGTCCAGATCGGCACGGCCACTTCGACGTCGGCCGGCACGCTCACGCCGAACGCCTGGCCGATGGCCTGCGCATCGCGCGCGGCGTAGGCCACGTCGATCGCCGGCGATTCCTTTTCCTGGTACTCGATTTCCGCCTCGGCCAGCGCCGAACCGCAGTCGAAGCACCAGTACACCGGCTTGGCGCCACGCACCAGGTGACCGTTGGCGACGACCTTGGCCAGCGCACGGATCTCATTGGCTTCGAAGTCGAAGCTCAGGGTCTTGTACGGGTTGTCCCAATCGCCGGTCACGCCCAGGCGCTTGAAGTCCACGCGCTGGATGTTGATCTGCTCTTCGGCGAACTCGCGGCACTTCTGCCGGAATTCAACCGCGTCGAGCTTGGTGCCGACCTTGCCCCACTTCTTTTCGACCGCGATCTCGATCGGCAGGCCATGGCAGTCCCAGCCCGGCACATAGGGCGCATCGAAGCCGGCCAGGTAGCGCGACTTGACGATGATGTCCTTCAGGATCTTGTTGACCGCATGGCCCAGGTGGATGCGGCCGTTGGCGTACGGCGGGCCGTCGTGGAGCACGAACAGCGGGCGGCCGGCGGCGTTGTCACGCAGCTGCTGGTAGAGCCCCTGCGCTTCCCACCGCGCCAGAATGCCCGGCTCGCGCTTGGGCAGGTCGCCGCGCATCGGGAATTCGGTGGCTGGCAGGTTCAGGGTGGTCTTGTAGTCCTGGCTCACGCAGTGGCTCGCAATCTATGTTCGGAAAGGAGGGCGCGCGCCTGTTCGGCGTCGCGGTGCATCTGGTCGGTCAGTGCCGCCAGATCATTGAATTTCTCTTCGTCGCGCAGCTTGGCGACAAACTCCACGTCGATGTGGCGCCCGTACAGGTCGCCCTGGAAATCGAACAGGTGGGCTTCCAGCAGCGGCTCCACGCCGTCCACGGTCGGCCGGGTGCCGAAGCTGGACACCGAGGGCCACGGCTGGTCGAACACGCCGTGCACCCAGGTCGCGTAGATGCCCGACAGCGCCGGGGTCTTCGGGAAGCGCAGGTTGGCGGTGGGGAAACCCAGCGTACGGCCGAGCTGGCGCCCGCGCACCACCCGCCCACTGATCGTGTACGGACGGCCGAGCAGGTCGTTGGCGCGGGCGAAATCGCCGTCCTTCAGCAGCTGGCGGATGCGCGTACTGGAAATGCGCTCGCCGTGCAGGTCGACCGCTTCGATCTCGCCGGCACTGAAACCCAGCTCTGCGCCGAGCCGCTGCAGCAGGGCGAGGTCGCCGCGCCGACGGTTGCCGAAGCAGAACTCCGGACCGATCCACACTTCGCGGGCCCCCAGCCGGTGCACCAGCAGCTGGCGCACGAAGGCCTCGGCCGGCATCGCCGCCATCGCCGCGTCGAAACGCAGCAGGCCAACCGCATCGACGCCAAGCTCGTGCAGGATCTCGACCTTGCTGCGGGCCAGGGTCAGCCGCGGCGGTGGCGTGCCCTGCGCAAAGAACTCACGCGGCAGCGGCTCGAATGCCACGGCCACTGCGGCCACACCCAAGGCGCGCGCGCGGGCAACGGCGTGGCGGACCAGTGCGCGATGGCCCAGGTGGAGGCCGTCGAATGCACCGATACAGACCACGCTTCCGTTGGGGAACAGCTCCCCGCCCTCGACGCTTCTGAACAGCCTGCTCATCAACTCTCGTTCCGGCCCGGTCGGGGCCGCCGCTTCAATGGTGTAACCCTGAAGTATAGCCGCCACACGCCGCGATCAATGACCGCGCAGGTCGCGCGGGCGGAAGCCCATCGCCAGCATGGCCAGCAGGTAGGTCAGGCCGCCGCCGCCGACCAGCAGCATCAGGCCGCCGATACGGTGCCATTTGTCCATGCCGGTGAAGTCGGGGACCCAGTGCAGCAGGGCCAGCAGCACGCCGACCATGGCCAGGCAGGCCACCAGCAGCCGCACCAGATAGCTGCCCCAGCCCGGCCGGCGCTGGTAGACATCGGTCTTGCCCAGCCAGTACCAGAGCAGGCCCAGGTTCAGGTAACTGGACAGCGCACTGGCAATGCCCAGCGCCAGGTGCAGGCCCGGCTGCTTGCCGATCGCCGTCATCACGCCCTGCGCCTTCAGCGCGTCGGGCACCATCACCTGGTACAGCACCGCCAGCAGCGCGAAGTTGAACACCATGTTGGCCACCAGCGCGGCCACGCCGGCACGCACCGGGGTCTTGGTGTCCTGCCGCGCATAGAACGCCGGCAGCACCACTTTCAGCAGCGCGAACGCCGGCAGGCCGAAGCTCAGGCCGTATACCGACAGGGCGGTCATGCGGGTATCGAAGGCGGTGAACTGGCGGTACTGGAACAGCGTGGCGATCAGGGGCTCGGCCAGCAGCACCAGGCCCAGCATGGCCGGCACGGAAATCAGCAGGGTCATGCGCAGGCCCCAGTCCAGCGAGCGCGAGAAGCCCTCGCGGTCGGTGCTGACGTGGTGGCGGGCCAGCGCCGGCAGGATCACCGTGCCCAGGGCCACGCCGAACACGCCCAGCGGCAGCTCCAGGAAGCGGTCAGCCAGCGACAGCCAGGACTGCGAGCCGTCGGTCAGCTTGGCGGCGATGAGGGTATCCAGCAGCAGATTGATCTGCGCCACCGACGAACCGAACAGCGTCGGCACCATCAGCGTCAGCACCTTGCGCACCCCCGGATGGTTCCAGCCCCAGCGCGGCAGGGTCAGCAGGTTGATGCCCTTCAGCGAGGGCAGCTGGAACAGCAGCTGCAGGATGCCGGCGGCCAGTACCGCCCAGCCCAGCGCCAGGATCTGCTTTTCCGGCGTGCCGCCCAGCCGTGGTGCCAGCCACAGCGCGCCGGCGATCATGCACAGGTTGAGGATGACCGGGGTCAGCGCCGGCATCGCAAAGCGCTGGAAACTGTTCAGCGCACCACCGGCCAGCGCGGTCAGAGACACGAACAGCAGGAACGGGAAGGTCAGCCGGAACAGGTCGACCAGCAGGGTCTGCTTGACCGGGTCGGTATCAGCGCCACTTGAGAATGCCACCGCCAGCTGGGGTGCCAAGATCAGCGCCAGGGCGGTCACCAACATCAGCACCCCGCCCAGGGTGCCGGCGGTACGGGCCATCAGTTCGCGCAGTTCAGCATGGCTGCGGGTTTCCTTCACTTCGGTGAACACCGGCACGAAGGCGGTGGAGAAGGACCCCTCGGCGAACAGCCGGCGCAGGAAATTGGGTATCCTGAAGGCAACCCAGAACGCATCGGTAACCGCATTGGTGCCGAACGTGGTGGTGATCACCTGGTCACGGACAAGTCCGAGCACCCGCGAGACCATGGTCATGCTGCTGAACGACAGCAGGCCCCGCAACATCTTCGGTGAACTCACTCAGCGTCCCTCTTGACAATCGACTTGACGTGCATTTCTCGGGCCATCATACTAGCCAGCTTGCTGTTCCCATAACACCGATTTTTTCAGGAAACCACCACCGTGGCCAATATCAAGTCCGCCAAGAAGCGCGCCAAGCAGACCGTCGTGCGCAACGCGCGCAACGTGGCTCAGCGCTCGATGCTGCGCACCGCTGTCAAGAAAGTGATCAAGGCGCTGGACGCCAACGATGCCGCCGGCGCTGAAGCCGCCTTCGCCGTTGCCCAGCCGATCCTGGATCGCTTCAGCGCGCGTGGCCTGATCCACAAGAACAAGGCTGCTCGCCACAAGAGCCGCCTGAACGACCGCATCAAGGCCCTCAAGGCCGCCTGATCCGGCGTTGCCGCCCTGCCCTTCGGGGCGCGGCAGCAGACAAGAACCCGGCCTCGGCCGGGTTTTTTGTTGCCTGCGATCCGGGCGATCCCAGCGGGCCCGCGCGACCGGTAGTGCCGGCCGCTGGCCGGCGGTTCACCGGGATTGCCGGCCAGCGGCCGGCACTACCCAACAAAAAACCCGGCCGGAGCCGGGTTTCTGCCAACGCCAGTCGGCCAGCCGTCGACGTTACTGCGCGTCGCGGGCTTCCTGTTCTTCTTCCTTCTGGCGATCGAAGAAGGCCATGATCCGGCTCATGATCGGGAAGGTGCCTTCGCGCCCCAGCGCGGAAACCAGGAACCACGGCTCCTTCCAGCCCAGCTCGGCGACGATCTGCTCGGCCGCGGCCTGCGCCTCGTCTTCGAACATCAGGTCGGCCTTGTTCAGCACCAGCCAGCGCGGCTTGTTGAGCAGCTCCGGGTCGTGCTTTTCCAGCTCGCGCTCGATCGCACGCACCTGCTCCACCGGCGAAATACCTTCCACGCCGCCTTCCATCGGTGAGATGTCGACCAGGTGCAGCAGCAGGCGGGTGCGCTGCAGGTGGCGCAGGAACTGCGCACCAAGACCGGCGCCATCGGCCGCGCCTTCGATCAGGCCGGGAATGTCGGCAATCACGAAGCTGCGGTGGTTCTCCACCTTCACCACGCCCAGGTTCGGATACAGCGTGGTGAACGGGTAATCGGCCACCTTCGGCGTTGCCGCCGAAACGGCACGGATCAGGGTGCTCTTGCCGGCATTGGGGAAGCCCAGCAGGCCGACATCGGCCAGCAGCTTCAGCTCCAGCTTCAGCGTACGCTCTTCGCCCGGCTCGCCCGGCAGCGCCTGGCGCGGCGAGCGGTTGGTCGAGCTCTTGAAGTGCATGTTGCCCAGGCCACCGCGCCCGCCCTTGGCCACCAGCAGGCGGTCGCCGTGCCGGGTCAGGTCGCCGATGACCTCATCGGTGGCAACGTTGATGATCACGGTGCCGACCGGCACGGTGATGGTCAGGTCTTCGCCCCCCTTGCCATAGGCCTGGCGGCCCATGCCGTTCTCGCCGCGCTGCGCCTTGAAGATGCGGTCATGGCGGAAGTCGACCAGGGTGTTCAGGTTTTCGTCGGCGCGGATGTACACGCTGCCGCCCGCACCGCCGTCGCCGCCGTCCGGGCCGCCGAGCGGAATGAACTTCTCGCGACGGAAGCCAATGCAGCCGTTGCCGCCGTTGCCGGCGAACACTTCGATTTCTGCTTCGTCTACCAGTTTCATTGTTTCGATGCCTGCGATGGGCGCGGCCTGCTGGCCGCCGCCTTGAATGTCATGCCGGCTGCGGGCCGGCAACCCGGCCCAGCCGGTCTTGCTTCAACTCTAACGAAAAGCCCCGCCGAAGCGGGGCTCTTCATGCAGCACTCCCATGCCGGGGCACGGGTGCCGGCGATGCCTGGATCAGGCGTCGGCCGAGACGATGCTGACGGTGCGACGCTTCTTGGCGCCCTTGACCGAGAACTCCACCTTGCCGTCCACGAGGGCGAACAGGGTGTGGTCACGGCCCAGGCCAACGCCGGTGCCCGGGTGGAACTGGGTGCCGCGCTGACGCACGATGATGTTGCCGGCTTCGATGGCCTGGCCGCCGAAGATCTTGACGCCCAGGTACTTCGGGTTGGAGTCGCGACCGTTGCGCGAGGAGCCTACGCCCTTTTTATGTGCCATGACTGCTTCTCCTGATGCTTAGCCGGCGATGCCGGTGATCTCGATTTCGGTGTAGTACTGACGGTGACCCTGACGCTTCATGTGGTGCTTGCGGCGACGGAACTTGATGATCCGGACCTTGTCAGCACGACCCTGGGACAGGACCTTGGCGGTGACGGCAGCGCCCTTCAGCGCATCGCCCAGCTTCACGCCGTCGCTGTCACCCAGCATCAGGATGTTGTCAAACTTGATCTCGCTGCCGACTTCGACTTCGAGCTTTTCAATGCGGAGCTTTTCGCCCTGCGCCACGCGGTATTGCTTACCGCCGGTGACCAGTACTGCGTACATGACCAGGCCTTCCTCTGTAGTTATTGTGGTCTGAGCTGCCGCCATCGAGGGCGGACAGGAGCGGGATTGTACGCAGATCAGCGGGCGCGGGTCAAGTCAACCCCTGAACGCCGAAGGAGACGGGACCGGAACAGCGCCAGAACCCCTGTCACGCCGTGAAGAGGGATCTGACCCCTGCCTGACGGCCTGTCTCACCCGATGAGACACCGGGCTGGCATTGTGGCCCATTGCCCCCATCTGGTCACCTCGGTAGGCTGACCGATTGCCGTTCCCTGCTGGCCCGGCACCCAGCCAACGCCCCCACAACCGGATCCCCCATGGCGATGGATTTCATCCGCATCCGCGGCGCGCGGACGCACAACCTGAAGAACCTCGACCTCGACCTGCCCCGCGACAAGCTGATCGTGATCACCGGCCTGTCCGGCTCGGGCAAGTCCTCGCTGGCGTTCGACACCATCTATGCAGAAGGCCAGCGCCGCTACGTCGAGTCGCTGTCGGCCTATGCGCGCCAGTTCCTGAGCGTGATGGAAAAACCGGACCTGGACCACATCGAGGGCCTGTCCCCGGCGATCTCGATCGAGCAGAAGTCGACCTCGCACAACCCGCGTTCCACGGTCGGCACGATCACCGAGATCTACGACTACCTGCGCCTGCTGTACGCCCGCGTCGGCACCCCGCGCTGCCCGGACCACGGCTATCCGCTGGAGGCGCAGACGGTCAGCCAGATGGTCGACCAGGTGCTGACCCTGGACCCGGAACAGCGCTACATGCTGCTGGCGCCGGTCATCCGCGACCGCAAGGGCGAGCATGCCCAGGTGTTCGACCAGCTGCGCGCGCAGGGTTTCGTGCGTGTGCGCGTGGATGGCGAACTGCATGAAATCGACGCGGTGCCGCCGCTGGCGCTGCGCCAGAAACACACCATCGAGGCGGTGATCGACCGCTTCCGCCCGCGCGAGGACATCAAGCAGCGCCTGGCCGAGAGCTTCGAGACCGCGCTGAAGCTGGGCGATGGCATGGCTTCGGTGCAGAGCCTGGACAGTGCCGACGCTTCGCCGACGCTGTTCTCCTCCAAGTACTCCTGCCCGGTCTGCGATTACTCCCTGCCGGAGCTGGAACCGCGCCTGTTCTCGTTCAACGCACCGATGGGCGCCTGCCCCGGCTGCGACGGCCTGGGCATGGCCGAGTTCTTCGATCCTTCGCGCGTGGTGGTGCATCCCGAATTGTCGCTGGCCGCCGGTGCGGTGCGCGGCTGGGATCGTCGCAACGCCTATTACTTCCAGCTGATCGCCTCGCTGGCCAAGCACTACCGGTTCGACGTCGACGCGGCATGGAACTCGCTGCCGCAGAACGTGCAGCAGGCCGTGCTGTACGGCAGCGGCGATGAGGCGATCACTTTCACCTACTTCACCGAAGCCGGTGGCCGCACCCAGCGCAAGCACCGCTTCGAGGGCATCATTCCCAACCTCGAGCGCCGCTACAAGGAAACCGAATCGCCGGCGGTTCGCGAAGAGCTGTCCAAGTACATCAGCGAACAGCCGTGCCCGGAATGCCATGGCGCGCGCCTGAACAAGGCGGCACGCAACGTGTTCGTGGCCGACCGCCCGCTGCCGGAGCTGGTGGTGCTGCCGATCGACGAGGCGCTGAAATTCTTCAGCGAACTGAGCCTGCCCGGCTGGCGTGGCGAGATCGCCGCGAAGATCGTCAAGGAAATCGGCGAACGCCTCGGCTTCCTGGTCGACGTCGGCCTGGATTACCTGACCCTGGAGCGCAAGGCCGACACCCTGTCCGGTGGCGAGGCGCAGCGCATCCGCCTGGCCAGCCAGATCGGCGCCGGCCTGGTCGGCGTGATGTACGTGCTCGACGAACCATCGATCGGCCTGCACCAGCGCGACAACGAACGCCTGCTCGGCACCCTCACCCGCCTGCGCGACCTGGGCAACACGGTGATCGTGGTCGAGCATGACGAGGACGCGATCCGCCTGGCCGACTACGTGCTGGACATCGGCCCGGGCGCGGGCGTGCATGGCGGCGAGATCGTCGGCCAGGGCACGCTGCAGGACATCCTGGAGGCACCGCGCTCGCTGACCGGCCAGTACCTGTCGGGCAAGCGCGCGATCGAGATCCCGGCGCGCCGGCACAAGCCGAACCCGAAGATGACCCTGCACCTGCGCGGGGCCAGCGGCAACAACCTCAAGGGCGTGGACCTGGCGATTCCGTCGGGCCTGCTGACCTGCGTGACCGGCGTGTCCGGCTCCGGCAAGTCGACCCTGATCAACGACACCCTGTTCTCGCTGGCCGCCAACGAGATCAATGGCTCCTCGCACCCGGTCGCCCCGTACAAGGAGATCGATGGCCTGGACCTGTTCGACAAGGTGGTGGACATCGACCAGTCGCCGATCGGACGCACCCCGCGTTCGAACCCGGCCACCTACACCGGCCTGTTCACGCCCCTGCGCGAACTGTTCGCACAGGTGCCCGAAGCCCGTGCACGTGGCTACTCGCCGGGCCGCTTCAGCTTCAACGTGCGCGGTGGCCGCTGCGAGGCCTGCCAGGGCGACGGCCTGATCAAGGTGGAGATGCACTTCCTGCCGGACGTGTACGTGCCCTGCGACGTCTGCCATGGCAAGCGCTACAACCGCGAGACACTGGAGATCCTGTACAAGGGCTTCAACATCAACGACGTGCTGGAAATGACCGTCGAGGATGCGCTGAAGCTGTTCGAACCGGTGCCGTCGATCGCACGCAAGCTGGAAACGCTGGTCGACGTCGGCCTGAGCTACATCAAGCTGGGCCAGAGCGCGACCACGCTGTCCGGTGGTGAAGCACAGCGCGTGAAGCTGTCCAAGGAGCTGTCGCGCCGCGATACCGGCCGCACCCTGTACATCCTCGACGAGCCGACCACCGGCCTGCACTTCCACGACATCGAAGCGCTGCTGGGCGTGCTGCACAAGCTGCGCGACGAGGGCAACACGGTGGTGGTGATCGAGCACAACCTGGACGTGATCAAGACCGCCGACTGGATCGTCGACCTGGGCCCGGAAGGCGGCCATCGCGGTGGCACCATCCTGGTCACCGGCACGCCGGAAGACGTGGCGGCCTGCCCGCAGTCCTACACCGGCCAGTTCCTGGCCCGCATGCTGCCTTCCACCAGCGCACGCCCGGAGCAGCCGGCCGCCGTGGCCAACAAGCCCGACGCCCGCCCGCCGCGCAAGGTGAAGCCTGAAAAGCCCGCCAAGGTGGCGAAGAAGGCGGTGGCCGCCAAGAGCACCGGCAAGACCAGCAAGACCGCAACTGCCAGCAAGAAGAAGGACGCCTGATGAGCAGCGAACACAAGATCCTGGCCCGCATCCCGATCAGCGTGCGCTGGCGCGACATGGACAGCATGGGCCACGTCAACAACGCCAAGTACATTTCCTACCTGGAGGAGGCGCGCGTGCGCTGGATGCTCGGCGTGGACGGCGTGTCGATGACCGACCGCATCGCACCGGTGGTGGCCGCGACCAACGTCAATTACCGGCTGCCGATCGTGTGGCCCAACGACATCCTGGTCGAGCTGTTCGTCGAGCGCCTGGGCAACAGCAGCGTGACCATCGGCCACCGCATCGTCGACCAGCAGGACGCGTCGAAGCTGTATTCCGACGGCAACGTGGTGGTGGTCTGGATGGATACCCAGACCGGCAAGAGCGCGCCGCTGCCCGAGGCGATCCGCAGCGCCTCTACCTGACACACCCTGGTAGGTGCCGACCTTGGTCGGCACGCTTCGGCGGCAATGAGGTTGCCGGCCAGCGGCCGGCACTACCGACACTGATCAAAGGACTGACATGATCCACCAGACTGAACTGCGCGACCTGCTGCCCGGCATGGTCCCCTTTCCCACCGACGTGTTCCCCGCCGACCAGGCCTGGCTCGGCCAGCACCTGCTGCCGCTGCTGAAGATCGACCTGGGCGTGCTGCGGCCGGAACTGGCCGGCCAGGTGGCAACGATGCTGTGCCCGATCGAGCCGTATGACGGCTGCATCGGCGAGACCACCGAAGAACACCACAACGAGTTCACCGGCACCAACTGGATCGCCTTCGAACTGACCGCCGGCAACGAGATGCGCTTCCTTGGCAACGAGGGCTATTTCATCGGCGACCAGGTGCAGGACAGGCACGCGCAGGAACACATCGCGCAGATGCGCGAGAGCTATGCCAAGGCGCGTGACTACCATGCCGCCCATGGTCGCCTCGCCTGCTACTCGCGCTTCGGCAAGGGCGAGCCCAGCGAGCGCGATTACCTGGATACGTTGGGGGGACCGATCGGTTTCGGCAACTGGACCGAGACCGCAGAGATTCCTGCGGCATTCGAGCTGGGCTTTACCGACGCGGCCGATGACCCCAACGCTGCGGACGATGCCGAAACGGTGGTCATCACCCGCAACGGCAACGCGTTCTTCGCCGTGGCCGGCGTGGCCGGGTACAACTGGTGCGCCACCGGCGCCGATGCGATCGTGATGTTGTACGAGCCGGAAAGCCGCACCGTGCTGTTCTCGTACGACTGGTCGTAAGCCTCTTTGGCATTGCCCGTGCTGCCGGCCAGCGGCGGGCACTACCATCCCGCTACGGCGCGACCTTGCGCACGGTCAACGTCGCGTTCGCTTCAGCACCGCCCTCCAGCTGCAGCCGCAGCGGCAGCGCCTGGCCTTCCTTCAGCGCGCCCTTGCCCTGCATCAACATCAGGTGCAGGCCACCGGGCTTGAGCTCGGCACGCGCCCCCGGCGCCAAGGGCAGGCGTTCAACGGCCCGCATCCGGCTGACCCCGTCGACGATCGTGGTCTCGTGCAGCGACACATCTCCGAATCCACTGCTGGTCGCGCCGGTGATTGCCACCGCGCTGCTGCAACCGTTGTGGATCACGCCATAGCCGGCGGTCATCGGCATCGCTGGATTCGGTGGCAGCCGCGCCCAGCCCCGCTCCATCGTGACGCAGGCCGGCTCAGCAGCGGAAGCCGATGCTGCGGCCGCACACAGCACCAACAGTACGCCAACGAATGGTTTGGTTATCATCGCCCAGGTTCCTTCTTCGCAACGAGACCGCAGCATGACGACGCTCATCGAGGTGATCAACCATGGCCCCATCCGCGAACTGCGCCTGGCGCGGCCGCCGGTCAATGCACTGGACACCGACCTGTGCCGGCAGTTGATCCATGCCATCGAGCTGGCCATGGCCGAAGACGCGCACGGCATCGTGCTGTCGGGCAGCGAGCGCGTCTTCACCGGCGGCATGGACGTGCCGCACCTGCTCTCGCATGGCGATGACAAGCACAAGCTGCTGGACACCTGGAACGCCTTCTTTGGCGCCGTGCGCACGCTGGCCGAGAGCCGCATTCCGGTGGTCGCGGCGATCACCGGCCACGCCCCGGCGGGTGGCTGCGTGCTGGCGTTGTGCTGCGACTACCGGGTGATGGCGCGCAGCGCCGATCCGTCGCGCCCGTATGCCATCGGCCTGAACGAAGTACAGGTCGGCCTGATTGCACCGGAAGGCATCCAGCGCCTGCTGCGCCGTGCGGTGGGCGTGCACCGCGCCGGCGCGCTGCTGACCACCGGCGCGTTGGTGCCGGCCGAACAGGCGCTGCAGATCGGCCTGGTCGATGAGCTGGCCGAAGGTGACCTGGTGGTGGCACGTGCCGTGGCCTGGCTGCAGAACCTGCTCAGGCAGCCGCGCCAGCCGATGCTGCTGACGCGCGCGATTGCCCGCGCTGACCTGCACGAAGCGCTGCACCCGGACCTGATCCAGCTCGACCGCTTCGTCGAAGCCTGGTTCGCCCCGGATGCGCAGAACGCCCTGCAGGCGCTGGTCGCCCGGCTGGGCAAGTAAACGGTAGTGCCGGCCGCTGGCCGGCATCCGCAGCCCCCCCCAAGAGGATCATGAGGTTGCCGGCCAGCGGCCGGCACTACCGAAGATGGGGCCGCCGCCCTGACCGGTATAATCAGGCCCTCTTTCACTGCTGTGGCCGCCCCCTTGAACGACATGCCCGAACCCGTCGTCTCCGAGCTGATCGACCTGCTCACGCTGGAGCGGCTGGAGGACAACCTGTTCCGCGGGCAGAGCCGCGACATCGGCACCAAGTACGTGTTCGGCGGGCAGGTGCTGGGACAGGCGCTGGCCGCCGCGCAAGCCACGGTCGACAACGGCCGCCACGTGCACTCGCTGCACGCCTACTTCCTGCGCGCCGGCAACATCGACCACCCGATCGTCTACGACGTGGACCGTACCCGCGACGGCGGCAGCTTCTCGGTACGCCGGGTCACCGCGATCCAGCACGGCAAGGTGATCTTCTTCTGCGCGGCCTCGTTCCAGCAGGCCGAGACCGGCGCCGAGCACCAGCACAAGATGCCCGAAGTGCCGCAGCCGGAGGACATCGAACCGAACCGGCCGCTGCCGGCCGAGGTGCTGGAACGCCTGCCGATCAAGGTGCAGCGCTGGCTGTCGCGTGGAGGTCCGTTCGAGTTCCGCCATGTCTATCCGCGCGACGAACTGAACCCGCCCAAGCGTCCGCCCTACCACCAGGTGTGGCTGCGCCTGAGCGAGCCGGTCGGCGATGCCCCGGAGCTGCATCAGGCCCTGCTGGCCTACGCCTCGGACTTCCACCTGCTGGGCACGGCGACCTTCCCGCACGGCATCAGCTACTACCACCCGCACGTGCAGATGGCCTCACTCGACCACGCGATCTGGTTCCACCGCCCGTTCCGTGCCGACGACTGGCTGCTGTACTCGCTGGACAGCCCCAGCGCACAGGATTCGCGCGGCCTGGCCCGCGGCCAGTTCTTCACCCGCAACGGCGTGCTGGTGGCCAGCACCGCGCAGGAAGGCCTGATCCGCGTCGTACCCGACCAGGCAGCGGCGGCCGCCGTGCCGGCCAAGGAGTGATCCGATGCGCCAGATCTTCAGCAGCCAGCGTGTGGAAACCGTCGAAGGCGTGGCTGAGCTCCTGCGCGGGCATGGCATCGACGTCAAGGTGACCAACGGGCGCTCTTACAAGACCCGCCGCCGTGGGCAGTTCAGCTATACCGACCTGGGCAACGCCAACGCCTACCCGGCGGTGTGGATCGTGCGCGCCGACGACCAGCCGCGCGCGCGAGAGATCCTGCGCGAGGCACGCCTGCTCGACACCACCCGCCGCGACCACCCGACCGCCGAGTTCGCCTTCCGCGATGCCCCGGAACAGGGCGGCGGCGGCCGCAGCTGGGCCTGGCGCATCCGCATCGCCCTGCTGGTGGTGATCGCCGGTGTGGCGCTGGTGATCGGCCTGCGCCACCGCAGCGCCCCGGCCCCGGTGGCGCCGGCGCCCGCTCCCCAGACGCAGCCGGCCCAGCCGGCCCCGCAGGCAGCGCCGGAAGAGGAAGAAGTCCGGGTCCGCATCCAGCCCTCGAAGTAACCCACGGGTCGTACCCGCCGCTGGCCGGCAACTGCAAAAAGGGGACGGAGGGGATTAAGTCGTTTGTGGCACAAACGACTTAATCCCCTCCGTCCCCTTTTTTTTCGTGAGGTTGCCGGCCGGGGGCCGGCACGACCGTGCAGAAAGCCGGTCACACTTCGCGCGCGGCTCCGTCATGGGACACAATCCCAGCAGGAGAGCCGCCGCCATGACGACGTTCGCCGCATCGATCGACCAGACCCTGGAACGCGAACTGCCCGCCGCCGCCAGCGGTTGCCAACACGCCTACGGCCGCATCGTGCTGGCCTGCCAGAACACGGTCACCGCCATCGCGCTGGCCATCACCCGCGACCGCCAGGCCAGCGAAGACATCGCACAAGAAGCCTTCGTCAAGGGCTGGCAGCAGCTGCACCAGCTGCGCAGCTCGACCAGCTTCCTGCCCTGGCTGCGGCAGATCACCCGCAACCTGGCCCGCGACTGGCTGCGTGCCCAGCGTGGCCGACCGCTGACCGGCGAGGCGGCCGAGGTGGCGATGGGCATGGCTGCCGACCCGGCCCCGGGTGCCGCCGACCGCCTGCAGCGGGTGGAGGAAGAGATCGCCGCCGAGGACATCATCTCGGCGCTGCCCGCCGACAGCCGCGAAGTGCTGCTCCTGTACTACCGCGAAGGCCAGCGTTCGCAGCAGGTGGCCGACCTGCTCGGGCTCAGCGACGCAGCCGTGCGCAAGCGCCTGTCGCGCGCCCGCGCCCTGGTCCGCGACGGCCTGCTGCAGCGCTTCGGTGAGTTCGCACGCAGCAGCGCGCCGAGCGCTGCATTCGCCACCGCGGTGGTGTCGATGGTCCTGGTGGCCGCGCCCGGCACCGCCAGCGCCGCGATCCTGCTCAGCACCGGCGTCGGCGTGGGCGGCAGCAAGCTGGGCCTGGGCGGCGTCAGTGCCGCAGGCGGCGCAGCCATGGGTTCACTGACGGCCGCCGCCAGCCAGCTGCACCTGATACCCGCCAGCAACTGGGCCGCCGTTGCCGGGGGCGTCGTCGGTGGCATCATCGGCAGCTATCTGGGGGGCCGCTTCCTGCTGCGCTTCGCAGACACCCCGCAGGAGCGGGCGGCCGTGCGACGGTTCGTGCACCTCAATACGTTCACTGCGATGGTCGTCTGCACCAGCCTGCTGGTCTCGCTGATGCTGCAGGTGCCGCTGTGGCTGCAACTTGCCATTCTCGTCATCGGCCTGGGTACGGTGAACTACCAGTGCCTGGTGCCGCTGCAGCGCCTGATGGCCCCCATGATCACGCGCGATTCGGCGCGGCGCGGCCGCAGCGGGACCAACTGGCATTACGAATCCGTCTACGGGCGCACCGGCATCATCGGGGCGAACGTCTTCGTGATCGGTCTGGTGGTGTATGCGCTGATGCGCGGCGGAAACCTATAACGGACAACGCCGGCACTCTGCCGGCGTTGTCGTCATTCACTGCATTGACCCTCAGCGCTGCGGCGCCGGTGCAGCACCGTCGCGCGGACCGCCATGGCGCGGGCCACCATGCATCGGGCCCTTGGCCGCATCGAACTCGGCCTTGCTCAGCTGGCCGTCCTTGTTGGTGTCGGCGGCAGCGAACCAGGCATCACGATGCTGCTTCATGCGCAGCTCGCGGTCGGCCTTGTCCAGGTAGCCATCCTTGTTCAGATCAAGCTGGTCAAAACGCGCGGCCAGGCGCGGATCGGCCTTGGCTTCCTCGCGGCTGATGCGGCCATCCTTGTTGACGTCCAGCGTGGCCCAGCGCTCACCGCCATGGCCGCAGCGGCCATGCTGCCAGCGCGGCAGTTCGTCGCGCGAGAGCTTGCCGTCCTTGCTCTTGTCCAGCTCGTCGAACTTCGCTGCCAGGCGCGGGTTCGCGGCCGCCTCGCTGCGGTCGATGACGCCGTCACCGTTGGTGTCCAGCTTGGCCGGGCGCGGTGCCGGCGTGGCCGGGGTGTCGGCGGCCAGCGCGATTCCGGAAGCAGAGGTGCCCAGCAACAGGGCCAGCAGCAGGGGGGTACGGATCATGAGGTCACTCCTGGGGATGGGAACAGCGTCGGGGTGATCACTTCACCCTCGAGGGACAACAACGCCCGGACGCGACATCGGTTGACGCCGCTGCCGGTTCCGTTCATCCGGCGGACAGTCGCCGCCACTGCGACGGGCTGGGGCTATGCTGTGTCCATGGCGATCCATGGCGACAGAGACGACGAACTGCGACTTTTCCAGACCGGCGAGCACCCTTGCGGGTACTGGTCGGACCGGGTGGCACGCGACCTGGTGCTGGACCCGAACGACCGCCGCCTCGGCGCGCTCTATCCACTGGCACTGAGCTGGGGCTTCCGCCGCAGTGGCGACCTGGTCTACCGGCCGCACTGCGCGCACTGCCAGGCCTGCGTTGCAGTGCGGATCCCGGTGGCACGCTTCGCTCCGGACCGCAGCCAGCGCCGCTGCGCCGCCCGCAATGCCGACCTGGAGGTGCGGATCACCGCCGCCACCGCCCGCGACGACCTGTTCGCGCTGTATCACCGCTACCTCACCCACCGCCACGCCAACGGCGGCATGGACGACCACGGCCCGCACGAGTTCGAGCAGTTCCTGATCGGCAGCTGGTCGCACACCCGCTTCATGGAGATGCGCCTGCCCGGCCACGACGGCCAGCCCAGCCAGCTGCTGGGGGTGGCGGTGACCGACGTCACCGAGCACGGACTGTCGGCGGTCTACACCTTCTTCGACCCGGACCACGCCGCGCGCGGGCTGGGCACCTTCGCGATCCTGCAGCAGATCGAATGGGCACGCCGCGAGGGGCTGCCGCACGTGTATCTGGGCTACTGGATCCGCGGCCACCAGAAGATGGACTACAAGCGCCGCTTCCATCCGCTGGAGGCGTATGACGGCCGCCGCTGGCACGATTTCGACAATGATCTGGACGGGCGCTGACAAACCGCTGACACCGGGCCGGGTGCACAATACGGCCCATGAACATGACCCGCCGCCATCCCCTGATCCTCGCCCTGGCCCTGCTCTGCGGCGCCACGGCCCCTGCCTTCGCCACGTCCCCTGCGATGACCGAAAAGCCGTCCGCTGCGCTGCGCCTGGCCACCTACAACACCTCGCTGTACTCCGATGACGCCGGCGGCCTGATCAAGGAGCTGGAAGGCGAGAGCGAGCACGCGCGCAAGATCGCCGCGGTGCTGCAGCAGGTGCGCCCGGACCTGGTGCTGCTGAACGAGTTCGACTTCGACGATGCCCATCGCGCCGCCGAGCTGTTCCAGAAGCGCTACCTGGAAGTGGCCCAGCCCGGTGGCGGCAAGCCGCTGCATTTCGCCTACCGCTACCTGGCCCCGGTCAACACCGGCGTGCCCAGCGGCCTGGACCTGGACAACAACGGCGTGGTCGGCGGCGAAGGCCGCAGCCGTGGCAATGACGCGTGGGGCTACGGCCTGCACCCGGGCCAGTACGGCATGCTGGTACTGTCGCGCTATCCGATCGATGAAGCCAAGGTGCGCAGCTTCCAGCTGCTGAAGTGGAGCGCGATGCCCGGTGCGATCCGCCCGGTCGACCCGCGTACCGGCCAGAGCTTCTACAACGATCATGTGTGGTCGCAGCTGCGGCTGTCGTCGAAGTCGCATTGGGACGTGCCGGTGAAGACCCCGGCCGGCGTGGTGCACGCGCTGGTTTCGCACCCGACCCCGCCGGTGTTCGATGGCCCGGAAAAGCGCAACGCGGCGCGCAACCATGACGAACTGCGCCTGTGGCAGGAATACCTGTCCAAGGGTGACAAGCCCTGGCTGTGCGACGACAAGGGCCAGTGCGGCGGCCTGGCGCAGGATGCGCGCTTTGTGATCCTCGGCGACCTCAACAATGACCCGGCCGATGGCGATGGCCGCCATGAGGCGATCGTCGAGCTGATCGAGAACGCCCGCGTGCTGCGCTACCCCACCCCGCGCAGCGTCGGCGGCGAGCAGACCAGCCTGGCCTATGCGGCCAAGGGCATCGAGCGCAAGGGCGCGCCGTTCCACGCCACCGGCGATTTCGGCCCGAAGTCCGGCACGATGCGCCTGGACTACGTGCTGCCCTCGACCGGTTTCGAGTACGTGGGCAGCGGCATCTTCTGGCCGGCCAATGAGAGCCCGGAAGCGAAGATCGCCGACGGCAGCGACCACCACCTGGTGTGGGTGGACGTGCGGTAGCGTCGACTGGGTAGAGTCGACTGTTGGTCGACTGCACGGTGGAAAAAGGGGACGGAGGGGATTAAGTCGTTTGTGGCACAAACGACTTAATCCCCTCCGTCCCCTTTTTCGGTTTACGGGCGCAGTTCGACGCCGATGGCGTCGGCGGCGTCACGCGCGATGGCGCGTGCTTCGTCGATGGTTGCCGCGCGCGCCAGGGTCACGCCGACGCGGCGGTGGCCATGCACGCTCGGCTTGCCGAACAGGCGCACGGCGGTGTCCGGCACCTGCAGTGCGGCGGCGACGTTGTTGAAGTACGGCACGCCCTCGCCGTGTGCCAACAGCGCGCACGAGGCCGACGGGCCGCTCTGGCGGATCACCGGAACCGGCAGGCCAAGGATGGCGCGCGCGTGCAGCGCGAACTCGCTCAGCTCCTGCGATACCAGCGTCACCAGGCCGGTGTCGTGCGGGCGCGGCGACACTTCGCTGAACCACACCTCATCACCCTTCACGAACAGCTCGACACCGAACAGGCCCCAGCCGCCGAGGTCGTCGGTGATCGCGCGCGAAATCTCTTCGGCACGCGCCAGTGCCGCGCTCGACATCGGCTGCGGCTGCCAGCTTTCGCGGTAGTCGCCGTCCTTCTGCAGATGGCCGATCGGCGCGCAGAACGAGGTGCCACCGGCATGGCGCACGGTCAGCAGGGTGATCTCGTAATCGAAGTCGATGAAACCCTCGACGATGCAGCGGCCGGCGCCGGCGCGGCCACCGGTCTGTGCGTACTCCCACGCCGGGGCGATGTCCGCTTCGCTGCGCAGGGTGCTCTGGCCCTTGCCCGAGGACGACATGACCGGCTTGACCACGCACGGCAGGCCGATGGCGGCCACGGCAGCACGGTACTCGGCCTCGGTATCGACGAAGCGGTACGGCGAGGTCGGCAGGCCCAGGGTTTCGGCGGCCAGGCGGCGGATGCCTTCGCGATCCATGGTCAGGCGTGCGGCGCGCGCAGTCGGGATCACCCGCAGGCCCTGCTCCTGCTCCAGCTGGACCAGGGTCTCGGTATGGATGGCCTCGATCTCCGGCACCACCAGGTGCGGCTGCTCCTGGGCGATCAGCGCACGCAGCGCCATGGCATCGAGCATGTCGATCACGTGCGAACGGTGCGCGACCTGCATGGCCGGGGCATCGGCATAGCGATCGGCGGCGATCACCTCCACGCCCAGCCGCTGCAGCTCGATGGCCACCTCCTTGCCGAGTTCGCCCGAGCCCAGCAGCAGCACGCGGGTGGCGGAGGGGGACAACGGAGTTCCAAGCTTGGCCATGGCGGTTCCAGCAACGGTGTGAAGGCGGAGGGGCATTCTAGCTGGCCGGGCACCCCGGGCAGGGCGTCCGACGAACGGTTGCCCAAATGTGATATCACTTTGATATCTTGAATCGAATCCTCAAGGACGTACCGCCATGAAAGAGAAGTCGCTTGCCTCCCTCAACGGCCTCGGCACGCTGGCCGGTGCCCTGCTCGTCGCCCTCGCCGGCGCTGCCCTGTTCGTACTGGGCGTGGCCGCCAAGGCCAGCACCGGCTCGCCCAACCTGCTGCTGATGCTGCTGGGTGCGCTGCTGGGGGTCCTGGGCGTGTTCATTCTGGCCGGCCTGTACACCATCCAGCCCAACCAGGCCGCGGTGCTGAGCCTGTTCGGCAAGTACGTGGGCACCGTGAAGGACAACGGCCTGCGCTGGAACAACCCCTTCTATGCCAAGCGCCGGGTCAGCCAGCGCGTGCGCAACTTCGAGAGTGGCAAGCTGAAGGTCAACGAGCTCGATGGCAGCCCGATCGAGATCGCCGCGGTGATCGTCTGGCAGGTGGTCGACGCCTCCGAGGCCGTCTACAACGTAGACGACTACGAGAGCTTCGTGCATATCCAGTCCGAATCGGCGTTGCGCGCGATGGCCACCAGTTACCCCTACGACCAGCACGAGGACGGCCAGCTGGCACTGCGCAGCCACGCCAGCGAGATCTCCCAGCACCTGAAGAACGAACTGGCCGAGCGCCTGGCCGACGCGGGCGTGCAGGTGATCGATGCGCGCATCAGCCACCTGGCCTACGCCGCCGAAATCGCCCAGGCGATGCTGCAGCGGCAACAGGCCAACGCGGTGATCGCCGCGCGCACGCGCATCGTGGCCGGTGCGGTGGGCATGGTCGAAATGGCCCTGGCCGAACTGCAGAAGAACGGCGTGGTTGAGCTGGACGAGGAACGCAAGGCGCACATGGTCAGCAACCTGCTGACCGTGCTGTGCTCGGACCGCGGCACCCAACCGATCGTCAACGCCGGTTCGCTGTACTGAACCACCCTCGCAACGGGGCGCCCCACCGCCCCGCCAGGAGTTTTCATGAGTGAGAAGAAAGCCTATCCGCTGCGCATCAACGCCGAGGTCCTGGCCGCCGCGCAGCGCTGGGCTGACGACGAGCTGCGCAGCCTCAACGCGCAGATCGAATACGTGCTGCGCGACGCCCTGCGCAAGGCAGGACGCCTGCCAAAACCCACGCCATCGCCGGAGGACAAGGAATGAGCACGCGCTGGAGCTACCAGACCATCGAGGTCAAGACATCCATGATGGGCGTCCTCAAGGCCGAGGACGTCCAGGCCGAGCTGACCCGCCAGGGCCAGCTGGGCTGGGAACTGGTCAACATCATCATCCCGGCACCGATGCGCCCGGCGATGCTGGTGTTCAAGAAGCAGGCCTGAACCATGACTGCCAGCGATCCGAAGCAGTACGAGGTGGCCGAAAGCTCGCCGTTGCGCGTGCTGTGGATCGTGCTGCCCCTGCTCGCCGCCTTCGTGGCCTGCCTGTATGCGCAGCTGTACAAGGCACCGGCGACGGCACCCTGGATTGAAGTGACGCTGTCGCCGCCCTGGTTCCGGATGGGCGGCAGCGCCGCCTGGAGCCTGCTGGTCATTGCAGCGCTCGGCGTCGGGCTGGGCGCGGCGTTCTTCCGCCGCCGGGTGGAACTGGCCGACGACGTGCTGGACGTGCGCTCGACGATGTACCGCCGCCGTATTCCGGTGACGCAGTTGCGGCTGGACCAGGCCGAGGTGGTCGATCTTGCCCGCGACCGCCGCTATGGCATCCGCTTCAAGACCAACGGCTATGCGATGCCGGGCTTCTACTCCGGGCACTTCCGCCTGCAGGGCGGCGGCAAGGGCTTTGCCCTGGTCACCGACCGCAGCCGCGTTCTGGTGCTGCCGGTACGCGACGGCAGCGCGCTGCTGCTCAGCCTGGACCGGCCGCAGGTACTGCTGGACGCACTGCGCAAGGTGGCCGCACCGGCGCCGCGGCAGTAAGCTGCGGCGATGCAACGACGCGCGCCCCTGCTGATCAATACCGAGGCCATCGAGCTGTGGCCCTCCCACCTGCTGCGCGCATGCAGCACCCTGGATGCCCGGCTGCTGTCGCAGGCACAGTGGGTGCTGCGGCGCAAGCGCGATGGCCGCTTCCTGGCGGCGGTGACGACGCATGGCGTGCATTCGCTGGTGCCGCGCCTGCCGCGCGAACCCGGGGTCGAGGAGGCTCTGGCGCTGCTCGATGCAGCGGCGGCGCGGCCCTTCGGCGCTGCGCTGCAGGATCAGTGGTTGCCACTGGCGGGCCTGCAGCAGCGCCTGCAGCAGCTGGGCCTGGATGCCCAGCGCTATGCCGACGACAGCGGCCTGCCATTGGAGCCCGAACCGTGCCTGCTGCACTTCGCCGGCCGTGACCGGTTCGGCCGCCCGCTGTGGCTGCGCCGCGGCGCCGCGCAGGGATGGCGGCGGATGCGCCTGCACGCGGCACGGGAGGGCATCGCGCTCGACGCAATCTCCGGCTTCCGCAGCCATGCCTACCAGTTGGGCATCTTCGAGCGGAAGCTGGCACGCGGGCTGAGCGTGGCGGAGATCCTGAAGGTCAATGCCGCACCGGGGTTCAGCGAACACCACAGCGGCCACGCACTGGACATCGGCACACCGGGCGATGCACCGGCCGAAGAATCATTTGAAGCCACCGACGCGTTCGCCTGGCTGCAGGTGCATGCCGGCGGGCATGGCTTCCATCTGAGCTACCCACGCGACAACCCGCACGGCATCGTCTACGAACCCTGGCACTGGTGCTGGAGACCGGCCAACGGCTGA
Organism: Stenotrophomonas sp. YJH_SMC_29; assembly: GCF_059371235.1. Classification (NCBI taxonomy): domain Bacteria; kingdom Pseudomonadati; phylum Pseudomonadota; class Gammaproteobacteria; order Lysobacterales; family Lysobacteraceae; genus Stenotrophomonas; species Stenotrophomonas sp. YJH_SMC_29. Next base: position 7,336 of record NZ_JCAFUK010000007.1, on the reverse strand, counting down.
GCCCGGCGTGGCGCCCGCACGCGGAATGGAACGAGAGAGCAGAGACAGAAGCGGGCCGCTTCGCTCGAAGCCGAGCATGGCTCGGCTCTACAGCCGCTGCCGCGCAACGCCCCCATGTAATGCCGGGCCATGCTCGGCTGCACCCCGGATTGCCCTCACCGCCTCAACGCATTGATCGCCAGCAACACCCAGCCGGCCATCATGCTGGTGCCGCCGATCGGCGCCATCCGCGTCGGCCACTGCCACAACGCCCCGCCCACCAGACTGCCGGAAAACAGCAGCACGCCCAGCAGCAGCACGTACAGCGCCAGGTGCGCGATCGCTCCGTGCGCGCGCGGCCCCAGCGCCACCAGCACCGCGCCATGCGCGAACGCATACAGCGCTGCCAGGTTCAGGTGCTGCTGCGCCAGCGGGTCGGCTACGCCGTGCGATGCGTAGGCAGACAGGCCGATCGAGGCAGCGGCCAGCAGCGCACCCACGCAGGCCAGCAGGGACGGCTTACGCGCGCGACGTTCAAGGTTGAACATGAAGGCTCCTTGCGCAGCACCCCTCACCGGGTGCGGAATAAAAAAAAACGCGCCGCAGTCAGCGGCGCGTTTTCGTGTCCAACACTACATGGGACAGCCGAGGCTTACTTGACGGCCCAGTAGATGTCGTAGGTACCTTCCGGGGTGAACGACTTGTCGATGCCGTCCTTCCAGGTTTCGTACGGGCGGTCGATGACTTCGTTGCCCGAAGTCACGGCCCAGGCACGCAGGCCGTTGCGGGCAACGTCCAGGCCTGCCATGTGGCCGGTGTAGGCCGCATGCGCCGAACGGTGCGGAGCAACGTGCACGTACTTGACCGGTGCGCCGCCGTCGATCTTGACGGTCAGCTCGTCGGCTGCAGCACCTTCAGCACCCTTCTTCTTCACCGGCTGGGCGATGTCGAAGGCGTACTTCTCCTGGCCGAAGTCGGTGGTGATGATGCGGAACGGACCGGCGGCTTCAAGGCCATTGGCCTCCATCACGCGCTTGATCCACTCCTGGTTGTCCTTGATCGACTTGGTGATGGAATCCTGGCCGCGATCCACGTTACCAGCGTTGACCACCAGCAGGTTCTCGGCCGGCACTTCCACGATGGCCAGGTCGGTCAGCGGGGCTTCCGGGGTGCGGTAGTCGACGTTCGGAACGCTGGCGAGCATGTTGGCGATGCGCGACAGGCCCAGCTTGATGTCATCGCCGATCTGGCGGCTGACATACAGGCCGGCGTAACGGCCGAACAGGTCGAAGCCGTACTTCACCGAGTAGTCCTGGGTGATCTTGACGTTGCGACCACCCTTGCCGGTCGGCTCCAGGTTGAAGGTGGTGACCTTGTCGTGACCCTTGGTGGCGTCTTCGATGGCGATCACAACACGCTTGTTCTCTTCGGCTTCGGTGATCTTCCAGGAACCGGTACCCAGGTCCTTGGAGTTGAAGTCGAGGGTGGCACCGGTACCGGACGCCGGGCCGGACAGCTTCAGTTCAACGGCGGGATCGCGCAGTACCAGCGGGTTCCAGTCCTTGAAGCGGCGCAGGCTGCTGACCGTGTCGTACACGATCGTCATCTTGCGGTTGGTCTCGATGCTTTCGGTGATGTGACGCTCGCCCGGCAGACATACGCCAATGATGACGAACAGGCCAGCCACGATCCCCAAGGCGATCAGGAACTCGATAATACGGGTCATTCAGAGAGTCTCCGGGGCCGATCCCACGGCCGGGTTGATTGAAGCGAAGCGCCAATCCTAGCAGGCTTCGCGGGCATTGTTTATCGGGATTGGCGCACCGGTTTCCGTGCCGGCTGCGTATTTGTATGGACAAAGAATTCGAAGGGTAACGCATACCGCTGCCCGGCAAGTAGGGGGCAACCTTGGCGGGAACCCCCGGGCGCCACCCAAGCCCTTGTACCAAAAGGATTTTTCCTAGACCAACTGGAGTTCAAACGCCTTCAGTACGGCCCGCGTTCGGTCGCGCACGCCCAGCTTGGAGAGGATGTTGGAGACGTGGTTCTTGATGGTGCCCTCGGCCACGCCCAGCGAGTTGGCGATCTCCTTGTTGGAGAAGCCACTGGCCATCAGCCGCAGGATCTCGGTCTCACGGTCGGTCAGCGGGTCCGGGCGGTCCAGGCTGACGAACTCGTTGCGCATGTGCTCCAGGCCGGAGAGCAGCCGCTGGGTCACCGCCGGCTGCACCAGCGAACCGCCATCGGCCACGGTGCGGATGGCACCGACCAGCTGCGCCAGGGTGACATCCTTGAGCAGGTAGCCCTTGGCACCGGCCTTGAGCCCGGCCAGCACCAGCTGGTCATCGTCGAACGTGGTGAGGATGATGGTCGGCGGCAGCTGTTCCTGCCGCGACAGCACCTGCAGGGCCTCCAGGCCCGACATCACCGGCATGCGCATGTCCATGAGCACCACGTCGGGGCGCACCTGCGGTATCAGCTCGACCGCCTGCCGGCCGTCGCCGGCCTCGGCCACCACCTCGATGCCGTCGTCGAGCGCCAGCAGGGAGCGGATTCCCTGCCGCACCAGGGTTTGGTCGTCGACCAGGCAGACGCGAATCATCAACGCACTCCTTCAGGAACCTTGGTAAGGGCGGCCACCAGCACCGTTGCCGGCACCGTCGCCCGCAGCCGGAAGCCTTCACCGGGGCGGGTCTCGATCTGCAGCTGGCCGCCACATTGTTGCAGGCGCTCGCGCATGCCGCGCAAGCCATTGCCCACGTTGACCATATCCGCGCCGACGCCGTCGTCGCGGGCCTCCACCACCACCCGGTCGGGGGCTTCACGGTACACCTTGATCCACAGGTGGCGGGCACTGGCATGGCGCACCGCGTTGGTGATGATCTCCTGGGTGCAGCGCAGCAGCACGTGGGCCCGCTGCGGGTCCTCCACGTTCAGCGGGTCCTCGATGTCCAGCTGGATGTCCAGCGAGGGCACGTTCTCGGTCAGCGGGCGCAGCGCCGCAGCCAGGTCGATGGCGCCGGTCTCGCGCAGCTGGCTGACCACCTCGCGCACGTTGCCCAGCAGCAGCTTGGCCAGTGCATGCGAGCGCTTGACGTGGTCCAGCGCCTGGCCCTCGGCCAGGTGGCCGGCCACTTCCAGGTTCAGGGTCAGCGCGGTCAGCTGGTGGCCGAGCAGGTCATGCAGCTCGCGCGAAATGCGGGTGCGCTCGTTGACCCGCGCACTCTCGGCCAGCAGGGCCCGGGTGGCGCGCAGCTCCGAATTGAGCCGGCGCTGCTCGTCGCGGGCCTCGGTCTGCTGTCGCGCGACCAGGCTGGTCACGAAGATGAACATCGAAAAGCCGCCATACAGCAGCGACTGCATCACTGCTTCGAACAGCGGGAAGCGCAGCAGCATGTAGTAGACCGGCGCGACCGCCAGCTGGCTGACCAGCAGCCACAGCACTCCCAACCGCACCGACAGCATCCACGGGATGACCCCGGCGGCCACCATCATCAGGATGCTGCCCAGGCCCGAGCCGCTGAGGAAGCTGACCCCCAGCGCCGAGATCGTCAGCAGCAGCAGCAGGCCACGGTCCAGCCAGCTGGTATGGCTGTCGCTGCGCAGGATGCGGGTGAGCCAGTAATAGGCGGTGCCGAAAGACAGGTAGGCGACGAACAGCAGGATCGCCCAGCCGCCCATGTCGCTGCGGCTGTGCAGGTTCTCGAACTGCGAGTAGGCCAGCGGCAGGCCGACCATGACCCAGGTGAACAGGCCGGCCAGACGGAGGACGCGGGTATGGCTGAGGACTCCCAACATGCCAGCACTCTACGGGCCCGGGCTGCCTCGCGCACTCCCACGGAAGTCATGCCTGCCCGGTCGCCTGTTCATGCCGCAGCCCACCCCGGGCATGCAATAATCGTGCGCAGGGTCCCTTGATGGACCAACCGCGTTACCCCACGGAGTCACAATGTCGATTGTCATCCGCGACGTGCGCGAGCACGAGCTCGATTCCGTCCTGGCTTTGAACAACAACGCTGGCCTGGCCATCCTTCCCCTGGATGCGGCACGCCTGCGCCTGTTCTATGAGACCGCTGAGTATTTCCGCGTCGCCGAGCGCGACGGCAACCTGGCCGGCTTCCTGATCGGCTTCGGCAGCGACAGCCAGCACGACAGCAGCAATTTCGCCTGGTTCAAGCAGCAGCTGGACACCCCGTTCTTCTACATCGACCGCATCGTGGTCGCCAGCCGCCGCCGTGGCGGTGGTGTCGGCCGTGCGTTCTACGCCGACGCGCAGAGCTTCGCCGAGCTGCGCTACCCGCAGATGACCTGCGAAGTCTTCCTCGACCATGGCGCCGATGCCGCCCTGCTCTTCCACGGCAGCTTCGGCTTCCGCGAGCTGGGCCAGAACACCATGCCGCAGGTCGATGTGCGCGCCAGCATGCTGGCCAAGGAACTGTGCAGCTACCCCTGGGTCAAGGAGACCTACGGCGGCAAGCTGCCGGATGTGGCATGGACACGCGCCCGGCAACTGCCGGCGCAGGCACAGCGGCCGACGGGGACCTGAGCGTGGCGGTGAATTTCGATTACGAACAGGCCGGCGAACTGAAGATCGGCCAGGTGGGCATCGCCAACCTGCGCATCCGTACCCTTGACGTCGAGCGCCTCGTGCAGGAAATGCGCGAGCGCGTGACCCGCGCCCCGAAGCTGTTCGGCCGCGCCGCAGTGATCCTCGACTTCGGCGGCCTGAGCCAGGTGCCGGACGTGGCCACCGCGCAGGCGCTGGTCGACGGCCTGCGCAGCGCCGGCGTGCTGCCGGTGGCGCTGGCCTATGGCACCAGCGCGATCGACCTGCTCTCGCAGCAGCTCGGCCTGCCGTTGCTCGCCAAGTTCCGCGCGCAGTACGAGCGTGCCGAGGCCGAGCAGGCCCCGCCGCCGCCCGCACCGGAACCGCGCCGGGCAGCCCGTGCCGAGCCGAAACCGGCCCCGGCAGCGCCGGTGGCCAAGGTGGCCGACGCCGCCGCGCCGCAGCCGGGCCGCATGCAGCTGGGCAACGTGCGTTCGGGCCAGCAGCTGTACGCGGAAAACTGCGACCTGACCGTGATGGCCACCGTCGGCGCCGGCGCCGAGGTCATCGCCGACGGCAGCATCCATATCTACGGGACCCTGCGCGGCCGCGCGCTGGCAGGGGCCCAGGGCAACACCGCGGCACGTATTTTCTGCCGTGATTTCCATGCGGAACTGGTCGCCATTGCAGGCCATTACAAGGTACTGGACGATGTCCCGGACAACCTGCGCGGCAAGGCCGTGCAGGTGTGGCTGGAACAGGACCAGATCAAGATCGCTGCGCTGGACTGACGCAGCACCCAAACAGAATCATCAGGAGAAGTCCTTTGGCTGAAATCATCGTAGTCACCTCCGGCAAGGGCGGCGTCGGCAAGACCACTTCCAGCGCGAGCCTGGCCTGCGGCCTGGCGCGGCGCGGCAAGAAGGTGGCCGTGATCGACTTCGACGTCGGCCTGCGCAACCTCGACCTGATCATGGGCTGCGAACGCCGCGTGGTGTACGACTTCGTCAACGTCGTGCACGGCGAAGCGACCCTCAAGCAGGCCCTGATCAAGGACAAGCGCTTCGACAACCTGTACGTGCTGGCCGCCTCGCAGACCCGCGACAAGGACGCACTGACCCAGGAAGGCGTGGGCAAGGTGCTGAAGGACCTGGCCGCCGATGGCTTCGACTACATCATCTGCGACTCGCCGGCCGGCATCGAGAAGGGCGCCTTCCTGGCGATGTACTTCGCCGACCGCGCGGTTGTGGTGGTGAACCCGGAAGTGTCGTCGGTGCGCGACTCCGACCGCATCATCGGCCTGCTCGATTCGAAGACCCACAAGGCCGAATCCGGCCAGGACGTGCCGGCCTTCCTGCTGCTGACCCGCTACACCCCGGTGCGCGTGGAAAGCGGCGAGATGCTGAGCATCGCCGACGTCGAGGAAGTGCTCGGCCTGAAGGCGATCGGCGTGATCCCCGAATCGGGCGACGTGCTCAACGCTTCCAACAAGGGCGAGCCGGTCATCCTGGATGTCGAATCCGCTGCCGGCCAGGCCTATGAAGACGCCGTCGCGCGCATCCTCGGCGAAGAACGCCCGATGCGCTTCACCAACGTCGAGAAGAAGGGCTTCTTCAGCAAGCTGTTCGGAGGGTAAGCATGGGCCTGTTTGATTTCCTCAAAGCGAAGAAGACCACCGCCGAAACCGCCAAGAACCGCCTGCAGATCATCATCGCGCAGGAACGCAGCCACCGTGGTGGCCCGGACTACCTGCCGCTGCTGCAGCGCGAGCTGCTGGAAGTGATCAAGAAGTACGTGAACATCGACGTCGATGCCGTGAAGGTCGACCTGGTGAAGGATGGCCAGCACGATGTGCTGGACATCTCCGTGGCGCTGCCGGAAGGCCCGGACAAACCCTGATCCCCTGCCCCGCCCGTGCCTGCATGGGCGGGGCTGCCCGACCCGCATGACCGATACGACAACCGCCGTGGACATCACCTGCGTGGGCGACATCGCCTTCGCCGATGCGCAGTGCCTGCTCGCCGCGCATGGCCTGCGGCTGCACCACGTGGCCGACGGCGAGCCGATTCCCGGCAGCTACTGGGGCGAACCCGAGGCCGGCATCATCGCCAGCAACGTGTACGTGCGCGACGACACGCCCGTGCACTCGATGCTGCACGAGGCCTGCCACCTGATCGTGCTGCCGCCGGAGCGGCGGGCGCAGGTGCATACCGATGCCACCGACTCGGTGGCCGAGGAAGACGCCACCTGCTACCTGCAGATCGTACTGGCCGGGCAGCTGCCCGGCGTCGGCAGCCAGCGGCTGATGGCCGACATGGATGCCTGGGGGTATACGTACCGGCTGGGGTCTACGAAAGCGTGGTTCGAACAGGACGCCGAAGACGCGAAGGCGTGGCTGGTCGAACGCGGCTTGCCGGTGGCGTAAAGCCGCAGGCGCGGTTGGCCACGGGCGCGTGGCGACGCGTCGGACCTCGCGGCGCCCCTCTTTTCACTCGGCGCGGTTCGAGCAGGACGCCGAAGACGCGAAGGCGTGGCTGGTCGAACGCGGCTTGCCGGTGGCGCAAAGCCGCGGGCGCGGTTGGCAACGGGCGCGTGGCGACGCGCCGGACCTTGCGGCGCCCCTCTTTTCACTCGGCGCGGTTCGAACAGGACGCCGAAGACGCGAAGGAGTGGCTGGTCGAACGCGGCTTGCCGGTGGCGTAAAGCCGCGGGCGCGGTTGGCAACGGGCGCGTGGCGACGCGCCGGACCTTGCGGCGCCCCTCTTTTCACTCGGCGCGGTTCGAGCAGGACGCCGAAGACGCGAAGGCGTG
>NZ_JCAFUK010000006.1:0-215823 GCF_059371235.1 Stenotrophomonas sp. YJH_SMC_29 | reverse complement strand
CTCTGTGCACCAGCTGCGCGAGGCCGATACTGATCAGGAAATCTACGGGTTGCCGGAGTGGCTGGCCGTGGTTCAGTCGGCGCTGCTCAACGAATCGGCCACGTTGTTCCGCCGCAGGTACTACACCAACGGCTCGCACGCGGGGTTCATCCTCTACATGACCGATCCGCAGCCGGAGGGCATGGACGTGGACGCTTTGCGTGAAGCGCTGCGGGACTCGCGTGGGCCGGGCAATTTCCGCAACCTGTTCGTGCATTCGCCCAACGGCAAGAAGGATGGCTTGCAGCTGATCCCGATCAGCGAAGTGGCGGCCAAGGATGAGTTCACCGGTATCAAGCGCGTGACCCGCGATGACATTCTTGCTGCGCTGCGCATCCCCCCGCAGCTGCTGGGCATCGTGCCTCAGAATGCGGGTGGATTCGGCTCGATTCGGGATGCGGCCAGCGTGTGGGCGTCGATGGAACTGGCACCCCTGCAATCGCGGATGGCCATGGCTAACGAATGGATCGGCGAGGAGGTCATTACCTTCGCCCCGTTTGACCTAGGCAGTGCCTCCTGACGACAAGCTGCTGACCGTTGGTGACCAATCGGTCTGCTACGGCTCCCAATGGGAGTACCAAGGAAGCAACGAGCCGAGCACACCCTGCGTCGCTCAGCATTGGGGCGCGTGCCGCCAGGCTCGCGCGGATGGCTGGTGGTGGATCGCCGACGTGGCCGACGTGGCCGACGAGTCGGCGGCCCATCGGCCCGTGCAGTCGCGGCCGCGTATCTGCTAAAGCTCGATGCATCTTTCGAACTGATTATGTCGCAGGCTAGAAGCCCTTTTTGCTCAGGCCGCTATGTTCCAATGCGTCTTGAAGCGCCGAGCCAAGGAAATCTTGCCAGGATTCAAATTTAGATACTTTTTGAATCAAAGTATCCGCATCTGCGGAGTTGCAGAATTCGGCTAGAGCTTGATTCTGACTCGCATCAACACCCGCCGACGCAAGTAGCTCGTCCATTGACGGGAATCCGGTATGCTCCTTGACGAAATCACTTCGAGGCTCAAGGCCCAATACAGAATTAATGCTTTCAATGGCATCATCTGCGAAATCGCGAATTTGCGTAGAGAAATTGCTCATTATTTACCTCTTAGAGTTTATAAGTGGCCGGGGGGGGTCCTCGGCCAGCGCATAATATCCAAAACGACCCCGAATGCAACAAGGCCATCTTTAAATTAAATTAGTAGAATGTTAGTACGCATCCAATTTGGATGCTCCACCCAGCAAGTGCCTTCTCGTTTTTTATAATTATTGTGTATATCCAGATGGCACGATTTGGCCTTTGTAACGCGGGCATACTTCGCGGTGATTGGATCGGCCTAGGGCCGTTCTGAAGAACAGCGCCAGCAGTGGCCGACACCGCCCTCCGCGCTATGACCGACTGCCTGCACATGTTGAGGAGCCATCCACGCAGCTGACATTCGGCGTCGCTGAGAGGCTGGGCAGGCGCAAGCAGGCCCGCCGTGAGTTGCCCCTCGCTGAGATGGAGCATGTCGTTCCGTGGAACGCGTAACTGAGGTTGACCGAGCCGGACTGCCCGACTTCGGGTCGACGCGTCAGGCGGCTTTAGGCCAGTTACGTAATCAGCCATCGTTGCGATAGCTGGAGGGCGCCGTCCTGCAGACAGTCAGGCGGCGGTGCGCCTATCTGCGTCCCGACTGTAACCAGTGTAACCAGTCGTCCCAACGGCTGGTACGCACGCAGATCAACGGCAAATCATTGATATACATGGAAATGTGACGCGGTGTAACCAGCGTACCAATGTAACCAACAAAGACCGTCAGTCAGAAATCTCAGGCAGGAAATGGCAGGCGGCAAGACAGCAGGTAAATCGGCGAGACCGCTGGTAGACAAGAGAAGTGGCGGTCGGAGAGGGCCAACAGTGCCTGTGCAGGGGCTGTAACCAAAAAAGTGTTCCACAACCTCAGTTCATAGCTTTCCTGAAACGCTGCAATTAGTGGTGTTTTCTTCTTGGACGCTATCGGATGCCCTCATTTCTCCATTCCGTTGCGACTGCGCGTATTGCGTCCCTCTGGCCGTTCAGCGCCCCCTCGATCCCCTGCCTGGGTGCAGGGATTCGCAGGGATCGGGGTGACCCCTCCGTGCCCCCGCAAGCCTTGCTGGGTCTGTTACTGGCCCATGTGCAGGTGGTGCAGAAAAAGCATCCCACGAAGTGCGCAGGTGTGGCGGGGAGACAAGTGCGCGCGCCGGGAGCGCTCTAGGCTCGCCATCGTTGCCGCTGCCGGCGCTCATCTAAGCACGCCCTACCGCACCGCCGAGCTTGTCTAGGCGGTGCGCATAGAGTCGCATCGCTAGTGCATATCATGCCTGCGTCTGCAGCCCCGCCCGCAATAGCGACTTAATATATCGAAGCTAAAAATTAGGCTTGACTTAGTTGGTCAAGCCGCGAAAATTCGGAACTCCCGTCCATCAAGTAATCGATATGAAGAAGATTCCGCCAGAGCAGGTCGTACTTAGATCTATCTATGATCTTTATTACGATAGTTATATCCATAAGAAGGCGCTAGATCAGTTGGCGGAGATATTCATTGAGATTGACGTCAGCCTAGTGGCTGATGCACTTAAGGTAGACAGGCACCTCCTTTTTGGTTACCTCCGTCACCTGGATCGAAAGTACATAATTAGGTCAAAACCCAATGTCGCTGAGGCGCACCTTTTTGCAATTAAAGTTGGAAATCTCCGCCATGCGGTTGATTTCCCTTACCTGGCTGCCATCCTCTCAGCATTGGAGCTAGAGCATAGAAGGTTCAATTGGACACGCGGACTCTCAGTGCTGGCTCTTATAATTTCTCTTGCTGCTCTCATTGTTACCGCGACCACGGGAAGCGACCATGGCAGCCATTCCATTCGCATCGAGCAAGCTCGGATTGAGCGTGCCGTGATCTTGGCTCCGGGCGTTCCAAAGCCCGATGCAGACTTAGGTGTGTCGCGTCGGGTAGGAACTGAAGATCCCAACTCGCCGTGAGTTCGGCGCTTCCTTCAGACGACTTCCTGCGAAGGTGATTCTGACCCGATGGCCTTGGCGGCTGGCTTAGCGATAGATCAAGGCCGACTCCGCTAATCTAGTCACATGAAATTAGTGCTATCGCAACGTGTCCTCCCGACCCAGCGCGGCCGCACCCCCTCCCACTCTGGTAGATCGCTGCGTATGGGATACCTGATCTTCACGCTTCTCGCGCTTCTGCTGCTGGCGACGATATGCATCACGCTGCTATGGTCGCTAAGCGCTATGTGCCGCTTCCTTGCGCTGCTGATCCAGGAGTTCGCAGCGCCGCCAAAGGCGCGGTGACGCTGAATCCTTGTACGTAGGGCGTGACGTATGGCGGTAACTATGGCGGTAATCTAGCCTGCAATGGATCCACCTCTCCTTTGATAGCAATGGTTTTGCAGGCATATTGGAATCCCTCCGGGCGCGCCATTTTTCTGTCGGCTTCGGCCTGCCACTCACCTGGCAGATTCGCCCGCGCATGTCTCCGTTCTCAGTTTATGAGCCTCGCAGGGCGCAGAATGTGACTCTGTACTCCAGCTCCATTCCGATTGAGTAGACTCGGCGCCATGGGTATCGCCTTGCCAGCACAGGACAGCCTCGGCGTCGGTCTCTATTCCTACGCCGATGCCGCGCGCTTCATTGGCGGCAGCTCGTCGGAACTGCGCCGGTGGCTGAAGGGCTACCATGGCCGGAAGCACGGGAAGCCGGAAGCCCACCCTCCCCTGTGGAAGTCGCAATGGGCTGATTCAGAGATCGACGGCATTGGCTTTCGCGATCTGATCGAGCTGCGCTTCGTCCGCACATTCGTCGCATGTGGCGTGCCCCTCAACCTGGTGCGGCGAACCATTGTCGAGCTGAACGAGCGGCTCGGTAAGGAGTACCCCTTCACCAGCACGAGCTTCAAGACCGATGGGCGCCGCATTTTCATGGAGCTCGTGGGCGACAGCGGCGATGCCGCACTGGTGGATGTGGTGAAGCGCCAGGACGTGATGCGCAAGGTCATCGCACCTTCGCTGCGTGACGGCATCGAACTGGGCATCGATGATCGAGCCGAACGATGGTTCCCACTGAAGGGCTCCCGTGCGGTGGTATTTGATCCACAGCGCAGTTTTGGTCAGCCCATCCTTGCCGAATCGGGCGTTCCTACCATCGCCATTGTCGAGGCGCTGCGCGCCGAAGGTGGCGACGAGCGTCGCGTGGCCAGGCTGTATGACCTACCTCTGACTGCAGTGAAGAAAGCACTGCAGTTCGAGAATCGAGCCGCGCCTTGAAGGCGCAGATCGATGAGAATCTTCCGCCCGCGATGGCCCGGGCCATCGACGCCATTGCAGGAACGGACGAACACGAAGTCTTCCACGTGAGGGAGTTCGTGATGCCCGGTACTACTGACCTGGAGCTCTTCGACGCGGCCACCCAGCGTGGCATCCGCGTACACGTTACCCAGGATCATCATCATCGCAAGCCCGCAGAGCGCGAGGCGATCGCACGTCTCGGCCTGACCGTATTCGTTCTGGCCAAGGGCTGGAGCACCTTCAACCACTACGAGCGCGCAGCGCGGCTTCTGGAGTGGTGGCCCAAGATGATGCAGCAGGCCGAACTCGTGCAACCTGGTGCAATGTTCCGCGTACCGCATGCCAGGGCGTCCGGGGGACGGCTGACGCAGATCAAGGTGTCACGGTAACCGCTTCGCGCGTCAACCCTCATCATCCGTGAAACCATGCTGTGCACGCAGCATCGGGTCGGTCTCGATCATGAACATATGGAACAGGTGTTTATGGTCCCGCGGCCAGCTCCCCTGCAACAGACGCCACGACGCCACATCCACGCGCGGCAGCTTCCGTTCCAAGTAGTAGACGCGGCTGCCATCGCCCGAGAAGTGTCCATCCAGCAGCCGCCAGCGCGCGTGATCCACGCCGGGCAGAGGCTTCCCGTCGCAATAGACGCTGCTGTCGTCAACGGCGTACAGCGGATCCTGCGGGATTGTCTGCAGCAGATCGCCGCGCAGGCAGTGCTTCATGCGTCGGCCGCAGTGCCAGCCGCCGTGATCGTCGGCACCGTAGCCGCCCATACTGCCGAAGGTGGCGCAGTTGGCTTCGGCCAAGGCTTTCAGCGACGTCCCGTATTCGAAGTAGACATTGCGCTTGTCCAGCCAGTAATCACCGCACTGGCGGAAGCTGTCGCGGTCAATCGCGGGTGGAAAGACAGCCAAGCGTGGTTTCGGCTCTATGGATGCCAATGCACCAATGCAAACAGAAACGCCGGGCATCGCCCGGCATTTCAGTCACCGCATGGAAGGGATGAACCTCAGTACTTGCCGTCAAACGCAAATATCGGCTTGCGCGTCTTCCACGCACCAGCAGTAAAGTCGGGGAACTCCAGCGTCTGGAAACCGTTGGCGATCGACTGCTCGCTCAGCGGCGTGATCGCACTCCAGGTCACCGCATCGTAGATGTCGATCGGCATCGGTGCCTTGGCCTTCAGCGCTTCAACAAAGGCATGGATGACGAACCAGTCCATGCCGCCGTGGCCGGCGCTGGCAGCGGTGTCGGCATTCTGCTTCCACAGCGGGTGCTCGTACTGGTCCTGGTACTTCTTGAACTCTTCCCACTGGTGCGGCGGGCTGCGGCCTTCGATGTGGATCGAATGGTTCACGTCCATCCACAGGCCCTTGGTGCCCTGCACGCGGAAGCCCATCGAGTACGGGCGCGGCAGCGAGGTGTCGTGCTGCAGCAGGATGGTTTCGCCGTTCTCGCAGGCCAGCGTGGTGGTCACGATATCGCCCAGCTTGAACTTCACCTGGGTGCTGGGGTGGGTGGTGCCGCCACTCTTGGCCACGGTGTATTCGTGCAGGCCGCGCGCCTTGGCCGCAAAAGCGTTGATGTGGGTGAAGCGGTTGCCACGGTTGATGCCGGTGTACATCGCGCACGGGCCGATGCCATGGCTGGGATACAGCTCACCGTTGCGCTGCACCGAATGCTCGGTGCGCCAGCGTGCTTCGCTCCAGCCCTTGGGCCCGAATTCCACGCCGCTGTCGTAGGGCTGGTTCGGGTCACCGGAATTGAACTTCACGCCGCGCAGGTCGTGCTGGTAGCCGGCCTGCAGATGCACCAGCTCGCCGAACAGGCCCTGGCGCACCATCTGCAACGCCGCCATCACGTCGCGGCGGTAGCAGACGTTCTCCAGCAGCATGTACGGGGTGCCGGTGCTCAACTGGGTCTTCAGCACGTTCCAGTGGTCCTGCAGGGTGATGCCGGCCACCACTTCGCAGCCGACGGCCACGCCGGCCTGCATCGCGGCTATCGCCATCGGTGCGTGGTATTCCCACGGCGTGGCGATGATCACGCCATCGATGCCCTTCTGTTCCAGCAGTCGCTTCCACGCGTTGGTGTCGCGGTCCTGGCCATAGGTCTTCGGCGCCGGCTTGCCCGCCTTGGCCACCATCTCTGTGGCACGGCCGAGCATGATCGGCTCGATATCGCAGAGGGCAACCACTTCGACGTCGTCGCGGCGCACCAGCTCCTTCAGCAGCACCAGCCCGCGCATGCCGGTGCCGATCATGGCCAGGCGCACCTTGCGCCCGCGTGCCCAGGCCGGGCTCTGCGGCAGCAGGCTGCTGGCGGCGACAGCGGCGCTGGCCGCGATGAATTCCCTACGCTTCATGGCAGACATCTCTCCTCTTGGCAGCGTGCCGGCCACAGCCGGCACGCCAGGTCACGCAAACGGAATTACTTGAACCGGTAGCCGATGGTCACACTGTAACCACGGCCGAAGATGGTTGCGTAGTCACTGGAGTCACCCAGGAAGCTGTTCGGGTCGTAGAACGGCAGGCGGTTGAACAGGTTCTTGACGGTGAAGCTCAGGTTCCAGGCATCATCCGGGCGCCAGGTGACGCTCATGTTGGCGGTCCACCACGACGGTGCACCATCGCACTTGCTCTCCTGCAGGGCCAGGTAGCCGCCGGTGCAGGTTTCCTTGTTGTTGCTCTCTTCGTCGATCTGGTCGGTGGCCCACTTGGTGCCGCCGACGTAGTTGACGAACATGCTGGTGGTCACCTGCTTGTAGGTCCAGTCGGCATTGAGCGTGGCGCGCAGGCGCGGGTTGTTGTAGTAGCCCACCACGTCGCCGTAGTACCAGCCGTTCTCCGCGTCCATGTAGAAGCGGTTGCGGTTGGCGATGGTGGCCGCCAGGCCGATGTTCAGGTTACCCCAGTCGCCCAGCGAGAAGCGGCTGCGTGCGTCGATGTCGAAGCCGTCGATCAGGGTCTTGCCACGGTTCTTGTACTGGCCCACCACGCTGGCCACGTTGCCGGCCGAATAACCCGGCAGCACCGACGGGCAGCTCACGCCGCTGGCCGGATCGGCGCACATGGCCGCCAGCTGCGCCAGGTTGGCACGGTCGCTGTCGGTGATCGGCGAGCGCGACATCGAGATGATGTCTTCCATGCGGCGATAGTCCGGCGCGACGATTTCATTGTTGCGGTAGATGAACCAGTAGTCGGCCGACACCGACAGCCAGCTGGCCGGCTCGTAGACGAAGCCGAGGGTGGCGATCTTCGCCTTCTCCGGCTTCAGGTCCTTGTTCGGCTGGGTCATGCGCGCCACGGTACGGCTGCAATCGACGTTCAGCAGGGTCTTGCCGAGATCGACGTCGCCCGGCCGCTGCGACTTCAGCAGCAGGTTGGCGATGGCATTGGTCTCGCCGCAGCGCAGTTCGTCACGGAAGCCACCGAGCTGTGCGAACACGCCGCCATTGCCGGACTCGGCCAGGCTCGGTGCGCGGAAGCCGGTGGAATAGGTGCCGCGCAGCATCAGCTGGTCGAACGCCTGGTACTTGAAGCCGATCTTCGGCGCGACGTTGGCGCTGAAGTTCGGGTACTTGTCCACGCGGACCGCGGCGTCCAGCTCCAGCTTGTCGGTGATCGGTGCCACGGTCTCGGCGAACAGCGCGTAGGTGTTGCGCTTGCCGTCGAACCACGAGCCGCCCTGCTGGGTGATCAGGCCGTTGGCCGCATCGGCGTTGCCCGGGGTGTAGAAGGTTTCGCGGCTGGCGTTGAAGCCGAATGCGGCGCGCATCTCGCCGGCCGGCAGCTGGAACAGCGGGCCTTCGATCTTGCCGTCCAGGGTATGCAGGCGGGTCCACGACTGGATGTCGAAGGTCGGGAACGCTTCACGGATCAGCGCGGCGTTGGCTTCGCTGATCTCGCCGAACTTGTACGCCGGATGATCGGAGATGATCACCCGACCGGTGCCCGGATCGATCGTGTATGGGCCGAAGGCCTTCTCGAAGCCCTTGGTGTTGACGTTGATCGTCTGGTAGGTGGTGGAGTGGGTACCAGCGCTGGCGAATGCGGTCTCCCAGTTCCAGTCACCCACATTGCCACGTGCGCCCGCCAGTACCCGGTAGCTCTTGTCAGTGTTGCGCTGGCCGAAGTAGTTCGGGCCGGCATCCTGCAGCAGGTAGTTCAGGCCGACCACCCCGCCCATCATTGCCTTCAGCTGCGGGCTGGCGTGGTTGTATTCGTTGTTGGGGCCCAGGAACGGGTACAGGAACTGATTGACGGTGTTGCCGGTATTGCGCGAGAACCAGCTGGTCGGGTTGCCGGTGGTGGTGCCGTAGGTGCGCGGCGTACCGCCGTTGGCGCGCAGGTCGATGTCGGTGTAGGTGGCCTCGGCAAAGATCTCGGTGTTGTCGCCGACCAGGAACGTGCCGTTGAGGTAGGCGGTGTTGCGCTCGGACTTGGCGCCGGCATCGATCTCGTTGTTCATCCAGGTTTCCCAGACGCAACGCGGGCCGGCCGCTTCGCTGGTCAGCACGTTCCTGCAGCCCGGTGCGGCTTCCTGCACGCGGCGGCCGGTGACCGGATCGAACGCGAAGTAGGTACCCGGGTTGAACTCGCCCGGCTTGCTGCCCACGCCCAGGCGCAGGTTGTTGAGGTAGTTCGGGTTGTTGACGTAATACTGGTCGGGCCGCTTGTCGTAGAAGTCGCTGAGCGGAATCGCGTCGCGGCGGTACATGTTCACCGCGCCGTAGATGTTGAAGCGGTTCTCGGCCAGGTCACCGAAGCCGGCGGTGATGCTGGCCTGGCGCTCGCCGTAGGAGTCGATGCGCGAGGACGTATCGTTGGTGAAGCTGACCTCGGCACCCTGGAAGTTGCGCTTGGTGATCACGTTGATCACGCCGGCCACCGCGTCGGTGCCGTACACCGCCGAGGCGCCGTCGGTCAGCACTTCCATGCGCTCGATGGCCGCGGCCGGAATCGCATCGATGTTGACGAACTGGGTCTGGAAGCCGGCCGGTGCACCGTAGTACGACAGGCGGCGACCGTTCAGCAGCACCAGCGTGCCCTGGGCACCGAGGCCACGCAGATTGGCCTGCGAGGCACCGTCGGAACCGGTGAACAGCGACCGCGCATCCTGCTGCGCCGGGCGTGCGGCCGGCAGGTTGTCGAGCACCTGCAGCAGCGTGCGCGCGCCCATGTTCTGGATGTCCTGCTTGCTGATCACCTGCACCGGCGAGGCGGTTTCAACGTCGGTGCGGCGGATGTTGGAGCCGGTGACCTCGATGCGGGCCAGGTCAGTGGCCTTGTCCTTGCTCTCCTGGGCGAAGGCAGGAACGGCAACCGACAGCAGCACGCCGGCGATGGCCAGCGACAGCGGAGCGATCGAACGACAGGGGGGGCGGTGGTGGCGGGCGGGCAACATCGGGGTTCTCTCCTGGCAGGGGTGCAGCGCGATAAGTGAGCGCGTGGGCGTTCGGCGGGCAAAACGCTCCCGGGCCACGGCCACCAGGGCCATGGTCGGAATGGGCGGGGGGAGGAGCGGTGTTACGAGGGGGTCATGGGGCGACGATGCTGGCGGAGTCGCCCTCCTGGCCGATCAGTACGGCGTTGGCCCAGTTGGCGCAGACCTGGGCGGGTTGGCTGCCCTGCGCACCCAGCGTGCGCAGGCTCAGGGTGGAAAGGCCACGGATGTCCAGCTCCGGCTTGACCACGCCGGGCGCCTTCACCAGGCCGCTGTCGTACAGCAGGCGGTTGTCGCCCCAGGCCTGGAACTGCAGGCCACCGGCGTTGCGGCAGGCGTCATCGATGCCGAGATCGGCGCGCAGCAGGTGCCAGCCGCCCTGCAGGCGCAGGTCGATCCGGCTGTTGGCGCCAACACCCAGGCCCCGGCGGAACTGCAGGCCGTTCATGCGCATGCCGGCGTCGCCACGGAACGACTGGTCGGCGCGCAGCTGGCTGGCCAGCGCGGCCGGCACCGGCAGCTCGGAGAGATAGCGCTGCCGGGCCGGTCGTTCTGGTTCCTGGTGTTCGAGGATGTGGAAAGTGGACAGCGCGATCGGGCCGACGTCGCGCGGCTGCAGTGCGTCGAACGCGCGGGCGCTGCCCTGGGCGGCGGTGACCATCGGGTCGGTGCTGCTGGCGCCGTCGCCTTCCGGGTTCTGCACGCTCAGTACGCGGAAGCGCAGCAGGCGGCCGGCATGCGCCGGGAAGTCGATGCGCTGCACGCCCTCCTTCAACTGCAGGCGGCCGCGGGCGATCGGCTCGCCCCACTCACCGTTGCTGTCGCCCAGGTACACCTCATAGTCGCGTACCTGGCCGTGTTTCCAGTTCTTGTCGTTGCGTGGCGCGATGTCGATGCCATCGATCATCTTCCGCTCGCCGAAGCCGATCACCCACTCGT
Organism: Stenotrophomonas sp. YJH_SMC_29; assembly: GCF_059371235.1. Classification (NCBI taxonomy): domain Bacteria; kingdom Pseudomonadati; phylum Pseudomonadota; class Gammaproteobacteria; order Lysobacterales; family Lysobacteraceae; genus Stenotrophomonas; species Stenotrophomonas sp. YJH_SMC_29. The sequence goes on along the minus strand of NZ_JCAFUK010000006.1, from coordinate 205,093 downwards.
GGGCGCCGGTGCGCACGGCCTGGTTGCGCACACTACGGAACCAGGTGGCCGGATCGTCGTCGAAGGCGTTCTCCAGTGCGTGGCCGGGCTCTTCGGCCGGGCGGTTGACCACCAGCAGGCTGTCGGCCGGCAGTTCGCGGCCCAGCACCGGTGCGGCCGGGTAGGCATCATCGGCGGCCGCTGCCGCCACCGCGAAGTCCAGCTGCAGCTGCAGCGGCTGGCGGATGTCCTGGGTGGCGGTACGCACATGCAGCGTGCCACGGCGCTCCTTGGCATCGAAGTACCAGCCTTCGCTGGCGTTGTTGAGCGCTGCCGCATCGGCCAGCGCCGGCAGCACGCGGCCACCGGCCGGCACCGCACGTGGTGCCTGCCGGCTGAGTACGCGCAGGCCGTAGCGGCGCTGGGCCAGCTGGCCGTTGTACTGGCCCTGCACGGCGTCGATCTGCACCTGCACCGGGCCACTGCCCTGCGCCGGCGCCTGCACGCGGATCTGCTGCGTGCTCGACTCACCCTGCTGGTAGCGGCGCGTGTTGCCATCGTCTTCGTACAGCGTGTACTGCGAATCACCCTGCGGGTACAGGTCGAAGGTCACTTCATCGAGCGGTTTTTCGCCATCGAACAGCATCGACGGGTACATCGGCAGGATCGCACCGGCACGCACGAACACCGGCAGTGTGGCCAGGTCCACCTGGCGGTCCAGCTGGCGGCCGTCGGCACCGGCCAGCACGCGACGGCCATCCCAGTAGTCGATCCAGCCGCCGGCCGGCAGGTGGATGTCGCGGCGCCAGCCACGGCTGGCCGCCTGGCTGCGGTACACCGGCGCCACCAGCAGGTCGCGGCCGAGCAGGAACTGGTATTTGTAGGTCTCATCCTGCGCATGCGGATCGCGCGGGTGGTCCCACATCAGGCCACGCACCGGCGGCGCGCCGGTCTGCGCGGCCTCGTGCACCAGCCCATACATGTATGGCGTCAGGCGCATCTTCAACTTCAGGTAGTCGCGGTTGATGCTGCGGTAGGGCTCGTCGTACCACCAGGGGTGCTTGCGCGCGTTCGACGACCAGCCGCTCATGCCCATCAGCACCGGGGTGAACGCCTTCCACTGCAGGTCGCGGGTGAAGGTCTCGGCGCTGCCGCCGAAGATCGCATCGACGTCGCCGCTGGCGTAGGCCATGCCGGACAGTCCCGAACCGACCAGGGTCGGCACGTGCCAGCGGATGTAGTCCCAGCTGCTGCTCTGGTCACCGGTCCACGCTACGGCGTAGCGCTGGATGCCGGCCCAACCCATTACCGTCCACAGGAACGGGCGCGAATCGGAGTTGTCGAGGATGCCGTTGAACGCCTGGCGGTTGGCGTCCATCGCGAACTGGTAGCCCTTGCCGGTCCAGGCCACGTCCAGCTTCTGCACGCGGCTGCCGGCCTTGCCCACTTCCCAGGCGATCTTGTCGACGCCGTTCTCGGTCCACAGGCCGGTGCGGAAACCGTAGCCGGCCAGCCCCTTCACCGTTTCCGGCAACTGCTTGTAGCCGCAGCCGTAGCCATCGTTGGGCAGGATCCAGCCACCGGGCATGTCGTGGGCGCGGTACTGCTTGGCCACGCTGTCGATCACATCGGGTGTGGTGCCGGTCGGGCCGTCGCTCCAGCCTTCGGGCACGGTGCCGGGCTTCTTGCTGTTGTCGCCGTCGTTGTAGCAATCGGCATCGCCGTAGGACAGCGCCCAGCGCGCGACCATGTTCGGGCGGCCGGTCAGCTGGGTATAGCGTTCGATCAGCTTGGGCAGGTCCGCGCCGACGAAGTAGTAGGCATCGAAGCGGTCTTCGCGATGCAGCAGCGTGGCCTGGTCGCTCTGGCGCAGGTCGTAGCTGCCATCGCTCCAGGTATTGCGCAGCATGCCCCAGCCACGGCTGCTGAGCAGCATCGGCGCCGGGCTCGGCCGATCACCTTCTTCCCAGCCACCGGAATAGGACACGTCCAGCTCGCGGCCCTTGAACTGGTAACGGCCGTTCTGCTGGCCACCACCGAAGTAGCCCTCATCGGCCTGCGAGGACAGCACCTGCACGCTCTGCGTGGCATCCAGGTCCAGCGGCTGCAGTTCCTGCCACAGCGCGGTGGGCTGGCCGTTGTCCAGCCGTTCCAGGCGCAGGCGCAGCGGCTGCCGCTGTACATGCAGCACCAGCGCATCGGTGCGCACGCGGATTTCCTGCGCGTCTTCTTCCAGCTGTGCCTGCACGTTCGCCTTGGGCTGTGGCAGCACGATCGGTGCGGCCTTGTCGCCGGCGCCGGTCAGCGTGCCGTTGCGGCCTGCCTGCACGCGGATGATGTCGGTGGCCGGCAGTTCGATGCGGATCCGCGCGCCCTTGTCGGTCTGCAGGTCCCAGCCCTGCACGCCGTCGCGGCTGTCGCTGGCGCTGACCGAACGCAGGTTGCCGACCGGCTCGGCCCGGGACGGCATGGACGCCAGCATCAGTGCCGGCAACAGGGCCAGCATCAGCGGCGAGCGACGAACGCAGTTTTCCACGCGGACTCCCAACCCGTTCACCGGGCGTTTCGAAAGCGGTTGGGCCGACTCTAGGGCAGCGATTCGAAAGATGTCAACAAATTGAAAGGAAAAAGGAAGATATATTCCAGTGAAACGAAAGTTGTTGCGTTGCAGTACTTTGTGTAAGCGCTTGCAGGCGCCTGTTAAGCATTGTGCGATACGGCATTCCGCCCACCCTTTCGTTTTCCTGCGGTCCGTGCGCCGGGAAAAGTCGCCCACCCGTTTTCTTTCTTTTTACTTTCGATGTTTGACATTTCGAAAGAAAACGCAGATGGTGCGCTGGCCTAACTGGAACCTCCGAATGGACGCCACCCTGCTTTCCGATGTCCCCGCCTGGCAGCGCCTGGGCGGAGCCGATACCGCTACCGAAATCGCCCAGCAGCCTGCGCTGTGGGAAGCCCTTGCGCTGGACCTGTCGCGTGCCCGCGACCGCCTGCAGGCCTTCCTTGGCGACAGCCTCAACGACCCCCACCAGCGCGTGCTGTTCACCGGCGCTGGCAGCTCCGGCTTCATCGCCGAGATGGTGGCCGACGCGATCAACGCGCATTGGCCGGCCGAGGTGCGCGTGGTGCACACCACCAGCCTGCTGACCCACCCGGCGCTGTACCTGCAGCGCGACCGCCCGACCCTGCTGGTCTCGTTCGGCCGCAGCGGTTCCAGCCCGGAAAGCGTGGCAGCGGTGGATCGCGTGCGCAGCGACGTGGATGACGCGCGCTTCCTCGACATCACCTGCAACGCCGATGGCGAACTGGCCCGCCGTGGCGCCGGCCGTGCCGATACCTGCACCCTGCTGATGCCGTCGGCCAGCTGCGACCGCGCGTTCGCCATGACCAGCAGCCTGACCTGCATGCTGCTGGCCGCACTGACGGTGTTCGATCGCTCTCCGTGGGATGCGCGCGTGGCGCGCCTGAAGCAGATCGCTGCGCTGGCCCGCGAAGGCCAGGCGCAGTGGGATGCACCGGTGGCTGCGCTGGCGCAAGGCCCGTTCAACCGTGTGATCTACCTCGGCAGTGGCCCGCTGGAAGCGCTGGCGCGCGAGTGCGCGCTGAAGGTGCTGGAACTGACCGCCGGCCGCGTGCTGGCACTGGCCAACACGCCGCTGGGCTTCCGCCATGGCCCCAAGTCGACGCTGGATGGCAACACCCTGGTGGTGGTGCTGCGCAGCGTGCAGCCACTGGCGCGCCGCTACGAGCAGGACCTGCTGGAAGAGCTGCGCCGCGACGGCGTAGCGGGCCAGGTGCTGGCGATCGGCCCGCATTCGGACATCGGCGCCGACGACGACTACACCCTCAGCGTGCCGCCGCTGGACGATCCGTGGCTGGCGCCGGTGTGGCTGGGCTTTGCGCAGCTGTTCGCACTGCAGCGCTCGGCCGCGCTGGGACTGACCCCGGACAACCCGTTCCCGGACGGCACCGTCAACCGCGTCGTCAAGGGCGTCACCATCCACCATGGCTGAGCTGATCGCCCACGCCTGCTATGGCATCGACATCGGCGGCACCAAGATCGAGCTGGTGGCATGCGATGCGGCGATGCAGGTCACCTGGCGTCGCCGCGTCGGTACGCCGCAAGGGGACTACGAAGGCTTCCTGCAGGCGGTGGTGGCGCTGGTCGCCGAGGCGGACGCTGCCCTCGGCCGCAGCGATGCGGCCATCGGCATCGCCCTGCCCGGCGTGCGCGACCGCCGCAGTGGCCGCCAGCTCAGTGCGAACGTGCCCGCACTGACCGGCCAATGCGTGGCGCAGGATCTGCAGGCGCGGCTGCAACGCCCACTGCATTTCGGCAACGACCTGCAGTGCTTTGCCCTGTCTGAAGCGCACGGCGGCGCGGCTGACGGTTACCCCAGCATGTTCGGCGCCATCCTCGGCACCGGTGCCGGTGGCGGCTTCTGCCTGCAGGGCCGGCTGCTGTCCGGCTTCAACGGCCTGGCCGGCGAATGGGGCCACTGGAGCGTGCCCGGCCACCTGCTGCAGCGCCACGGCCTGCCGCTGCTGGACTGCGGTTGCGGCCTGCAGGGCTGCGTGGAGCGCTATGTCTCCGGCAGTGGCGTAGCAATGATCGAACGCCATCTCGGTGGCAGCGCCGCCGACGCCAGCGCGGTGATTGCCCTGGCCGAGGCCGGCGATGCGCGCGCGCGCCAGGCGCTGGACATCCCTCGTGACCTGCTCGGCCACAGCCTGGCCGCGCTGGTGCTGGCGCTGGACCCGCATGTGATCGTGCTCGGCGGTGGCCTTTCGCAGTACGCGCCGCTGTACCAGCAGCTGCCGGCGGCCATCGCGGCCCATCTGTTCCATGGCGTGCAGGTACCACCGATCGTGCCGCCGCGTTTCGGCGATGCCGGTGGCGCACGCGGTGCCGCGCTGCTCGCCTGCCAACCCTCGTTTTCCTGATGTCCGGAGCCTGACCATGTCCTCGCTGCAGACCCTGCTTGCCTCCCACCGCGCCGGCGCCAACGTCGGCCTGTACAGCGTCTGCTGCAGCAACGAGCAGGTGCTACGCGCCGCCATGCACGTGGCGCTGGCCCATGGCACCGTGCTGCTGATCGAGGCCACCTCCAACCAGGTCGACCAGTTCGGCGGCTACACCGGCATGACCCCGCCGCAGTACCGCGATTACGTCGGCGCCCTGGCCGATGAAGAAGGCTTCCCGCGCGAGCGGCTGATCCTGGGCGGCGACCATCTCGGCCCGAATGCCTGGCAGAAGCGCCCGGCTGCCGAAGCGATGACCCACGCGCGCGTGCTGATCGAAGCCTACGTCGCCGCCGGTTTCCACAAGATCCACCTGGACTGCAGCATGTCCTGCGCCGATGACCCTGTGCCGCTGCCCGATGCCGTCGTCGCCGCGCGTTCGGCCGAGCTGGCCGAGATTGCCGAACGCACCGCCGCCGAACACGGCCTGCCGCCGCCGGTCTACGTGATCGGTACCGAGGTGCCGATTCCCGGGGGTGAAGCCTCGCTGGCCGAGGGCCTGCAGGTGACCACGCCGGCCGCCGCCGCGCAGACCCTGGCCATCCACCAGCAGGCGTTCGATACGCCACAGCTGCGCGATGCATGGCAGCGCGTGATCGCGATGGTGGTGCAGCCGGGCGTGGACTTCGACCACAGCAGCGTGCACGAGTACAACCCGGAGGCCGCCCATGCGCTGGCCGACTTCCTCGAGCGGCAGCCGCGCATCGTGTTCGAAGCGCACTCCACCGACTACCAGCGCGAAAGCGGCCTGCACGCCCTGGTGCGCGACCACTTCGCCATCCTCAAGGTCGGCCCGGCGGCCACCTTCGCCTATCGCGAGGCGCTGTTCGCGCTGGCTGCGATCGAGGCCGAACTGCTGCCGGCTGCACAATGCTCGCGCCTGCCGCAGGTGCTGGACGCGGTGATGGTGGCGCAGCCGAAGTACTGGCAGTCCTACTACCACGGCGATGACGCCACACTGCGCCTGCTGCGCAGCTACTCGTTCAGCGACCGCTGCCGTTACTACTGGGGCGAGCCGGCGCTGGTGCAGGCGGTGCAGACCCTGTTCGCCAACCTGGAACAGCACGCGCCGCCGCTGGTGCTGCTCAGCCAGTACCTGCCGGAGCAGTACCGCGCCGTGCGCGAGGGCACGCTGGCCAACACCCCCACCGCACTGGTCCAGCACCGCATCGGCCTGTGCCTGGGCGAATATGCCCGCGCCTGCAGCGGCAACCGCGCCGGTAACCGCAGGCACGACGCAGGTTCGGCTGCCGGCGTTCCTGCGAACAGCTAATCTCTACCTTTCCCCGCGAAACCGAGAATGGCCATGCGCAACACCCGCTCCCGCCGGCAACAGATCCTGCAGCTGCTGATCGAGCACGGCTCGGTGCAGGTGGCCGATCTGGTCGAGCGCTTCGGCGTGTCGGCGGTGACCATCCGTGCCGATCTGACCCACTTCGAGTCGCAGGGCCTGGCCAACCGTACCCACGGTGGTGCCACGCTGGTGCGCACCCCGCCACAGGAGCAGGACATCCACGAGAAGGATGCGCTGAACCTGCCACTGAAGGAGTCCATCGGCGCCTGTGCGGCGCGCCTGGTGCAGCCGGGCGACAACATCATCATCGACTCGGGCTCGACCACGATGACGCTGGCCCGCCACCTGCGCGCGCATCGCGACGTGACGGTGATGACCAATGGCCTGAACATCGCCTGGGAACTGGCCAACGCGCCGGGCATCAACGTGCTGCTGACCGGCGGCCTGCTGCGCCAGCAATCGCTCTCGCTGCAGGGCAGCCAGGCCGAAGCCAGCCTCAACTCGTACAGCTTCGACACCCTGTTCCTGGGCGTGGATGGCCTGGACCTGCAGTTCGGGCTGACCACCCATGACGAAGCCGAAGCCCGCCTCAACCACCGCATGGTCGAGCGCGCGCGCCGCATCGTGGTGCTGACCGACGCCTCCAAGTTCGGCCGCGTCAGCCTGCACCGCATCGCCCGCCTGGACCAGATCCACGCCATCATCACCGACGCCGGCATCGACGACGCAACCCGCGAGGGACTGCAGCGGCTGGGCATCGACGTGATCATCGCCGAGCCTCCCGCATGACCGATACCCGTTCCCTGCACGGCCGCATCCTCACCCCACTGGGTTGGCGGCGCGGCCACGTCCATTTTGATTCGCATGTGCGCCAGCTGCAGGTGGATGACCACAGCGGCGCTGATGACCCGCAGCTGCCGGTGATCCTGCCCGGCTTCATCGACCTGCATGTGCACGGTGCGGCCGGCGTGGACCTGATGCAGGGCGGCGACGTGGCGCGCACCATCGCCCGCACCCATCTGCGCTTCGGCACCACCACGCTGCTGGCCACCACCATGACCGCCGGCCTGGACGAGATCGCGCACGCGCTGCAGGGTGTGGCCGCCGCCATGGCCGCGCCCGACGCCGATGCGGCATGCATCGCCGGCGTGCATCTGGAAGGCCCCTTCATCAGCCCGCAGCGATTGGGCGCGCAACCCAACCGCACCATCGAGGCGACGCTGGCGCTGGTACAGCAGCTGCACGCGCTGGCGCCGATCCGGGTGATGACACTGGCGCCGGAAATCGGCGAGCACACCGCGCTGATTCCCGCACTGTCGGCACTGGGCATCCGCGTGCAGCTCGGCCACAGTGCGGGCACTTACGAAGAGGGCGTGGCTGCCCTGCAAGCGGGTGCCTCCGGCTTCACCCACCTGTTCAACGGCATGACCGGCGTCGATCACTATCGCCCAGGCATCGCTGCGGCCGCGCTGGCGCATGCGCAGTACGCCGAGATCATTCCCGACCTGCAGCACATCCACCCCGGCGTGATCCGCCTGGCTGCGCGCGCGATCCCGCGCCTGTACGCGGTGACCGATGCCACTGCCGCCACCGGCATGCCCGATGGCGAGTACGCACTGGGCGAGCAGCGCGTGCACAAGTGTGGCGGTTGCGTGCGCCTGGCCACCGGCTCGCTGGCCGGCAGCGCGCTGACCATGGACCAGGCACTGCGCAACCTGGTGCGCGTCGGCCTGGACCTGGCCGATGCCTCGCAGCGGGTTTCCACCTTCCCGGCCGACTACCTGGGCCTGGGCGATCGCGGCCGCATCGCGCCCGACGCCCGCGCCGACCTGGTGGTGCTGGACGCCGAGCTGCGCCTGCAGCGGGTGGTGGTCGGTGGGCGGGTAGTCGATCTGAACGCCGCAGACGCTTGATGGCTGCGTTCTTGTAGAGCCGAGCCATGCTCGGCTGCTTTTCGTACCGACATCGATGACGTCCGCGCCGTGCTTCGCGCGGCAAGCCGAGCATGGCCCGGCTCTACATGAAGCGCGCAAGCAAAATGCCCCAGCCACGCACCATCCCCGTTATTCCAGGAATACGCCGATGACCGCAGCCGCCGCACCTGCCGTACCCGCTTCCCCCACCCCGCGCTGGCCCGTACGCTACCTGCTTTTCATCGGCGGCCTCGGTGGCCTGCTGTACGGCATCGACATCGGCATCATCGCCGGTGCCCTGCCCTACCTGGAGGCAACGGCCAGCCACGCCTGGCAGCTCAGCAGCCAGCAGCTCGGCTTCGTGGTGGCGGCGGTACTGCTGGGCAGCGTGCTGTCCTCGCTGTTCGCCGGCATGGTCGCCGACCTGATCGGTCGCCGCGGTGCGATGCTGCTGGCCGGCCTGCTGTTCACCGCCTCCATCCCGATCATGGCGCTGGCGTCCGGCTACACCCCGCTGCTGCTGGGCCGCCTGCTTCAAGGCGTCAGCGGTGGCCTGATCGGCGTGGTGGTGCCGCTGTACCTGGCCGAGGTCCTCAGTCCCGAGCGACGTGGCCGGGGTGCGGCAATGTTCCAGCTGCTGCTGACCATTGGCCTGGTGTTGGCCGCACTGATCGGGCTGTACCACGCACATGCGGTGGATGCCGCCGCCGAAGCGGTGCGCTCGCTGCCGCTTGCACAGCAGGCGCAGGAACTGTTCACGGTGAAGGATCATGCCTGGCGCACCATCTTCTGGAGTTGCCTGGCGCCGGGCCTGTTGTTCTGCACGGGCATTTTCTGGCTGTCCGAATCGCCGCGCTGGCTGGTGCGTCGCGGTCGCATCGACGACGCCCGCCGCAGCCTGCAGCGTGTGCTTCCCAGCGCAGACGTCGAGCCCACGCTGGCCCAGATCCAGGCGCCGGAATCGAGCAGCAGCGACGGCAGGCGCGACCCCCTGCTCAGCCGCCGCTATGTGGTGCCGTTCCTGCTGGCCTGCGTGGTGCTGGCCTGCACCCAGGCCACCGGCATCAACTCGGTGCTGGCCTACGCGGTGAACATCCTCAACCAGGCTGGCCTGTCCGGCTCGGTCGCCAACGGCGCCGACGTGGCAATCAAGCTGCTCAACGCGGTGATGACCGTGGTCGCCCTGCTGCTGGTCGACCGCAAAGGCCGCAAGTTCCTGCTGATGCTCGGCAGCGGCGGCATCTGCGTGGCCCTGCTGGCCGCCGCCACCCTGTTCTTCCAGGCCGAGCGCGGCCGTGCTGACGTGCAGCCGCAGCTTCAGGCGGCGGTCAGCGGCGACGGCCTGCAGCTGGTGCTGGACGACGCGCAGTGGCAGCGCTTGGGCAATGGCATCGACAGCCAGGGCCGGCCGATGCAGCTGATCGTGTCGTACGCCTATGGTGACTTCACCAATGTGCGCGCCCTGCGCAGCGACAACCTGACTGATCGCGAGCTGCGCATCGAGCGCGCCGGCACCGTGCAGGCCGACAGCGTGATCGGTGCCTTCTTCCGCAAACTGCATCTGAACCCGTTTGCCGACCCGGCCAGTGCCGCGCAGGCACCGCTGCGCATCGAACAGGCCCGTATCGGCCCGGTACCGCCGCCGGCCCATGGCTGGGCGGTCGCTGCCTGCATCCTGGTGTTCGTCGCGTTCTTCGCGGTCGGCCCCGGCGTGTGCGTGTGGCTGGCGCTGTCAGAACTGATGCCCAACCGCATCCGCTCCAACGGCATGAGCATCGCCCTGCTGATCAACCAGTTCGTGTCGACCACCATCGCCGCGATCTTCCTGCCGACGGTGGGCCACTACGGCTACGCCAGCATGTTCGTGTTCTGGGCGGCGTGCACCTTCGTGTTCTTCCTGGTGGCCGCGTTCTGGCTGCCGGAGACCAAGGGCAAGTCACTGGAGGAGATCGAAGCACGGTTCGCACGGTAGCGGTCGACCTTGGTCGATCTCCGCGCGTAGCGCGGTGGTGTTGGCGCGCCCGTCACTGACCGGTGATGTGCCTGGCCAGCGCCTGCGCCTCGGCAACGCTTGGCAGCCCGCTCAGCATCATCGATGCCCCGAACGGGCCTTTCACCGTCGCCACCATCAGCACGCGGCCATCCACGCTGATCGCCGCTCGCTGGCCGACCAGTGCTGCCGTGCCATCGTGGATGCGCTGGTGCGCTTCGGGTCGATAGCGGATCTGCAGGCCAGGTTGCTTGTCCTGATCCAGCACGTGCCGCACATCGGCGATGTCGGCGCTGACGGCAATCGGCGGCTCGCGCAGGGCCAGGGTTTCACCTTGCCAGTGCGCCGGAGTGCCGTTGCCGGCCGCATCGACTGCGCTCAGGCGCACGTCCACACCGGGGCGCGGCGGCTGATCCTTGCCACCGGTCAGCGCGTGCGGAAGGCCGCCCGGCGCGCAACCGCTCAGGGCCAGTGCCGCCCCCAGCAACAACGATGGCACCGCCCTCATTTCAGCTTCCGCAGCTTGAAGGCCACCAGCACCTGCAGCAGCCCGTACAGCAGGCTCCCAATGCCGATCCACAGCGTGGTCACCGCCACGCCCGCATACGGGTTGGCCGCGAACAGCAGCCCCAGCACCACTGCCAGCACGCCACTGAGGATCAGCAGCCACTCGCCTTGGATCTGCTTGCGCACGCGGATCGCGAGGACGATGCGATAGATGCCGGCCACCAGCAGCCATGCCGCCAGGAACAGCACCAGCACGCTGGCGGTGGCCAGCGGGTTGATTACCGCCAGGATGCCGAAGCCCAGCGAGGCGATGGCATACAGCGCCAACCAGCCGCGCGAGGCACCGCTGCCACCACTGATCAGTGCGAACAGGCTGATGACGCCTTCGATGATGGCCATCACGCCGAGCGTCCAGGCCAATGCCATGGCTGCGGACAGCGGCCAACCGATGGCGATGATGCCGAAGCCGAGCGCAACCAGGCCATACAGCAGCAGGATCCACGAGCTACGGCCAACCGCCGACAACAAGGGAGACAAGGGGGAATTCATGACCACTCCTTCGATCCGGAATCGGCTTCATCCTAGCCCGTTGCGATGAAGGGAGCGATCACGGCACCCGCGCGCACACCCACACCCGCACCTCTTCGGCGCCCACGCAGCGCAGGGTTTCGGCGATTTCCGTTACCGTGCTGCCGGTGGTCATCACGTCGTCGACCACCGTCAGACGCGTAGGCACCGGCCCGTGGACATCGAACGCATCGAACAGGTTTTCCCTGCGCTGTTCGGCCGTGCGTTCGGACTGCGGCGCTGTGTGCCGCCGCCGGTACAGCCCCTGCCAGACCGGCAACGGCAGCAGCCGGCACAGCTCGGCAGCCTGGTTGTAGCCGCGCTGGCGCAGGCGCCGGCGGTGCAGCGGCACCGGCACCAGCGGCGGGCATGACCAGGGCGGTGGTGCGCGCTGCATCAACTGCGCCAGCAGGCGACCAGCCGCCAGGTCCTGATGGAACTTGTAGCGCAGCAGCAGCTGGTCCACCGGCGGCAGGTACAGCAGGCTGGCATGCGTGGCCGCCTGCGGCGGTGCTTCCTCGCGGCAGCTGCCGCAGACGATCAGGGCCGCGTCCGACAACGGCAGCGCACAACGCAGGCAGGCACGACCGGCCCAGGGCAGTTCGGCAAGGCAGGCGCGGCACAGATCGAGATCATCATGGCCCGGATCGCCGCAGACCAGGCAGCGGAGTGGCAGCAGGATGCCCAGCAGTGCGCGGGAGACACGGGTTGCCGAATGCAGGAGATCAATACGCATCCCCCATGCTTCATCGCGCCCCCCCGTGCGGCCATCGGCGAAGGACCGATGGCAGTGTCGGGGCTGCCCGCAGCAGCGGAGGGTGCTGCCGATCAGGAAGGGCGTTCGCCCTGCACAGGCCCGGTTGATGCAACGGCCGACGCCAGCAACACCTCCGCCAGCCCACGGTAGATCGGCACCCGGCATACCAGCCCGGACACGCCACGCGCGATCAGCACCGTGGCCAGGATCGGCAGCAGCAGATCACCACTATCGGTCAGCTCCAGCGAGATCACTGCCGAGGTCAGCGGTGCCTGGGTGACGCCGGTCAGGTAGGCACACATGCCCAGCAGCACGAACGCACGCGGATCCACGCCCGGCATCAGCACCGCCAGGTTGTCGCCCAGTCCCGCACCGACCGCCAACGCCGGCGAGAACAGGCCGCCGGGAATACCGGCCACGTACGATGCGAGGTTGGCCAGCAGCTTCATCAACCCGAACTCGTGGCCGACCATCGCCTGCCCCTGCACCAGGCTGCTCGCCTGCTCGTAGCCGGTACCAAACGCGCCGTCGCCGAAGGTCAACGCCAGCGCCACCACCACCACGCCGCAGGCTGCCGCCAGCAGCACCGGATGCCGCTGCCGCAGCTGGCCCAGCCAACGCGGGCGGCCCGCCGCACTGGCCAGCACCGCGCGCGCGAACAGGCCGCCCAGCAACCCGGCCACCACGCCGCACAGCAGGATCGCCAGCCAGCCCTGTCCCAGCGGCAACCGCGCGCTCACATGGCCGAAGTAGGTGTAGTTGCCAAGCAGGCCCAGCGACACCACGCCACCGACGATCACCGCGGTCAGCAGGGTGCCGGAGAACCGATGCTCGAAACGGCCGCTGAGCTCCTCGATGGCGAAGACGATGCCGGCCAGCGGCGTGTTGAACGCCGCCGCAATGCCCGCTGCACCACCCGCCAGCAGGAAGTGCGAGAGCTCGCGTGGATCCTTGAAGCCGAACCAGCGGCCGAACAGGTACATCAGGCTGGCACCCACATGCACGGTCGGGCCCTCGCGGCCAACGGACGCGCCACCGAGCAGCGACAACGAGGTCAGCAGCAGCTTGCCGGCTGAGACCGCAGGCGACAGATTGGTCTTCCGGAAGGGCTCATCGGGCTTGTCCAACGCAGCGATGACCTGCGGAATGCCGCTGCCCCGCGTGGGTTTCAGCACACCGGACGTGAGCCAGGCCAGCAGCGCGAAGATGCCGGGCGTTAACAGCAGGGCCCACCATGGCGAGTGCGCGGTGATGCGCTGGAACAGATGGAAGGCCGCGTCGCTGGCCTTGGCGAACAGGATGGCCACCAGCGCTACGGCCACAGCGCCGCCCCAGAGCGCGGCACGACGGCGCCAGGCTTCGCTGAGAACCAGCGCGGTGATGCGGCCGCGGAGGCGATGGAGATCGGTCATGGGGCACAGTCTGCGCGCCAGCGCTTGCGTTGGGCAGCGGCTATTGTGGCTGCAGGCCTTGCAGGATGCGGTGAAACGCGCAAGTGCGGGTGCTCGCCGATAGCACCTGCCGTGTGCAGATACCTACGCGTGCAGACGCTCCCGCCACCGGCGCTTCTCCACCGCACGCACGTTGGGCTGCTGCCGCAGCCACTCCAGATATCGCTGCAGATGGGCCAGCTCGTCATCAGCCGGATCACCGGTGAACTCACGCACCTCGACCAGATTTCCGTAGTTTCTGGCGTACTTGCCGGGCGTGTCATCGATACCGATCATCTGCTCCAAACGGAAGCCGTGGCGCTTCAGCTTGCCCAGCCGCTTCTGCGAGGTGTAACCGCCGGTTTCCCAATCACGGGCCATGCTGCACCGCGGCGCGGACCACAGGAACGCCAGCGGACGCCCCGGCATCAGCCGGTCCACCAGCGGTTCGGCGTACAGTTGCCCGGACGACGTCCACACACCCACCGTGAAATGGGCAAACGCATAGTCGAGGAATGCCTGCAGATGGGGCCGCAGGTAGACGTGGTAGCCGACGAGGCGGAAATCCGCGGGTCGCTCCAGTTCACGCTCGCTGGCATGCACCAGCGTCTCATCCAGATCGAGTATCAGCAGCTTTCCGCCCTGCATCGTGTCCGGTTCCATGCGCATCCTTCTTTCATTGCCTTAGCTGCCTCCATCTTCTGGATGGACTTCAGCATGTGTCCTTCCAGCAGGTAGATGTAAGCACAGTTCCAACGAGGTCCTGGTTGGCGCAAGCCTACTGCCGGATGCGCACTTCGCAGCAGCCCATCCGCGTGAGGTCGCCCTGCGCCTGCAACACGCCCCGTTCCACCAGCATGCGTACACGCTGTGCATAGAACACATCGGGAATTTCCGATCGGCACTTCGGTTGCAGCGACATGACCATGCCCACAATGTGGGCGATCTTTCGGAACTGCCCGTCGCAGAGGGAGAACAGCTGCTCATCGATCGAGGCGATGTCCTCGTTGGTCAGCGCGGCGATGTTCTGCCGCGCCTGGTCAGTGAGATGGACATCGTTGTCGGAGCGCTCGTCCGTATCGCGCAGGCAGCCATTGATGGCCAACAGGCGAACCAGCACATAGTGGCCGAAAGCCTCGAGCTCCTCTTTCGGCAACGTCGCCGGATCGAGCTGCCCTGCCGGGTAATCCTTGAAGGTCACGAAGACGTGGTTCTTCCACTGCCCTGGCGTGTCGGACTGGCGCAGATCATCCAGCACCACGCGCAGGCCGCCGTCGGGCAGTTCGGCAAGACTGCACAGGACGGCATCACGGCGGGGCGGGTAGGTCTGATAGCTGTCCAAGCGAAACTCGCGAATCCGTACGCAGCAGCAAACGTACACCGCAGAGTGTCGTTTTAGCACCCTTTTTACGCCGTAAACTACGAAATAGGAAATTTGGTTGACAGGCCGAGGGCGCCCACCCACACTGCCGCCCTCGCTCCACTCGTACCCAAGGTCCCGCCATGGCTGCTGCCATCCGCCACGACTGGCAACACGACGAACTGCAGGCGCTGTTCGATCTGCCGTTCCCCGAGCTGCTGTTCCGCGCCGCCGCGGTCCATCGCGAGCACTTCGACCCGTCGCAGGTGCAGGTGTCCACCCTGCTGTCGGTGAAGACCGGCGGCTGCCCGGAAGACTGCGCGTACTGCCCGCAGGCACAGCGCTACAGCACCGGGGTGAACGCGCAGAAGCTGATGGACACCGACGCGGTGCTGGCCAAGGCACGCCAGGCCAAGGCCGCTGGCGCATCGCGCTTCTGCATGGGTGCCGCGTGGCGATCGCCGAAGGACCGCGACATCCCGAAGGTGGCGGCGATGATCGCCGGGGTGAAAGCACTGGGCCTGGAGACCTGCGCCACGCTGGGCATGCTCAGTGGCGAACAGGCGCGCGCGTTGAAGGACGCCGGCCTGGACTACTACAACCACAACCTCGACACCGCGCCGGATTACTACGATTCGATCATCCACACCCGCCAGTACCAGGACCGCCTGGACACGCTGGAGCACGTGCGCGATGCCGGCCTGAAGACCTGCTGCGGCGGCATCGTCGGCATGGGCGAGACGCGCGCGCAGCGCGTCGGCCTGCTGCTGGCACTGGCCACGCTGCCGGCGCATCCCGATTCGGTGCCGATCAACAAGCTGGTGCAGGTGGCGGGCACGCCGCTGCATGGCAGTGCCGAACTGGACCCGTTCGAGTTCGTGCGCATGATCGCGGTGGCGCGCATCGCCATGCCGCGTTCGATGGTGCGGCTGTCGGCCGGTCGCGAGGCGATGAGCGACGAACTGCAGGCGCTGTGTTTCCTGGCCGGTGCCAACTCGATCTTCTACGGCGACAAGCTGCTGACCACCGGCAACCCGGAGAGCGAACGCGACCTGGCCCTGTTCGCGCGGCTGGGGCTGCAGCCCATGGCGCTGCAGGTGGATGCCGAGGGCCACGACCACGGTGGCACCGTGCACGCCGATATCAGCGCCGAAGCGCCCGCCTGTGGCTGCGCTCACGCGGCCTGAGACGGGCCGCAAGCAGGCGTCGCGGCAACGCGCTACCCTAGCCGCCCCGTCGCTGCATTCAGCCGCCATGGCCCGCCCCGACCTGACCGCCCGCCTCCACGCCCAGCGCGCCCTGCGCGATGCCCAAGGCCGTCGCCGCACGCGGCGCACGGTCAGCCGTCGTGATGGCGTCCGCCTGGAGGTGGACGGCCAGTGGCTGACTGGCTTCTGCAGCAATGATTACCTGGGCCTGGCCCAGCAGTTCAGCGTGGTCAATGCGCTGCAGGATGCAGCGGCGCGCGAAGGCGCCGGTGCCGGCGCCTCGCACCTGGTCTGCGGCCACCACGCCCTGCATGACGCGCTGGAACGCGAAATGGCCGAGTGGCTGGGTTATCCGCGTGCACTGCTGTTCGGCAGTGGCTTCGCCGCCAACCTGGCCGTGCAGCAGGCGCTGCTGAGCGAAGAGAACGACGTCTGCGTGCAGGACAAGCTCAACCACGCCAGCCTGCTCGATGCGACGCGGCTGGCCGGGGCACGCCTGCGTCGCTATCCGCACCTGGACGCCGAAGGCGCGATGCGCCAGCTCAAGCATGCGCCTGACGGTGCGGCGATGCTGGCCACCGACGGTGTCTTCAGCATGGATGGCGACATCGCACCGCTGCGCGCATTGTCGCTGGTGGCGCGCCTGCAGCAGGCGCTGTTCTATGTGGACGATGCGCACGGCGTGGGCGTGGTCGGTGACGGCCGCGGTGCCGTGGCCGCCGCCGGACTGGGCGTGGACGATGTGCCGCTGCAGCTGGTCACGCTGGGCAAGGCACTGGGCGGTTCCGGCGCGCTGGTGCTGGGCCGCGACGACCTGGTCGAACACCTGGCCGAAACCGCACGCCCGTACATCTACACCACTGCGATGCCACCGCCGCTGGCCGCGGCTGCACTGGAAGCGGTGCGCCTGGCGCGCCGTGACAACTGGCGCCGTTCGAAACTGGCCGACCTGATCGCGCTGTTCCGCGGCGAAGCGCGCCGCCACGGACTGGACCTGATGGCCTCGGAAACGCCGATCCAGCCGCTGCTGTGTGGTGACGATCATCGCGCCATGGCGATGTCCAGGGCACTGGAACAGGCCGGTTGGCTGGTCGGCGCGATCCGCCCGCCCACCGTGCCCGAAGGCAAGGCACGCCTGCGCGTCACCCTGTCCGCGCTGCACACCCCCGAGCAGGTGCGTGGCCTGGTGGAGGCCATCGCCAGCGCGCGCGACCGCGTGGACCTGGCGATGCGCGACGCCGCGCCGCCGCCATTGCCTGTCTTTGCCTGAGCCTGCTGTCGTTTTCCCATGCATATCGATGTCACCGGCCAGGGGCCGGACCTGGTACTGATCCATGGCTGGGCCCTGCAGGGCGGTGTGTTCGCGCCGCTGGTGCAACGCCTGGCCGACCGGTTCACCCTGCATTGCGTTGATCTGCCGGGCCATGGCCACAGCCGCGAAGACACCACGCCGTTGCGCCTGCCGTTCGTGGTCAACGCCATTGCCGCAGCCACGCCGCCGGCGGTGTGGTGCGGCTGGTCGCTGGGCGGCTTGTTCGCGCTGCACGCCGCCGCGACACTGCCGAAGGTGCGTGGGCTGGCGATGATCGCGGCCACGCCACGCTTCGTGCGTGGCGATGACTGGCCGCATGCGGTGGAGCCGGCGGTGTTCGAGCAGTTCGGGCGCGAGCTGGCCACCGACTTCGGTGGCATCCTGGAACGCTTCCTGGCGCTGGACGTGATGGGCTCGGCGCACGCCCGCGAGGAGCTGCGCACGCTGCGCCAGCACCTGGTCGAGCGTGGCGCGCCCAGCGAACGCGCCCTGCTGGAAGGCCTGCGCCTGCTGGAGAGCAGCGACCTGCGCGGGGCACTGCCGACGCTGGGCAAACCCAGCCTGTGGATCGCCGGCCAGCGTGACCGGCTGGTGTCTCCGGCGGCGATGCAGGCCGCCGCGGCACTGGCCCCGGGTGCACAGGCACTGACCATCGCCCATGGCGGCCACGCGCCGTTCCTCGGCCATGCCGACGAGGTAGCCAGCGCCCTGCAACACTTCGTTGCCGGCCTGTCACCGGTCGATGGCGGACAATGAGTCCCCTCCGAATTCCGCAGGATTGACGCATGGATCTGGGTATCAACGGCCGCTGGGCACTGGTCTGCGGCGCAAGCAAGGGGTTGGGCCTGGGCTGCGCGCGGGCGCTGGTGCGCGAGGGCGTCAACGTGGTGATCGTGGCCCGTGGTGAGGCAGCGCTGCAGGCCGCAGCCGAAGGGCTGCGCGCCCTGCCCGGCGCGGCGGAGATCCGCGCGGTCGCCGCCGACGTCACCACCGAGGCCGGCCGTGCCGCGGCGCTGGCCGCATGCCCTCAGGTGGACATCCTGGTCACCAACGCCGGCGGCCCACCGCCCGGCGACTTCCGCAGCTTCGAGCGCGAAGACTGGATCGCCGCACTGGACGCCAACATGCTGGCGCCGATCGCGCTGATCCGCGCCACCGTCGACGCGATGATCGCGCGCGGCTTCGGCCGTATCGTCAACATCACCTCGTCGGCAGTGAAAGCGCCGATCGACATCCTGGCGTTGTCCAACGGCGCGCGCAGCGGCCTGACCGGCTTCGTCGCCGGTCTGTCGCGCCGTACCGTCGCGCACAACGTCACGATCAACAACCTGCTGCCCGGCCAGTTCGACACCGACCGCCTGCGCGCCAACTTCGCCCACAGTGCGGGCAAGGACGGCAATGCTGCGGAAGTGGCCGAACGCCGCCGCCAGCAGATCCCCGCCGGCCGCTTCGGCACGGCGGACGAATTCGGCGCCGCCTGCGCCTTCCTGTGCAGTGCGCAGGCCGGTTACCTCACCGGGCAGAACCTGCTGATCGACGGCGGCGCCTACCCCGGTACGTTCTAAGAGACTTCGCAATGCCGTCCCACTTCGATGCCCGCCACGTCCGCCGCGCGTTCGCGCGTGCCGCCAGCAGCTACGACGCCGCCGCCGCCCTGCAGCGCGAGGTGCAGTCGCGGCTGATCGAATCGCTGGACTACCTGGAGGCGCGCAAGCCCGAGGTCGTGCTGGACATTGGTGCGGGCACCGGCCACGCCAGCGCGCTGATGAAGAAGCGCTGGCCGAAGGCGCAGGTCATCGCGCTGGACGTCGCATTGCCGATGCTGGACCAGGCCAAGCGCCAGGCCGGGTGGTGGAAGCCGTTCCAGCGCCTGTGCGGTGACGCCGCCGCGCTGCCGCTGGCCGACAACAGCGTGGACGTGATCTTCAGCAACCTGTGCCTGCAGTGGGTGGACGACCTGCCAGCGGTGTTCGCCGGGTTCCGTCGCGTGCTCAAGCCCGGGGGCCTGCTGTTGTGCTCCACCTTCGGCCCGGACACGCTGGTGGAACTCAACGAGGCCTTTGCGGCCGCCGATGACCGCCCGCACGTAAGCCGCTTCGCGCAGATCGCCCAGTTCGGCGATGCGCTGATGATGGCCGGCTTCCGCGACCCGGTGCTGGACCGCGACCTGTTCACCCTGACCTACGACGACCTGCCCTCGCTGATGCGCGAGCTGCGCGCGATGGGCGCGACCAACGCACGGGTGGACCGCCGCCACACGCTGACCGGACGTGGCCGTTTCGCCGCAGCGGCAGCGGCGTACGAGCCGATGCGCCGCGCCGACGGCAAGCTGCCCAGCAGCTGGGAAGTGATCTACGCCCACGCCTGGGCACCAGACCCGGGCGCACCGATCCGCGAAGGCGGGCATGACGTCGCCTCGGTGCCGGTGTCGGCGATTCCGATCCGGCGCAAGCAGACCTGATCGCCCGGTCGTGCCGGCCGCTGGCCGGCACCTCATGATTCCCCGGTGGACCTCTGCCGGCCAGCGGCCGGCACTACCACATGCCACGCCGTACGCAGGGTTGGCATGCACCAGACCCGCGCCGTGTCGGCGGCTGATCGCCCGGTCGTGCCGGCCGCTGGCCGGCAACCTCATGATTCCCCGGTGGACCTCTGCCGGCCGGCGGCCGGCACTACCCCGTGCCACGCCGTACACAGGGTTGGCACGCACCAGACCCGCGCCGTGTCGGCGGCTGATCGCCCGGTAGTGCCGGCCGCTGGCCGGCACCTCATGATTCCCTGGTGGATCTCTGCCGGCCGGCGGCCAGCACGACCTCATGCCACGCCGTACGCAGGGCTGGCATGCACCAGATCCGCGCCGTGTCGGCGGCTGATCGCCCGGTGGTGCCGGCCGCGTGCCACGCCGTACGCAGGGTTGGCACGCACCAGACCCGCGCCGTGTCGGCGGCTGATCGCCCGGTAGTGCCGGCCGCTGGCCGGCACCTCATGATTCCCTGGTGGGCCTCTGCCGGCCAGCGGCCGGCACTACCGCATGACACCCGTCCAGAACAGGTTTCCGCGCTCAGGTATTGGCCGGCGAGCTCAGCGGCGGGCGCACCAGGTCGCGATGGAAGAAATAGATCTCCTGCACCAGGAAGCGCCAGCTGGTGTGGAAGCTGCGGAAGCGCGTGCTGGGCGTGGACGAGGCCAGCGCGTCGATGCCCAGCGCCCTGCTCAACCGCAACGCGCGTGCCATGTGCAGCGGATCGCTGACGATGATCACCCGGTGCAGGTTGCGCTGGTCCATCAGTCGTTTGGCTTCCACCAGGTTCTGCACGGTATTGCGCGAGGCGGTCTCGATCAGGATCGCATCATCCGGCACGCCATGCTTGAGCGCGTAGCGCCGCGCCACCTGCGACTCGGAAAAGCGCGCGCCGGTGCCACCATAGCCGCCGGTGAAGATCAGCAGCGGCGCGTAGCGGGCTTCGTACAGGTCCAGGCCGTGGCGGATGCGCTCCTCGAATACCGGTGACGGCTTGGCGTCATAGGCCGCCGCACCCAGCACGATGATGGCGTCGGCCTTGGCCGCCTGGTCGCGCTCGCCGACCCAGACGATCCAGGCGGTCACGCCCAGCAGCCAGATCACCAGCACCACGAACAGCCGCCACAGCCAACCCAGCAGGCCGGTGCGGGGGCGGTGCCGGTCGCGGCTCATGCCGCCCCCCAGCGCAGTGCGGGCAGGTCGACGTTGCCGCCGGACAGCACCAGGCCCACGCGCAGGCCCGCGAACCGCTGTGGTCGCGCCAGCACGGCGGCCAGCACGGTGGCCGAGGACGGCTCGACCACCTGCTTGAGCACGTCCCACAGCAGGCGCATCGCGGCCATCGTCGCCGCGTCATCGACCACGATCACCTCGGCGTTGGCGTTGCGCAGCAGTTCGAAGTTGGGCGCGCCGACCAGGGTACGCAGGCCGTCGCAGATCGTGTCCGGGGTGAACGCGCCCTGGCGCTCGCCCGCGGCCAGCGAGCGCGCGGTGTCGTCGGCACCGGCCGGTTCGGCCAGCACCAGCCGGGTCTGGGGACTGGCCAGCTGCAGGGCCAGCGCGATACCGCTGGCCAGGCCGCCCCCTCCGACCGGGACTACCAGCACGTCGAACGGACCGTCGCTGTGCAGCAGCTCCAGGGCCGCGGTGCCCTGCCCGGCCATCACCGCCGGGTCGGTGTACGGGTGGACCAGTGACGCGCCGGTATCGGCCTGCACTCTGGCGCAGGTGGCCTCACGGTCGGCGATGGTCGGCGGGCAGCGCCAGAGCGTGGCGCCATGGCGGGCAATGTTGGCCAGCTTGGCCGCGACCGCGCCTTCGGGCACCACCACGTGGCACGGAATGCCGCGGGTGCGCGCCGCCAGCGCCAGCGCGGCGCCGTGGTTGCCGGACGAATGGGTAACCACGCCGGCACTGGCGCGATCGGCATCCAGCGACCACACCGCGTTGCAGGCGCCGCGGAACTTGAATGCGCCGCCGCGCTGCAGGTGCTCGGCCTTGAAGGCCAGCTGCGCGCCGGCCAGCGCATCGAGCGTGCGCGAGCGCAGCACCGGGGTCACGCTGGCGTGCGGCGCGATCCGCGCAGCGGCAGCCAGGACATCGTCGGCACGGGGCAACAGTGAATCGCTCATGACGCAAGATTAACGTATGCCCCCGCGCTGGCGACCCCGGCACAGGTCATGCCAGCATGAGCGCCTTCGCCTCCATTCATCCTGGCCAGTGAAGTTAAGGGCAGATTCAATGCCTGCGCACGAAGCTGGCAGCACAACCCGTCCTCTGGGGGGACCCACCATGAAAACGCGCCTGATGCTTGCCGGTGGCCTGCTGCTGGCCCTGACCGGCTGCACCACCTACGACTATGTCGGCGGTGGCCGCAGCGGCGGCTACTACCACGGTGCGCCGTCGGTGGAGTACCGCTACCCGGCCGGTTATCCCTACAACTACGGCTACCCCTACTACGGCGGTTATGGCGGCTACTACGGCGGCTATGGCAACCCGTACTACTCGCGCCCGATCTACCGCCCGCCGCACAACCACCGTCCGCCACCGCGCCCACCCGGCAACGGCGGCGAGAACCGTCCGCCGCCGCCGCGGCCGTCGAACAACGGTGGTTCGCCGTGGCGGAACATGGACTCGATGCGTCGCCCGCCGCAGTCGAACATCCAGCCGTCGGCGCCGCCACCGCCGGCCCGTCCGGCCCCGGCGCCGAGCGCGCCGAGGATGAACGGTTCCCCGTGGCGCAACATGGATCGTGGGACGCAGCGCACAGTTGAGCGCTGAACCGTCTTGCATTTCACCCGGTCCAGGTTGCACTCTACGGAACCGGTGACGGCCCGCGTCACAAAGTGACAAAAACGACACGGGCCGCCGCAAAAAGCTCTACGTCGATATCCGACAGGAACATCTGGATCCCCCCTGTTCCGGCCCTGTCGGATGTCGGCACCTCTGAAGACAGACGGCCCCGCAGTGCGGGGCCGTTTGTTTCTGGGGCACGTTGTTCTGGTGCCGTCGCCACCCAAGGCCCGTCATCAGTAGATCCACGCCATGCGTGGATGGAGCTCTCCCGATAGCCTCCAGAAAAAAACAGGGCCGGACAGTCCCCCGACTGCCGGCCCCCTGCTTCCCCACCGTGCGCCTGTACCGGCCCCTGTTCCAATTCCGGTCACGGGCGCCTGCGGCGCCAGCCACGGTGGGTGCTATTGGGTTATCTGCAAAAATCCTGCCAACTTTAGCGCTGATTTCGGCGCCGGCCGGCCGACGCCCACGCCCTGGCCCCGAATGGCGCTAAAATCGCCACCCCTGCGCCGGCCCCGGCCGCGCCCGCCCCAGCTGAACAGCCCCCATGAACCCGTCCTTCCATCGTTACGACGTCATCGTCATCGGCGGTGGCCACGCCGGCACCGAAGCCGCGCTGGCCGCGGCCCGTACCGGCGTGCGCACCCTGCTGCTGACCCACAACATCGAAACGGTGGGCGCGATGAGCTGCAACCCGGCCATCGGCGGTATCGGCAAGGGCCATCTGGTCAAGGAAATCGACGCCCTGGGTGGTGCGATGGCGCATGCCGCCGACCGTGCCGGCATCCAGTGGCGCACCCTCAACGCCTCCAAGGGCCCGGCCGTGCGCGCCACCCGCTGCCAGGCCGACCGCAACCTGTACCGCATGGCGATCCGCGCCATCGTTGAAGGCCAGGCCAACCTGACCGTGTTCCAGGCTGCCGTCGATGACCTGGTCATCGAAGGCGACGCCGTGCGCGGGGTCATCACCCAGACCGGCCTGCGCTTCGATGCCGAGGCCGTGGTGCTGACCGCTGGCACCTTCCTGGCCGGCAAGATCCACGTCGGCCCGACCCAGTACGCCGCCGGCCGCATGGGCGACCCGCCGGCCACTACGCTGGCGGCGCGCCTGCGCGAGCGTCCGTTCCAGGTTGACCGCCTGAAGACCGGCACGCCGCCGCGCATCGACGGCCGTTCGCTGGACTACAGCGTGATGGACGAGCAGCCCGGCGATTCGCCGCGCCCGGTGATGTCCTTCCTCGGCTCGGTGGACGAGCATCCGCAGCAGGTCAGCTGCTGGATCACCCACACCACCGAACAGACCCACCAGATCATCCGCGACGCGCTGCACCGCTCGCCACTGTACAGCGGCCAGATCGAAGGCATCGGTCCGCGCTACTGCCCGTCCATCGAGGACAAGGTGGTGCGCTTCGCCGAGAAGGCCAGCCACCAGATCTTCGTCGAACCCGAAGGCCTGGGCATCGTCGAGATCTACCCCAACGGCATCTCCACCTCGCTGCCGTTCGACGTGCAGCTGGAGATGGTGCGCAGCATCCGCGGCTTCGAGAACGCGCATATCACCCGCCCGGGCTACGCGATCGAGTACGACTTCTTCGATCCGCGCGGGCTGAAGGCCTCGCTGGAAACCAAGCTGGTCAACGGCCTGTTCTTCGCCGGCCAGATCAACGGCACCACCGGCTACGAAGAGGCTGCTGCGCAGGGCCTGCTGGCCGGTCTCAACGCTGCGCGCCAGGTGCGCGGGCTGGACGGCTGGTGCCCGCGCCGCGACGAGGCGTACCTGGGCGTGCTGGTGGATGACCTGATCACCCACGGCACCAACGAGCCGTACCGCATGTTCACCAGCCGCGCCGAGTACCGCCTGCAGCTGCGCGAGGATAATGCCGACCAGCGCCTGACCCCGGCCGGCCGCGAAATGGGCCTGGTGGATGATCACCGCTGGAGCGCGTTCGAGACCAAGCAGGCCGCCGTCGCCGCCGAGCGCGCGCGCCTGGGCGCGCTGTGGGCGACCCCGGCCAATGCACTGGGCCGCGAGGTACAGGACACGCTGGGCGTGGCGGTCAGCCGCGAAACCAACGTGCTGGACCTGATCAAGCGCCCCGAACTGGATTACGCACAGCTGATGCAGGTGCCGTCACTGGGCCCGGCGGTGGCCGACGCCAAGGTGGCCGAGCAGGTGGAGATCGGCGTGAAGTACGCCGGCTACCTGGACCGCCAGCGCGAGGAGATCGAGCGCCAGCAGCGGCATGAAGCCACGCCGATCGCCGAAGGCTTCGACTACGCCACGGTGCGAGGGCTGTCGGCCGAAGCGCTGCAGAAACTGGAGCGCGTGCGCCCGCAGACCATCGGCCAGGCGCAGCGCATCCCGGGCATGACCCCGGCGGCGATCTCGCTGCTGCTGGTGCACCTGGAGCGTGCCCGCCGCGGCCGCGTGGCGTAAGCGGTCGCACCTGCTTCTGGTGGGTGCCGACCAAGGTCGGCACCTACCAAGGCCTCCCGCCCCGGTAGATCCACGCCATGCGTGGATGAAGGCCTTTATGCCGACCCAGGTCGGTACCCACCGGAGCGGAAGACACACCCACATTGGCGGGCGCGTTACCGTGCGTCCGCGCCACCGCCCAGCACCTTGAACAGTGTCACCCGGTTTGCCGCTTCCTGCTGCTGCAGCGCGATCAGGTCCTGCTGCGCGGCAAACAGGCTGCGCTGCGCATCCAATGCCTGCAGATAGCCGTCCAGCCCGGTGCGGTAGCGCGCCTCGGCCAGCGTGTAGCTGCGCTGGCTGGCGGCGACCAGTGCCCGTTGTGCCTCCATCTGCGTGCCCAGGTGATCGCGCGTGGCCAGGGCATCGGCCACTTCAGTGAAGGCCTGCTGGATCGCCTTCTGGTACTGCGCGATGCCGATGTCCCTGCCGATCTTCGAGGCATCCAACGATGCCTTCAGCGCGCCGGCGTGGAAGATCGGTGCGGTGATGCTGGGCGCGAACGACCAGCCGCGGGTACCGGCCGAGAACAGCGTCGACAACGCGGTGGAACTGTGGCCGTAATTGGCGGTCAGCGTCAGCGTCGGGAAGAACGCGGCGCGCGCGGCGCCGATATCGGCGTTGGCCGCCTGCAACGCGTGCTCGGCCGACAGCACGTCCGGGCGCTGCAGCAGCACGCTTGAGGGCAGGTTGGCAGGCAGCGGTGCCAGCGCCACGCTGCCGTCCAGTGCCTGCGCGCCGGGCAGCAGTGCCGCCTCCAGCGGCGCGCCCACCAGCAACTGCAGCGCATCACGATCCTGCGCCTGCTGGGCCTGCAGCCTGGCCAGCGCGCCGCGCGCGGCGTCCACGCTGGTCTGCACCTGCGACAGGTCCAGGCCCGAGGCCAGGCCCTGGGCATGGCGGGCTTCGGTGCGCTGCAGGGTCTGCTGCTGGCTGTCCAGGGTCTGCCGGGTGAACGCCAGCGACTGTTCGTCGGCCGCCAGCGCCAGCCAGGCCGTGGCCACTTCAGCCACCAGGCTGGTGCGCGCGGCACGCTGGTTCTCGGCGCTGGCCAGCCAGTTCTGCAGGGCCTCGTCCTTCAGGCTGCGGATGCGCCCGAACAGGTCCAGCTCCCAACTGCTGATCCCCACCTGCACGGCATCGGATTCGGTCACCTGGGTAGCGCCGGTTTCGCTGTTGGCATCGCTCACCCGCGCACGGGTGACGCTGCCGCTGGCGTCCACCGACGGCAGCAGCGCCGCGCGCTGGATGCGGTACTGCGCGCGTTCCTTCTCCACCTGCAGCACCGCCACGCGCAGGTCGCGGTTGTTCTGCAGCGCCAGCGCGATGACCTGCTGCAGGCGCGGTTCCAGGAACACGTCGCGCCAGGCCGGCATCGCCAGTACCGGTTCGGCCGCGCCGGTAGCGGCATTGCCGAACTGCGCCGGCACCGGTGCCTCGGGACGCTGGTAGTGCGGGGCCATGCTCACGCAGCCGCCCAGCACGGTGGTCATCGTTGCGGCCGCCAGGGCGCGCAGCAGCATCGGCTTCATGGGCTTGCCTCCGGGGCAGTGGCGTCGGCCGGCGCGCGGCCCGGGAACAGGCGGCGCACCAGCAGGTAGAACAACGGCACGAAGAACATGCCCAGCACCATCGAGGCGACCGTACCGCCGGCCACGCCCGTGCCCAGCGAACGGCGCGCGGCCGAACCGGCGCCGGTGGCGAACACCAGCGGCAACACGCCCATCAGGAACGCCAGCGAGGTCATCACGATCGGCCGCAGCCGCAGGTAGACCGCCTGCAGGATTGCGTCGCGGGTGCTCCTGCCCTGCTGTTCGAGGATGCGCGCGAACTCGACGATCAGGATGCCGTTCTTCGCTGCCAGGCCAATCGTGGTCAGCAGGCCGACCTGGAAGTACACGTCGTTGTTGAGGCCACGCAGGTTCATCATCAGCACGGCGCCGAACACGCCCACCGGCACCGCCAGCATCACCGCGAACGGCACCGCCCAGCTTTCATACAGCGCGGCCAGGCACAGGAACACGAACAGCAGCGAGATGGCGTACAGCATCGGCGCCTGGTTGCCCGACAGCTGTTCCTGGTAGGCCATGTCCGACCAGGCATGGCTGAAGCCTTCCGGCAGCGTGTCGGCCAGGCGCGCGATCTCGGCCATCGCCTCGCCGGAACTGACGCCCGGTGCCGGCTGGCCGGTGATCTCCATCGCCGAGACGCCGTTGTAGCGTTGCAATGCGGCCGGGGCACTGGTCCAGTGCGCGCTGACCAGCGACGACAGCGGCACCATCTGCCCAGCCTGGTTGCGCACGCTCCAGCGCTCGATGTCCTGCGGCTGCATGCGGGCTTCGGCCGTGCCCTGGATGAACACCTTCTTGATGCGGCCCTTGTAGATGAAGTTGTTGACGAAGTCGCCACCCAGCGCTGCGTTCAAGGTGTCGTTGATGTCCTGCGGATTCACGCCCATCGCCTGCGCCTTGGCGTCGTCCACCTTCACCGCATACACCGGCGCGTCTTCCAGGCTGGCGTAGCGCACGTTGACCAGCTTCGGGTCGCTGGCGGCCTTCTTCAGCAGTGTGTTGCGCGCGGCCACGGCGGCGGCATGGCCGGCACCGCCTTCGTCCTGCAGTTCCAGGGTGAAACCGCCAGCATCGCCCAGGCCGAGGATCGCCGGTGGCGAGGTGATGAACACCTGCGCATCGGGCACACTGGCCATGGCCCGGGTGAGTCGTGCGGCGATGGTATCGGCGTCATCCTTGCGGTCGTCCCAGTCCTTCAGGCGGATGAACGCCTGGCCCACGTTCTGGCCACTGCCGGTCACACTGAAACCGGCGGTGGCCTGGATCGACAGCACGCTGTCGTCCTTCACTGCCGCCGCACTGAGGCGGTCCATCACGGCACGGGTCTGCTCCAGCGTGGACCCGGCCGGCAGCTTCACCAACGCGTTGAGCATGCCCTGGTCTTCATCGGGCAGGAACGCGCCCGGCAGGTGCCACAGCAGCAGGCCGGTGGCCACGCTCAGCACCAGATAGAACAGGACGCCCAGCGTGCGCCGGCCGAGGAAGCGGTCGACGCGATGGCGCAGGCCGTTGGAGGTGCGCTCGAAGCGATGGTTGAACCAGATGAAGAACTTGCCCAGCAGGCTGGGCTCGCCAGCGGGGTCGCCATGCGGATGGCCGCCCTTGGGAATCGGGTGCAGGATGCTGCCGCACAGCGCCGGGGTGATGGTCATCGCCACCAGCACCGACAGGATCATCGCGGCGGCGATCGTCACCGAGAACTGGCGATAGATCACGCCGGTGACACCGCTGAAGAACGCCATCG
Source organism: Stenotrophomonas sp. YJH_SMC_29 (assembly GCF_059371235.1). Lineage (NCBI taxonomy): Bacteria > Pseudomonadati > Pseudomonadota > Gammaproteobacteria > Lysobacterales > Lysobacteraceae > Stenotrophomonas > Stenotrophomonas sp. YJH_SMC_29. The sequence continues at coordinate 176,646 of NZ_JCAFUK010000006.1, read as the reverse complement.
GCAGGAACACCGCGGTCAGCACCAGCACGATGCCGACCAGCGCGCCGGTGATCTGGCCCATCGCCTTCAGCGTGGCCGGCTTCGGTGCCAGCCCTTCGAAGGTCATCACCCGCTCCACGTTCTCCACCACCACGATGGCGTCGTCCACCAGCAGGCCGATGGCCAGCACCAGCGCGAACATGGTCAGGGTATTGATCGAATAGCCGAAGGCGGCCAGCACGCCGAAGGTGCCCAGCAGCACCACCGGCACTGCGATGGTCGGGATCAGCGTGGCCCGCCAGTTCTGCAGGAACAGGTACATCACCAGCACGACCAGCGCGATCGCCTCGATCAGGGTGATCACCACTTCCTTCAGCGAGATGGTCACGAACGGCGTGGTGGTGAATGCCACGTGGTAGGTGTAGCCGTGCGGCCAGTACTTCTGCAGCTGCTGCAGCCGTGCCTCGACGGCCTTGGAGACGGCGATGGCGTTGGCACCGGCATTGAGCTCGATGCCCAGCGAGGCCGACGGCTTGCCGTTGAACGTGCTGATGCTGTCGTAGCTTTCCGGCCCCAGGCCGATCGTCGCCACGTCGCCCAGGTGCACCACGCTGCCATTGGCATCGGCCTTGAGCACTACCTGCGCGAACTGCTCGGGGGTGTGCAGGCGGCTGCGTGCGGTGACCGTGGCGTCCAGCTGCTGGCCCTTCAGTGCCGGCTGGCCGCCCAGCTCACCGGCCGATACGTCGGTGTTCTGCGCCTGCAGTGCAGTCTCGATGTCCGACGGCATCAGTGCGTACTGCCGCATCTTTTCCGGGTCCAGCCAGATGCGCATGGCGTATTCCTGGCCGATCGGCTGGATGTTGCCGACGCCGCTGACGCGGCTGATCTGGTCATCGATGCGCGCCTCCATGAAGTTGGCGACATCGAAGTTGTCCATGCTGCCGTCTTCGCTGGTGAACGACAGCACCTCGAAAATCGAGCCACTGGACTTGGTGATGGTCAGGCCGTTCTGCTGCACCGCCTGCGGCAGCGTGGCCATCGCGGACTGCAGCTGGTTCTGCACCTGCACCTGCGCGGTGTCCGGGTTGGTGCCGGTGGCGAAGACCAGGTTGACCTGCGCCGAGCCATCGGAAGCACTGGTCGAGGTCATGTACATCAGGTGGTCCAGGCTCTGCTGGGACTGCTCGATGACCTGGGTGACCGCGTTTTCCACGGTCTGCGACGAGGCGCCGGTGTAGGTGGCGCGGATGGTGATGGTGGGCGGGGCGATCTGCGGGTAGCGGTCCACCGGCAGGATCAGGATCGCGAGCAGGCCGAGCAGGCTGACCGCGATGGCGATCACCCAGGCGAAGATCGGCCGGTCGATGAAGAAACGAACCATGCGCGGCAGGCCTCAGTGCGACTTTTCGTCGGTGTTGCCGTTCGGGTCGACCGCCGGCATTGCAGCCAGCTGCGCCGTGGTGGCGGCCACCGGCTTCACCTGCTGGCCCAGCGATACCGCACTGCCGTTGCTGACGATCACCCGCTCGCCGGCCTTCAGGCCCTGGGTGATCTGCCACTGGTTGCCCACCACCTGGCCGGTGCTGACCCGGCGCTCGACCACGTGGTCCCTGGCATCGAGCAGGCGCAGCAGCGGCTCGCCGCGCTCATTGCGCAGTACCGCCTTCTGCGGCACCAGCAAAGCGCGCGCATCGGTGGCCATCGGCAGCACCGCCTTCAGGTACATGCCCGGCAGCAGCAGGCCCTCCGGGTTCGGAATGACCGCGCGCAGCACCACGTTGCCGGTGCCCGGATCGACCGCGCTGCCGACGAACTCCAGGGTGCCTTCATGGGCATAGCTGCTGCCGTCCTCCAGCAGCACCTTCACCTGGGCCTTGCCGTCGATGGCCGTCACCAGGCCGGCATCGAGCTGCTTGCGCAGCGCCAGCATCTGCGTGCTGGACTGGGTCACGTCCAGATAGACCGGGTCCAACCGCTGGATGGTCGCCAGCGCCGCATCCTGGCCAGCGGCGACCAGCGCGCCGGCGGTGACGCTGGAGGTACCGATGCGGCCGTCGATCGGTGCGGTCACCCGGGTGTAGTCGAGGTTGATGCGGGCGGCCTGCAGTGCAGCGCGCGCAGCAATCACGTTGGCCTGCGCCTGCTTCAGCGCCGAGGTGGCATCGTCGGCATCCTGCTTGCTGGCCGCATCCATGCCCAGCAGCGCGCGGGTGCGCTCGGCCTTGGGCTGCGCCGACAGCACGCTGGCCTCGGCCTGCGCCAGTTGGCCACGGGCGGTATCGAACGCAGCCTGGTACGGCGCCGGATCGATCTGGTACAGCAGCTGGCCGGCCTTGACCTGCTGGCCTTCGGTGAACAACCGTTGGCGGACCAGTCCGCCGACCTGCGGCCGCACCTCGGACACCTCGAACGGCACCGCACGGCCGGGCAGGGTCTGCTGCAGTGACAGCGGCTGCGCGCGGGCGGTGATGACGCCCACTTCGGGAGCAGCCGGAGGTTCGGTCCGGCCCGCCGAGCAGGCCGCCAGGGCCAGCAGCAGGGGCAACATCAGCGGACGGGGGAAGCGGGACAGCGGGCGCAGGAATGACATGGGGGGCGTGGGGCCTTGCGTTGACCCGTGCACGCTGCCGTGAAAGTGTGCAGAGAATATGGAGATTGTGCGACCGGCTCAGCGGGCGCTTGCTTTCGGCGCCGCATGCGCCGCTAATGGCCGGCGATGGCGAAGATACGACTCAAATTCGGCTTGACCGCGAAGACCTTCCTCGCGATCTTCACCGCCTGCCTGCTGGTGCTGGCAGTGAATGGTATTGCCAGCCGCGTGGCATTCCAGACCGGCTTCCTGGACTACCTCAACGACCAAGGCGATCTGCGCATGCAGCGCGTGATGCCACACCTGCAGCGCGAGTACCGCACGCACGGCGGCTGGGAGCATCTGCGCGGTGACAGTGACCGCTGGGCGCGGCTGCTGCGCCCGGATCTGGCCCATGGGCACGAGGGGCCCGTGCCGCCGCTGTCCGACCAGACCGGCGTTCCCTCCCGCCTGGGCCTGTTCGATGCACAGCATCGGTTCGTGGCCGGCAACCCGGACGCGACCAGCGACGACGAGCCGCACGCTGTGCAGGTCGATGGGCACACGGTCGGCTGGCTGGGCATGGTGCCGTTCCAGACCGTGATCGCCACCAATGACCTGAATTTCTACAACACCCAGATGCGTGCGTGGTGGGTGATCGGCATCGCGCTGCTGCTGGTGACAGTGCTGCTGGCCTGGCTGGTATCGCGCGCGCTCCGGCAACGCCTGGCCAAGCTGGCCGCAGCCACCCATCGGCTCGCTGCCGGCGACTACGCCACCCGCATCGAGCGCACCAGCGATGACGAGCTGGACGCCCTGGTCAACGACTTCAACCGGATGGCGCAGGCGCTGGATGATACCGAACGCAACCGCCGCGCCTTCATCGCCGATATCTCGCACGAACTGCGCACGCCGCTGGCGGTGGTGCGTGCCGAACTGGAAGCCATCGAGGACGGCATCCGCCCGCTGGACCGCGCCAACCTCGGTGCCCTGCAGGGCGAGATCCGCCAGCTGGGCAAGCTGATCGACGACCTGCACGACCTGTCGATGACCCAGTCCGGCGGCCTGGCCTACCGCTTTGCCCCGCTGGACGTGGCGGCGCTGCTGCGCAGCGAGCTCAATGGCATGCGCGTGCGCTTCTCCACGGCGGGGCTGGTGCTGGAGGAGGATCTGCCGGCCGCGCCGCTGCAGGTCTCCGGCGACGAGCGGCGGCTGCAGCAGGTGCTGGCCAACCTGCTGGAAAACGCGCTGCGCTATACCCATGCCGGCGGCCGTGTGCGCGTGCAGGCTGCGCGCGTTCCCGCCGGCGTGCAGCTGATCGTGGAAGACACCGCGCCGGGCGTACCGGCCGACAAGTGCGCGCTGCTGTTCGAGCGCTTCTACCGCGTGGAGAGTTCGCGCAACCGCGCCAGCGGCGGCAGCGGGCTGGGCCTGGCCATCAGCCACAACATCGTCCTCGCCCACCACGGCCATATCCACGCCGAGCCCTCGCCGCTGGGCGGGCTGCGCGTGGTCGTCACCCTGCCGGAGTCCGCATGAGCCTGTCCCCCGCCGCGTCCGCGAAGATCCTGATCGTCGAGGATGAGCCACGCCTGGCCTCGGTGCTGCGCGACTACCTGGCGGCCGCCGGCATGACCAGCGAATGGGTGGACGATGGCAGCCAGGTGATCGACGCATTCGCGCGCTACCAACCCGATCTGGTGCTGCTGGACCTGATGCTGCCGCAGCGTGATGGCGTGGACCTGTGCCGCGAACTGCGCGCCAGCAGCGATGTGCCGGTGATCATGGTCACTGCGCGGGTGGAAGAGATCGACCGCCTGCTGGGCCTGGACATCGGCGCCGACGATTACATCTGCAAGCCCTTCAGCCCGCGCGAAGTGGTGGCGCGGGTGGTGGCGGTGCTGCGCCGCTACCGTCCGGACCCGGCTGCACGCGCCAACAGCGGGCTGCACATCGACGAACCGGCGGCGCGCGCCACCTGGAACGGCAGGGGCCTGGACCTGACGCCGGTGGAGTACCGCCTGCTGCGCACCCTGTTGGCTACGCCAGGCCGGATCTGGGCGCGCGATGAACTGCTCGACCGCCTGTACCTGGACCATCGCGTGGTGGTCGACCGTACCGTCGACAGCCATGTACGCAACCTGCGCCGCAAGCTGGCCGACGCTGGCATGGAAGGTGAACCGATCCGCTCGGTGTACGGGATGGGTTACAGCTACGAACCCTAGCCGGTAGCGCCGGCCGCTGGCCGGCAACCTCGTGGCACGCCTGGATTTCCGTGGTTGCCGGCCAGCGGCCGGCACTACCCGTGCGCAACTGCGTTACAGTCGAGCACGCTCGACATTACGAACACAACTGCATGGACGACATCCACCCGATCGCGCCGGACAAGCGCGCCGCCATTCTTTCCAGCCTCGCCGACATCGAACAGCGCCACGACGTGCGCGTTCTGCTGGCGTGCGAGTCCGGCAGCCGTGGCTGGGGCTTCTCGTCGCCGGACAGCGACTACGATGCACGCTTCATCTACGTGCATCGCCAGCCGTGGTATCTCACCGTCAACGAGAGCACCGGCCCCGGCGATGCGCAGCGGGACGTGATCGAGCTGCCGATCGACGATGCGCTCGATGTCAGCGGCTGGGATCTGCGCAAGGCGCTGCGACTGGTTTCAAAGTCCAACCCGACGCTGATCGAGTGGCTGCGTTCGCCGATCGTGTACCGGCAGGACGACGCCGCCGTGGCGCAGCTATGGGAGGCAGCAAAGGCCTTCTATTCGCCGCTGGGCACGTGGTGGCACTACTTCAACATGGCGCGCTCGAATCATCGCGGTTACCTGCGTGGTGATACGGTGCGCACCAAGAAGTACCTGTATGTGCTGCGCCCGCTGCTGGCCTGCCAGTGGATCGAGCACGAGCAGACGCCACCGCCGATGGCCTTCGAGGATCTGCTGGACCGGCGGCTGCCGGAGGGCCCGGTGCGTGAAGCGATCGATGCCCTGCTGGTGGTCAAGCGCGCCAGCGCTGAGGTCGCCGCGGGACCGCGCATTGCAGCGATCAGCGACTTCATCGAGGGCGAGCTGGCTGTCCGCGCAGCACGGGCCCCATCGTTGCCCGCCGGACAGGGCGACAGCGCCTGGCTGGACGCACTGTTCCGGCAGATGCTGGCCGAGCACGCGCCTGCGTAGGCGACCGCGCCTGCGTCTGGTAGTGCCGGCCGCTGGGCGGCAACCTCATGGGCGCATCTGGATTTCTGCGGTTGCCGGCCAGCGGCCGGCACTACCACGCGGTGTGCGGACCACGCAGGTATCATCGGTGCGAACGCCCTGATTTCCGGAGAAACCGATGAACCCGCTGCGCCCCTTCCGCGACAAGATGCCCGTCCTCGGCGAGCGCGTGTACATCGATCCGGCCTGCACCGTCATCGGCGACGTGGAACTGGCCGAGGACGTGTCGGTGTGGCCGGGCACGATCATCCGCGGCGACGTCAATTACGTGCGCATCGGTGCACGCACCAACGTGCAGGACGGCACCATCATCCACGTCAGCCACCACAGTCCCTACAACAAGGCCGGCTACCCGACCCTGATCGGCGAAGGCGTGACCGTCGGCCATGGCTGCATCATCCATGCCTGCAGCATCGGTGATTACAGCCTGATCGGCATGGGCGCCTGCATCCTCGACGGCGCCCGGGTCGAGCGCCATGGCTTCGTCGGTGCCGGTGCGGTGGTCGGCCCGGGCAAGGTGGTCGGCGAAGGCGAGCTGTGGGTGGGCAACCCGGCACGCCCGGCGCGCACGCTGAGCGACAAGGAGATCGAGTCGCTGCACTACTCGGCCGACCACTACGTGCGGCTGAAGGACGAATACCTGGGCTGAGCGGCCAACGCCGCCATGCGGCTCTGCTAAAGTCTGGGCCCGACCAGGACCTGTCGAGACCCCCATGCCTGTGGCTGCCTGCCGGAGAGGACTCCGGCGCCCACAACGAAGGCCATCGCGCTGATGGCCGCACCGATGCTCGATACCTACCGCGAGGTGGTGACGCCGGAGGGTGTGCCGCTGCAGCTGCCGGCGGCCGGCCCGGTGCCGCGGGCGATGGCCTGGCTGATCGATCTGGGCGTGCGCATCGCGGTGCTGGTGCTGATGTCGATCCCGCTGGCGCTGCTGGACACGTTCGGCTCCGGGCTCGGCCTGGTGCTGATGTTCCTGGTCTACTGGGCCTACCCGATCGTCTGCGAAGCGCGGTGGGGCCGCACCCTGGGCAAGCGCGCACTGGGGCTGCGCGTGCTCGCGCGCGACGGCGCGCCGGTGGGCTGGATGGCCGCCATCACCCGCAACCTGCTACGGACCGTGGACATGCTGCCATTCGGCTACGCGCTGGGCCTGGTCAGCAGCCTGTTCGATCCGCATGGCCGCCGCCTCGGCGACCTGGTCGCCGGCACCGTGGTGGTGCATGCACCGGTACTGTACCTGCCGCCGCCGCCGACCATCGACAGCGCGCTGGCGCCGCCACAGCCACTGCGGCCGGAGGAACAGGCCGCGCTGATGGCCTTCGCCGAGCGCGCACCACGGCTGTCGTCGGCACGCCAGCAGGAACTGGCCGGCATTGCCGAACCCCTGACCGGCACCCACGGCCAGGTCGGCGTGCTGCGCCTGTATGCCATGGCCAACTGGTTGCTGGGGCGGCGATGAAGCAGGAACAGTTCGTCGCCCGCTACCAGCAGGAATGGCAGGACCTGGAGCACTGGCTGCTGCTGCGGGCCGGCGCTTCGCGCCGCAAGCGCCGCCAGCGCAGCGAGCTGGCACTGGACGACAGCGCGTTCCCGCAGCGCTACCGGCGCCTGTGCCAGCAGCTGGCGCTGGCCCGCGAGCGCGGCTACAGCCCGCAGCTGGTGCAGCGCCTGCAGCAGCTGATGCAGCAGGGCCACAGCGTGCTGTACCGCACGCCGCCGACGCGCTGGCGCGGTGCGCTGGAATTCCTGGTGGCCGACTTCCCGCTGCTGGTGCGCAGCCAGGCGCGCAGCATGTGGGTGGCGCTGGCGATGTTCGCGCTGCCGGCGGTGGCCTGCTTCGTGCTGGTGCAGGTCTACCCGGACCTGATCCACATGGTGATGGACAACCGCCAGATCGCCGAGATGGAGCGCATGTACGATCCCGCTGCCGAGCGCCTCGGGCGTGACAGCGGGACCGACTGGATGATGTTCGGCCACTACATCCTCAACAACATCAGCATCGCCCTGCGCACCTTCGCCAGCGGCCTGCTGGCCGGGCTGGGCACGCTGCTGGTGCTGCTGTTCAACGGCGTGATCATCGGTTCGGTGGCTGGCCACCTGCAGCACATCGGCCATGGCGATCCGTTCTGGCGCTTCGTCGCAGGCCATGGGGCCTTCGAGCTGACCGCGATCGTGATCGCCGGCGGTGCCGGCCTGCAGCTGGGCATGAAACTGCTGGCCCCCGGCCGGCGCAGCCGCCTGGACGCGCTGGTCGAGGGCGGCCGCATCGGTGCCCGCCTGTGCCTGGGCGTGGCGTTCATGCTGCTGGTGGCTGCGTTCATCGAAGCGTTCTGGTCGTCGATTGCCGAAGTGCCGGCGTGGGGCAAGTTCAGCGTGGCCGGCGTGCTGTGGGCCGGTGTGCTGCTGTGGCTGTGGCGCGGCGGGCGCGGAGGCGGCCATGCGCATTGACCGCCTGGACGTGGTGCTGCGCGCGCGCAGTGGCTGGGAAGCGATGGAGCTGGGCAGTGCCCTGTCGCGCCGCCACGCACGCGCGGTGTGGGGCAGCTGGCTGCTGGCCAGTGCGCCGCTGTTCGTGGTCTTCAACGCGCTGGGCGGGTGGCTGGATGCATTCGGCTGGGCGTGGCTGGCAATGTGGTGGTGCAAGCCGCTGTTCGAACGGGCACCGCTGTACGTGCTGTCGCGTGGCATCTTCGGCGAGCCGGTGGGTACGCTGGCGGCGCTGCGCGCGCAGCGCCGCTGGGGCAACACCGGCTTCTGGGGCTACCTGGGCTGGCGCCGCTTCAGCGTGCTGCGCAGCCTGTGCCTGCCGGTGAACCTGCTGGAGGGCAATGCGCCGGCCCAGCGCGGCGCACGCCGCCGTGCCGTGGCCGCTGGCGCGGCGGGTGCCGCTGCCGTGCTGACCGTGGCCTGCATGGCGTTTGAAGCGGTGCTGGTGTCCGGTGCGATCGGCGCGGTGTTCATGTTCATGCCACTGGAGCTGATGTCCGAATCGTGGCGGGCCGCATGGGACATGATCGGCCAGGACACGCCGGCCTGGGCGCAGCTGGGCTTCAACCTGGCGTGCTGGCTGGCCTCGGTGCTGATCGGTCCGTTCTACGTCGGCGCCGGGTTCGGCCTGTACTTGAACCGGCGCACGCAGATGGAAGCCTGGGACGTGGAGATCGCCCTGCGCCGCCTGCGCGAGCGTCTGCTGCCGGCGGCATCGACGCTGGCCCTGCTGCTCTGCCTTGCGCTGCCGCTGGCCTGCGCGCCCGCGCACGCGCAGGACGCGCAGACGGTCTCTGCGCAGCCCGACGATGCCGAAGCGAACGACGACAGTGCGGAAGAACCGGCCACCGCGGAGAACGACCCGGCCAACACGCCCGCCGTGATCTTCGGCGCGGCGCCGGTGGATACCGCCGGTTTCCGCCAGGCAGTGAACCGTGCCTATGAAGATCCGCTGCAGCGCCCGACCCGCCAAGTCACGCGCTGGAAGCCGATCGAACAGGCCGAGGACAAAAAGAAGGAAGAGAAGACGCTGCAGCGCGAACGCAGCGACACCGGTGAGCGCAGCAACCGCAAGGCCGGCATCGCCTGGCTGGCGCGCCTGGCCGAATGGGGCCTGTGGGGCCTGCTCGGCGTCCTGCTGCTGGTCCTGCTGTTGACCGCGCGGCTGTGGTTGCCGTGGCTGCGCGGCAGTGGCCGGCGCAAGGCCGAGGCTGCACCGCAGGTGGTGGAGGAACAGGTGGAGCTGCCGGTCGTGCTGCCGCCGGACGTGGCGCCCCAGGCCGGGCTGCTGTGGGACCAGGGCCGGCCGCGGCAGGCGCTGGCCCTGCTGTACCGCGCCAGCGTGCGCACGGTGGGCGAGCGCAGCGGCATCGCGCTTCCCCCCGGCGCCACCGAAGCGCAATGCCTGCGCGCCTCGCGGCGCATGCCCGACGCCACCGACCGTGACCTGTTCGCGCGCATCGTGCGCATGTGGCAGTACGCCGCCTACGGTGGCCGCCTGCCCAGCCGCGCCGATTTCGATGCGTTGGCCGACACGCTGCGCCAGCAGTACAGGTGGCTGGCATGAGCCCGCGCCTGTTCTGGTCGCTGCTGCTGGGCGCGCTGGTGCTGTTCGGCGTACCGCTGACGATCCTCTACCTGCGCACGCATGAGCGGGTCACCGAGACCGTGCAGCTGCCGCCGCAGGGCGAGGCCGGCTACAACCCGCTGTACGTGCTGGGCCAGGCACTGCGCGCCGATGGCATCGAGGTGCACTCGCGCCCCCGGCTGGAGCTGCAGCAGATGGCACTGGGCCGGCACGATACGGTGGTGCTGCTGCAGGACAGCAGCGAGCTGCCGGCACCGACGGCCAGAGCCCTGATGGACTGGGTGGATGGCGGTGGCCATCTGCTGGTGCGCACGCCACCACCGGCCGAGGACGACGCCAGCAGCACGCAGGGCCCCCTGCTGGACCAGCTGGGCGTGGACAGCCTGTACCAGCGCAGCCACTGCCAGCCATTCCACGTCATCGATGATCCCAGCCACGTCGAGTTCTGCGGCGGCCGTCGCTTCACGCTGGGTTTTGCCGCCAGTGCGCGGGCTGAACGGCGCTGGGGCAACGAGCACGGCCTGGTGTTCGCACGCCTGCACCATGGCCAGGGCAAGGTGAGCGTGCTGGCCGACATGGAATTCATGCGCGGCGAGGTGGAGTCGCCGGCGGCACGCCTGGCGTCGGCTGCGGGCAAGGCCAGCGACGGCCTGCACGACCTCTCGCACCGCGACCTGACCCGTTACCTGCTCGACCCGAATTACGGCAAGGGTGCATTCTGGCTGGTCTATGCCAGCCGCCCGCCGTCGCTGTGGGCGCGCCTGTTCTACCAGGGCTGGCCGCTGTGGGCGCCGCTGCTGCTGGCCCTGCTGGGCTGGTTGTGGGCCCGCTCGCAACGCTTCGGCAGCCTGCTGCCGTCGCCGGTGCTGGAACGCCGCTCGCTGCTGGAACACGTGCGTGCCAGTGGCGAGCTGCTGCTGCGCTTCGGCCACGGCGCGCGCCTGTACGACGCCGTGCGCGCCCTGTTCCTGCATCGCCTGCGGCTGCGCGCACCGGTAGCCGCTGCCCTGGACGGCGCGCCGCGCGATCAGGCCATCGCCGAACTGCTGAAATGGCCGCAAGGCCGTGTTGCCAGCGCGCTCACGCCCCCGCCACCGCACGATTCCTCCGCCCTGCGCGAGCGCATCCGCTTGCTGCTCCAGATGAGATCCCTGCTATGACCGAAGTCCCCGAGCTGCCGGCGGCCGCCAACGCCCGCCTGATCGAACGCGTCGATGCCATCCGCACCGCCGTTGGACACGCCTTCATCGGCCAGGCCGATGTACTGGACCAGATCCTGGTGGCGCTGCTGGCCGGTGGCCACGTGCTGATCGAGGGCGTGCCCGGGCTGGGCAAGACCCTGCTGGTGCGCGCACTGGCACAGGCCCTGGAGCTGGACTACGGGCGCGTGCAGTTCACCCCCGACCTGATGCCCAGCGACGTCAGCGGCCACGCGGTGTACGACCCGAAGAGCGAGAGCTTCAAGATCCGGCGCGGCCCGGTGTTCACCAACCTGCTGCTGGCCGACGAGATCAACCGTGCCCCGGCCAAGACCCAGTCGGCCCTGCTGGAAGTGATGCAGGAAGGCCAGGTGACCATCGAGGGCAAGGCCTTCACCCTGGCGCCGCCCTTCATGGCGCTGGCCACGCAGAACCCGCTGGAGCAGGAAGGCACCTACCCGCTGCCGGAAGCACAGCTGGACCGCTTCCTGCTGAAGGTGCTGATCGACTACCCGCAGCTGGAGGACGAGAAGCGCATGGTGACCGCGATCACCAGCGGCCGCGCTGCCAGCGATTTCGACCTGAGCCAGGTGCCGCGTGTGCTCGGTGCCGGCGAGCTGCTGGAACTGCAGCGTGCCACTGCGGCGATCACCGTCGATGACGAAGTGATCGACTACGCGGTGCGGATCGTGGCGGCCACGAGGCAGTGGCCGGGCATCGCGGTCGGCGCTGGCCCGCGCGGCAGCATCGCGCTGGTGCGTGCCTCGCGCGCACAGGCGGTGCTGGCCGGCCGCGACTTCGTCACGCCGGACGACGTGCGCGACATTGCGCGCCCGGCGCTGCGCCACCGCATCGCGCTGGCGCCGGAACTGCAGATCGAGGGCCAGGGCGCCGACGACGTGCTGGGCGCGCTGCTGGCCAAGGTGGAAGCGCCGCGCCGATGAGGCCGGCCCCGCTGCTGCTGGCGCTGCTGCTGGCCTGGGCCGCCCTGGGCGGGCTGGTGCTGGGCGGATGGCTGCCGCGCTGGAGCTGGGCACTGGCAGCCGTGGCCATCGCGTTGCCTGCCCTGTGGGACCTGTGGCGGCAGTGGCGGCGTGCATCGCCGCAGGTGCAGCGCGAGCTGCCCGAGGCACTGGCACTGGGCGTGCGCCGCGAGGCGGCGTTGCGCCTGCAGGCCGAGCAATCGATGACGGTGCAGGTGTTCGACCTGGTGCCCGGCGGCTGGCCGCTGGAAGCGCTGCCGCAGCGCGTGCGCCTGCAGGCCGGTACGGCGTCCACCCTGCACTACCACCTGCAGCCGCTGCAGCGTGGGCACTTCCGCTTCGAGGGGGTGCACCTGCGCATGCGTTCGCCGTGGCGCCTGTGGTGGCAGCAACGCACGCTGCCGCCGGCGCTGGAGGTGCGGGTCTATCCGAACTTCGTGCCGCTCACCCGCTTCGCATTGTTCAGTGCCGACCAGGCCTCGCGGCTGGTCGGTGCGCACGTGAAGCGCCGCCGTGGCGAAGGCACCGACTTCCACCAGATGCGCGAGTACCGCATCGGCGACAGCCTGCGCCAGCTGGACTGGAAGGCCACCGCACGTGCGCGCAAGCTGATCTCGCGCGAGTACCAGGACGAGAAGAACCAGCAGCTGCTGCTGATGCTGGACAGTGGCCGGCGCATGCTGGCCAGCGAAGGCGGACTCTCGCATTTCGACCACGCATTGAACGCCTCGCTGGTGGTGGCTTACCTGGCGCTGCGCCAGGGCGACGCTGCCGGCCTGTACGCTGCGGGGGGCGAACGCCGCTGGGTGGCGCCGCAGCGCGGCATGGGCACGGTCGAGCACCTGCTGCGCGCCAGCTACGACCTGCAGCCACGCGCGGTGGCCACCGACTACCTGGCCGCCGCCACCGAGGTGTCGCTGCGCCAGCGCCGGCGTGCGCTGGTGATGCTGGTCAGCAACGTGCGCGACGAGGACATCGAAGACCTGCTGGCCGCGGTGCGCCTGCTGCAGCAACGCCACCTGGTGTGCGTGGCCAGCCTGCGCGAGCGCGAACTGGACGGCGCACTGGAGGGTGACGTGCAGACCCTGGAAGACGCCACCCAGGCCGGGGCCGCGGCGCTGTACCTGCAGCAGCGCGCGAAGGCGCACGAGGCACTGCGCAGCGAGAAGGTGATGGTGCTGGACGTGACCGCCGACGCCCTGCCCGGCGCGCTGGTGGAGCGCTACCTGGCGGTAAAGCGCGAAGGGCTGCTCTGACCGGAGTTGCCGCCGCCGGGCATGGCCCGGCGCTACCGACGCATCTCGTTGGTGGGTGCCAACCTTGGTTGGCACAGAACCCACAGCGCCGACCAAGGTCGGCATCTACCAAAAACAGTTGCCGGCCAACGGCCGGCGTTACCTACCCCTGCAACAACCGCCGCTGCAACCGCGCCACCGCGCGCTGCAGCAGCACCCGGTTGCGGGCCAGCTTCATCCACTGCGGCAGGCGCGAGAACATGGATCGATGATGGCCGCGGCCCTCGCGCAGCGTCGCGCTCGCGTATTCGTGCAGTGCCTGCAGATGTTCGGCGTTATAAGCCCACAACAGGCCCGCGCGGGTCGATTCGACCAGTCGCAGCGGCAGCCCGAAATGCGGATCGGCCGGCTCCGCGTCACGCAGGGGGCGCGTCGTGACGGTGACCTCGGTGCTGCGGTCGCACTGCGCGCATCGGGCGGGGAACGATGCAGGCGCAGGCATGCCAGCGGGAATCCGCCGGCACACATGCAGCCACTGATGCCCACAGAATCCACAGGGCTGGCGGCCCAGCATGCAGACCGCCCCCACCCAGTCGCCGCTGTCCAGCGCAGAACTGCAACCGGTGCAGCGGAAACGCGCGGTCCACCGATACGGTTCCCAGCGGGCGATCACCCAACCGGGAGTGTCACAGCGATGGCAGCAGACGGCGACGCGGTCCGCGAAGGCCTGCAGGCTGCGCCCGTCATCGAAATGCCGACCCGGCACGGGCGTGGCACGCCCATGCCGGCCAGGCCAGCGCCGCACCGTCATCAGACGTAGATCCGCGTCGGCGCCTCGTCGACGATCGCGTGCGGCACGAAGCGCGCACTGTCGCGGGTGATCGCGCTGTCGTCCTCGCGGATGCCGATGCCGCAGGCGTGGTCACCGATCACCCAGCTGCCGATCAGCGGGTAGCCGCCTTCGAAGCGGGTCAGCGGATGGGCGCGCTGGATGATCGCCGGGCCATCGTAGGGACCGTCGCTGCGCTGGGTGCTGCCATCGGCCAGGTGCATCTCGATGTTGGCGCCTTCGCGCGAGAACAGCGGCTTGCGCACCCAGCCCGAGGCCAGCCTGCTGCCATCGTCGAAATGCGCTTCCAGCAGGTTCGGATGGCCCACGTTGCGCTGCCACAGCAACGGCAGGATGCCCTTGTTGCTCAACACCGCCTTCCACGCCGGTTCCAGCAGCTGCACGCCCGAGCCGGGCAGCGCGCGGCCGAACTCTTCGGCCATCAGGTCTTCCAGCGGGTACAGCTTGAACAGCGTGCCGATCACCGAATCATCCAGCGCGGTGAAGCGGCCGTCCTCGGACAGGCCGATGTCCTCGATGGCGATGGCCTGGCCATGCAGGCCGGCCTGGGATGCGCAGTCACGCAGGTACTCGACCGTGCCACGGTCTTCCTCCGAACTGCCGACCGCGCTGAAGTACAGCGGCGGCGGCAGCTGCGCGGCGAGTTCGCCGAAACGCTCGACCAGCGCTTCGTGGATCGCGTTGAACTGGTCGGCATGCTGCGGCAGGCGACCGGCATTGCGCTGCTCTTCCAGCCACTGCCACTGGAAGAAGCTGGCCTCGAACAGCGAGGTCGGCGTGTCGTAGTTCAGTTCGTACAGCTTGGCAGGGCCGGTACCATCGTAGGCCAGGTCCAGGCGCCCATAGAGGTGCGGCTGGCGCTGGCGCCAGCTGTCGGCGATCCAGTCGCGGTAGTGCGACGGAATCGCCAGCTGGTCCATCAGGCGCTCGCTGGCGATGACATCCCCGACCAGGTCCAGCGCCATCTGGTGCAGCTCGGCGCTGGGATCTTCGATGTCCTGCTCGATCTGGCGCAGGGTGAACGCGTAATACGCGCGTTCATCCCAGTACGGCTGGCCGTCGATGGTGTGGAAGCGGAAACCCGCCTCTTCCGCGCGTGCCCGCCACTGGGCACGCTCGGCAATCCGGATGCGCTGCATGGGTCGATCAGCCGCCGTAGCTGCCGCTGCTGCTGCGGCGTGCGCTGGTGTTGCCGAAGCCACCACGGCTGGCAGTGACCGCACGGTTCGGTTCGCTGGTGACCGGCGCCAGGCCGGCCTTGCCGGCGCCGATGCCGCTGGCGGTGTTCAAGCCACCGGTGCCACCCGGTGCCGGGCGCGCCCAACCCGCATTCCTGTCCTGGTAGGCCGGCGCCGACGCCGGTGCCTGCGGCGCCAGGCCGCCGCGGTTGCTCAGCATCTGCGACATGAAGAAGCCCATCATCATCGGGCCGATGAACGACGTGCCTGCCGAGGTGTGCTGCTGCACGCACTGCTCCGGCTTGTAGTCCTTCTCGCAGGCTTCCTTGCTGGCGTACTTCGGCGCCGCATCGGCGGCCTGCTTCTGCGCTTCGGCGAAGGCGTTGCGGCACGACGAGGGATCGCCGGTAGCCTCGGTGCAGGCCTCGACGGAGGTATACAGGCCTTCCTGCACCTTCACCTCCGGCTCCTTCTGGCAGGCGGTGAACAGCAGCGGCGCGGCGCTCATCAGCAACAGCGCGGTGGTGCGGGAACGTTTCATGGCCTCATGCCCTGTCGACGGATCAATGCCCCAATGATGCCAAATCCGGGCCAGCAACCGGAATCGGCAAAGTGCGAAAGATGAACGGCCTTTCATCTTCGTCGCTCTCCATCATCCACGCATGGCGTGGATCTACCGTGTCGACCAGGGTCGACACCTGCCAAGAGCAACGCAGGGCGCGCCGGCCCCCGCAGCCGGACCCGCCCCGCCATCCCACGGATAGCCCCGCTGTTGCTGTTGAGGTTGCCGGCCAGCGGCCGGCACTACCGCGGGTGCCGGGCGCAGCCCGGCCGGACCACCTCCGGTGGTTGCAGCAGCAACCGAAAAAATTGGCCATGATCGGGCGACCCCCACGTCGTACGGCTCGCCCGTTCCGCCCGCCATGCCCGAATACCGTTCCCGTACCTCCACCGCCGGCCGCAACATGGCCGGCGCCCGCGCCCTGTGGCGTGCCACCGGCATGAAGGACGGCGACTTCCACAAGCCGATCATCGCCATCGCCAACTCCTTCACCCAGTTCGTGCCCGGACACGTGCACCTGAAGGACCTCGGCCAGCTGGTCGCGCGCGAGATCGAACAGGTCGGCGGCGTCGCCAAGGAATTCAACACCATCGCCGTGGACGACGGCATCGCGATGGGCCACGACGGCATGCTGTATTCGCTGCCCAGCCGCGAGATCATCGCCGACGCCGTGGAATACATGGTCAACGCGCACTGCGCCGACGCGCTGGTGTGCATCAGCAACTGCGACAAGATCACCCCCGGCATGCTGATGGCCGCGCTGCGCCTCAACATCCCGGTGGTGTTCGTCTCCGGCGGCCCGATGGAAGCGGGCAAGACCAAGCTGTCCGAGCACAAGCTGGACCTGGTCGATGCGATGGTGGTGGCCGCCGATGACAGCGCCTCCGACGAGAAGGTGGCCGCGTTCGAGCGCAGCGCCTGCCCCACCTGCGGTTCCTGCTCGGGCATGTTCACCGCCAACTCGATGAACTGCCTGACCGAAGCGCTGGGCCTGTCGCTGCCCGGTAACGGCACCACGCTGGCCACCCACGCCGACCGCGAAGCGCTGTTCCGCCGCGCCGGCCGCCTGATCGTCGAACTCTGCCACCGCTGGTATGGCGGCGAGGATCCGACGGCACTGCCGCGTGGCATCGCCACCCAGGCCGCGTTCGCCAATGCAATGACCCTGGATATCGCCATGGGCGGTTCCACTAACACCATCCTGCACCTGCTGGCCGCTGCGCAGGAGGCGGAGGTCGACTTCGACCTGACCCACATCGACGCGCTGTCGCGGCGCGTGCCGCAGCTGTGCAAGGTGGCGCCGAACACGCCCAAGTACCACATCGAAGACGTGCACCGCGCCGGTGGTGTGTTCGGCATCCTCGGCGAGCTGGACCGCGCCGGCCTGCTCGATGCCTCGGTACCCACCGTGCACAGCGCCAGCCTGGCCGACGCACTGGAACGCTGGGACGTAGTGCGCAGTGACAACGACACCCTGCATACCTTCTTCAAGGCCGGCCCGGCCGGCATTCCCACCCAGGAAGCTTTCAGCCAGGCCACGCGCTGGCCGACGCTGGACGTGGACCGTGCCGAGGGCTGCATCCGTTCGCTGCAGCATGCGTACTCACTGGAAGGCGGCCTCGCCGTGTTGCGCGGCAACCTGGCCGTGGATGGCTGCGTGGTGAAAACCGCCGGCGTGGACGAATCGATCCACGTGTTCGAAGGCCCCGCGCGCGTCTATGAAAGCCAGGACGCCGCCGTCGCCGGCATCCTCGCCGACGAGGTGCAGCCGGGCGAGGTGGTGGTGATCCGCTACGAAGGCCCCAAGGGCGGCCCCGGCATGCAGGAGATGCTGTACCCGACCAGCTACCTGAAATCGAAGGGGCTGGGCAAGCAGTGCGCGCTGCTCACCGATGGCCGTTTCTCCGGTGGCACCTCGGGCCTGTCGATCGGCCACGTCTCGCCGGAAGCCGCCAGCGGCGGCACGATCGGCCTGGTGGAAGACGGCGACCGCATCCGCATCGACATCCCGGCCCGCCGCATCGACCTGCTGCTGGATGAGGCCACGCTGGCCCAGCGCCGCGCCCATGCCGATGCACACGGCTGGAAGCCGCGCGCGCCGCGCCCACGCAAGGTCACCAGCGCGTTGAAGGCCTACGCCCTGCTGGCCACCAGCGCCGACAAGGGCGCCGTGCGCAACACCGCCCTGCTCGGCGATTGATGCCGATCCGGTAGTGCCGGCCGCTGGCCGGCATCTGGAAAATGGGGACGGAGGGGATTAAGTCGTTTGTGCCTAAAACGACTTAATCCCCTCCGTCCCCTTTTTGCCGGCCAGCGGCCGGCACTACCGGTCAGCCGATCACGCGCTTGAACGGTGGCAGCGCGTCGATGATGCGCTTGCCGTAGCGGCGGGTCAGCAGCCGCGAGTCGAGGATCACCACGCGGCCGGTGTCGGTGGAGGTGCGGATCAGGCGGCCGGCGAACTGGGTCAGCGTGCGCAACGCATGCGGAATGGCGATCAGGTTGAAGGCATTCAGCCCACGCCCCTCAAACCATTCACTGAGGGTAGCGGTCTGCGGGTCGGTCGGCACCGCGAACGGCACCTGGGTGATCACTACCGTGGTGCAGGCTTCGCCGGGCAGGTCGAGGCCCTCGCCGAACGAGTTCAGGCCGAACAGCACCGAACCCTCGCCTGCCTCGACACGTCGCAGGTGTTCCTCGATCAGCCGGGTCTTGGACATCTCGCCCTGCACCAGCACCTGCTTGCGGCGCGCGGCCGGCATCAGGCCGGCCACCTTCTCCATCTTCCAGCGCGAAGTGAACAGCACCATCGAGCCCTTGGCCCAGTCCAGCTCGGTGTCGAGATAGCGCGCCACTTCGCGCGGATGGCCCTCGCGGTCGTCCGGCGTGACCGGAAATTTCGGCACGATCAGCTCGGCCTGGTTGGGCAGGTCGAACGGCGAGGACAGCGAGACCATCTCGGCGTCTTCGGGGATGCCGTTGTCGATCGCCAGCGACTGGAAATCGCCACCACCGGTCAACGTCGCCGAGGTCATCACCACCGAGTCCACTTCATCCCACAGCAGCTTGCGCAGCACGTGCGCGGCCGACACCGGCGAGCCGTGCAGCACCAGGTCGCCATCGCGGGTGGCGGTGACCCAGCGCGCCATCGGCGGCGCGCCATCCTTGTCCTCGCGGCGCCAGGCCTGCCACAGGTTGTACTGCTGCTCGATCATCTCCAGCGCCATGCCCAGGTTGCGCTGCAGGCGCTCGCGCGCGGCATCGTCCGGCTTGCCCTTGGCTACCTGCGCGGTGGCCGCATGCGCCCAGTTGTAGAGGCTGCGGGTATCGTCGGCCAGCGCCTCGATCGGCTCGCGCCAAGCCTCGGGCAGGCGCCCGTTGGCCGCGCGCCACATCGGCTCTTCGTCCGCCGGCGCCGGCATCCACACCCGCTCGACGTGGTCACGGAACGCGCGCAGCTGCTTGGCGACGTTGCTGGCGACTTCGATCGCTTCGTTCGGCAGCAGGTTGCCGAGGCGGTCCTTGTCGACCGCGCGGTAGGCGCCGGCGATCAGGATCTGCAGGCGGCCGGTACGCTTGGCCATCTCGTCCAGCGCCAGGCTGGCCGCGCCCTGATCGATCGCCACGTTGCCGATGTGATGGCCCTCGTCCAGCACCAGCAGCATGTCCGACGGCGGGGCGATCAACGGCTGGCCGTTGTCACTGTCACCGATCGACAGCGCCGACAGCAGCAGCGCATGGTTGGTGACCACGATCTGCGCATCGCGCACCGTGTTGCGCGAGCGCAGCACCGCGCACTGCGCCGAGTAGGCACAGCGGCGGCCGGCGCAGCCCGAGGCCGGCGTGGTGATGCGGCTGCGCAGGCCGGGGCTGATGGTCTCCGGCGCATTGTCGATATCGCCATCCCAGCTGCCGCTGGTGAAGGCGTCGGTCAGGCGCTTGGCGATGTCCATCTCGATCGGCGCCAGCGGCCGGTCGAACAGTGGCGCGTCGTCCTCGAACATGCCGCCCTGCGAGCCCTCGCCCTGCGCCTCGGCGGCATTGCGCGTGCACAGGTAGCGGGTGCGTCCCTTGGCCAGCGCCACGGTCGCTTCCAGGCCGGTGGCCTTGAGGAAATTGGGAATGTCGCGCTCGACCAGCTGCGATTGCAGCGCCACGGTGCCTGTGCTGATCACCAGCTTCTTCTTGGTGGCCAGCGCAATCGGTACGCCCGCGGTGAGGTAACCCAGGCTCTTGCCGACGCCGGTGGGCGCCTCGACCACGCCAACGCCACCGCTCTTCGACAGCGCGCGCGACACCACGCCGATCATCTGGCTCTGCGAGCGGCGGGTGGAGAAGCCGGGCGTATTGGCCTGCAGCGTCGTGTACGCCTTGCGGATCGCGTCCTTCAAGGGGTCATCGAGCGTGCGCGGAGCGGCGACGGTTTCGGTCACGCCGGGAGTTACCGTAGCTGGATCAGGCCGGTCATTGTCGCATGGCCGGCCGCGTTCACTGTTGCCGGCACCCTGAACGAGCCAGCGACGACGCCCGCCGGCGCGCACGGTCCGAAGCCCGCGCCGCACAGGGGCGAAACACGCCGGGCGTGGCCCGGCGCCAGCGCTCAGGCGACCGGGGCGGGACGGCTACGCAGCAGGCGCACCAGCGCCCACACCAGCAGCACCACGCCGATGGCCTCGACCATGGCCAGTGCGAAATGCAGCACGCCGAGGATGGCACCCATGCCCGACACGGCGCCGAAATTACCACTGCTGACCAGCCACATCGGCAGCATGCCCGCCGCCAGGCCGCCCAGGCTGGACAGCAGCAACAGCAGCAGGCCGACCAGGGCACCGGTGCGGGTGGCATCGCGCGGCGCGCCGACCACCCAGACCAGGCCGATGCACAGCGCGATCAGCACCGGCAGGCGCACGCCGACCATGCTCAGCACGGTCACCATCAACGTCGTGCCGTCCATCGATCAGTCCTCGCCGGCCAGCACGGCCGAGCCCTGGCGCAGCGACTGGTAGACCTCGTCGGTCTGCGGGCGCACGCCGTGCCACTGCAGGAAGCTCTCGGCCGCCTGCTCGACCAGCATGCCCAGGCCATCCACGGTATTGCGGCAGTTCGCCGCACGGGCCCAGGCCAGGAAAGCGATGACCGCCTCGCCGTAGTTCAGGTCGACGGCGGTGGTCATCGAATTGACCAGCGACAGCGGCAGCTTGAACTCGACGTCGCGGTCGCGGCCGGCCGAGGTGGCATTGACGATCAGTTCGAAGTCGCCCAGCTCGCGCAGGTCTTCCCAGTAGCGGCTGATCGCGCGGCCCGGCTCGCCCATCGCGTCGATCAGTTCATCGGCGCGCTCCGGCGTGCGGTTCACCACCACCAGTTCGGTGATGCCGGCATCCAGCAGCGCCGGTGCGACACTGCGCGCCGAGCCACCGGCACCGATCATCAGCACGCGGCGGCCACGCAGGTCCAGGCCATGGCGGTCGGTCAGGTCGCGCACCAGGCCGATGCCATCGGTGGTGTCGCCGTGCCAGCGGTCGCCCTTGCGCAGCAGCGTGTTGACCGAGCCGGCGCGGCGCGCCCGTGCGGTCAGCGTGGTGCACACCGAGAACGCGGCTTCCTTGTGTGGCAGGGTGACGTTGGCGCCGACACCGCCCTCGGCGGCGAAGGCGTCCAGCCCGGCCAGGAAGGCATCCGGCGCCAGGTCGATCGCACGGTAGTCGATGGCGATGCCTTCCTGGCGACCGAACGTCGCGTGGATCTGCGGCGACTTCGAGTGGGCAACGGGGTGTCCGAAGACGGCGTAACGGTCGGTCATGGAATCCTCAAGCTGGCTAGACTGATGCTCTTTCATGCACGGATCTGGATGATGCGCATCACCCCGCCCCTGCTGGTGCTCGCCGCCAGTCTACTCTCTGCCCCCGTGGCGATGGCGTTGAACGAGTACGGCATCGAAGGCATGGGCGTGGTCTCGACCCGCGCCGACGAGGGCCGCGCCACGATCAGCGCCGATGGCCAGCGCATCGTCTTCGCCCGCCGCGGCGAGGCCGGCTGGGGCCTGTGGGAGGCGCGCGTGGTGGACGGCCGCTGGCAGCAGGCCCAGGCACTGCCGGTCAGCGTGGCCGGTGAAGCCCGCGATCCCTACTTCAGCCGGGATGGCCGCTGGCTGCTGTTCGCGGCCGGTCGCGAGGGCGCGCTGGCGCTGTACCGCGCCGCGTTGGCCGCCGACGGCCAGCTGGGCCCTGCGCAGCCGCTGGCCGGTGACGGCGGGCGCCGGGAAGAGCGCGGGCCGGCGCTGAGCGTGGACGGCAAGCAGCTGCTGTTTGCCCGCCAGCAGGGCCGCGGCGCTGGCTGGGATCTGTTCGTGGCGCCGCTGGATGCGAACGGCAGGCGCGGCCCGGCCAGCGCGCTGAGCGCATTGAACAGCGCCGACGATGAAACCGACGGCGACTGGCTGGGCCAGGATGGCGCCGTGGTGTTCAGCCGCGGCAGCGGTGCAACCGCGCAGGTGTGGAGCAACGGCTGCGCGTGGAGCGGCGCGGCACTGCAGCCGCTGGGGCTGTCGTTCAACCAGGCCGGCGGCTGGACCGGCGCGCCGGTGATCGACAACGCCAAGCCGGCGGAGATGCTGGTGGCCAGCAGCGCGGCGAAGGCCCCGCGTGCCGGTGGCGTGGACGTGTACCGGTTGGCGGTGCCGAAGGTGGCGGCGGTGGCCGGGTGCGTGCGGTAGATCCACGCCGCGCGTGGATGGCGCCCGCGAAGGGGTCAGAGCCCTTTCCTGCGGAAAGGGATCCGACCCCGGGCATTGCCCGTCAGCGCGACAACACCTTGGCGCGCTGCTGCTCGTACTCCAGCTCACTCAGCTGGCCGTTGTCCTTGCGCTGGTTCAACGCGGCCAGCTCGGCCTGCACGCTGTCCGGCAGCGCCTGCTCACGGGCCACGCGGCGGGCAGCGGAGAGCTGTTCCGGCGGGCGCTTGCCGGCCCGCCACGCGGCGATGAAGACACCGACGATGATGGCGCCGAACACCAGCGTACCGGTGCCCCAGATCAGCCATTGCATCCATCCCAGTTCGGGTCCCATCGCGCAGTCCTCCGTCTATCGTGGCGCTATTGTCAGCGCTCGCGCAGCCATCGCGCCACCTGCGGCGCGAAATAGGTCAGTACGCCGTCGGCACCGGCCCGCTTGAAGCCCAGCAGCGACTCCAGCACGCAGGCACGCTCGTCCAGCCAGCCGTTGGCGAAGGCGGCCTTCATCATCGCGTACTCGCCACTGACCTGATAAGCGAAGGTCGGCACGCCGAAGGTCTCCTTCACCCGGCGCACCAGGTCCAGGTAGGGCATGCCCGGCTTGACCATTACCATGTCGGCGCCCTCTTCCAGGTCCAGCGCGATCTCGCGCAGGGCCTCGTCGCCGTTGGCCGGGTCCATCTGGTAGGTCTTCTTGTCGGCCTTGCCGAGGCTGGCCGCGCTGCCCACCGCATCACGGAACGGGCCGTAGAACGCCGAGGCGTACTTGGCCGAGTAGGCCATGATGCGCACGTTGATGTGGTTCTCGGCATCCAGCGCACGGCGGATCGCGCCGATGCGGCCGTCCATCATGTCCGACGGCGAGACGATGTCGACGCCGGCCTCGGCGTGCGACACCGACTGCTTGACCAGCGCTTCGACCGTGATGTCGTTGAGCACGTAGCCCTTGTCGTCGATGATGCCGTCCTGGCCGTGGGTGGTGTACGGGTCCAGCGCCACGTCGGTCATCACTCCCAGTTCCGGGAAGCGCGACTTCAGCGCGCGGATCGCACGCTGCGCCAGGCCATCCTCGGCCCACGCCGCCGATGCGTCCAGCGACTTCAGCGACGGGTCGATCACCGGGAACAGGTCGATCACCGGAATGCCCAGCTCCAGCGCCTCTTCGGCCACTTTCAGCAGCTCTTCGATCGACAGCCGCTCCACGCCCGGCATCGACGGCACTGCGGTGCGGCCCGCCAGTTCGTGCACGAACACCGGGTAGATCAGGTCATCGGTGGTCAGCGTGTTCTCGCGCATCAGGCGACGCGAGAACTCGTCGTGGCGCATGCGGCGCGGGCGGTAAAGCGGATGGGACATGGCAGGCTCCGAAGAGTGGCTATTGCAACAGGTAGCCCTGCGGCAGCAGGGGTTCGGGCAATGGGCGTTCGCCGAGCGCGTCGAGCTGGTCGATCTCGATCGTGCGCACCAGCGCGTCCAGCGGCAGGTCGTTCGGCTCCAGGCCGAACGGGTCTTCCATTTCTTCGCCCAGCTGGTCCAGGCCGAAGAAGGCATAGGCCAGCACCGCCGACAGCACCGGCGTGCCCCAGCCCAGCGAACTGGCCAGGCCGAACGGCAGCAGCACGCAGAACATCCACGCGCAGCGGTGCAGCAGCAGGGTGTAGGCGAACGGCAGCGGCGTGGTGAGGATGCGCTCGCAGCCGGCCTGGATCGACGACATGGCGTGCAGCCGCTCCTCCAGCTGGGTGTAGAGGATCGGATCAAGCTCGCCGGCGCGCAGCGCCTGGGCCAGCTCGGCCGCGATCATCGACAGCAGGGCATCGGGCACGTTCTCGCGCTGGCCCAGCTGCTCGCGCTGCGGCTTGTCCAGCCATGGCAAGGCGGCCAGGGCCACGATGCGCCCGCGCAGGCGCGCGGCCAGCGCATGGGCGAACGCAGTGGTGAGATAGGCGATGCGACGGCGGCGGCCGGGGTCATCGGCCAGCAGCAGGTTCACCTGGCGGGCCAGCGAACGCGATTCGTAGACCAGCTGGCCCCACAGCTTGCGGCCTTCCCACCAGCGCTCGTAGCAGGCGCTGTTGCGGAAGCTGAGGAAGATCGACAGGACCAGGCCGAGCAGGGTGAACGGCGTCACCGACACGCGCTCGATGCCGATCGGCGGGGCCAGTTCCACCACCGCCGCCACGGCGATGGACAGGATCAGGATGGCCAGCACCTTCGGCGCGATCGCTTTGACGATCGAGCCGCGCAGGATGTACAGCAGTTGCCAGCCGTGGGGACGGGGTCGGATGATCATCGGGCAGCCGCGCCGGGCGCGGATTCACAGGCACGCGGGGGGCTCGCGCAGCCGCTCATTGTACGCCCCTGCCCGGCCGGCAGCCGTGCACCTGCGACGCCCTGTCGCACCCGGCGCCGGGGTCAGATCACGCCGCCCCCCAGGCCCAGGCGCAGGATGCCGACCACCACCACGATGCCGTTCAGCACCAGCCCGGCCCAGGCCCGGCCGCGCTTGCTGGGGTGGGTGAACAGGATGCCCAGCGCGGCGATCACCGCACCGACGGCGGCGAACGGGATCAGGAACCAGTTGCCCCAGCCGAGCAGCGGAATCAGCGCCAGGATCATCCACAGCAGCGCCAGCACGCCCCACAACAGACTGATCACACCCATTCCGCTCTCCCGTCGTTGGTTCCTGTCCCCACCATAGTCGTTCCCGCTGCCGCCGCCTACTGCCCTTGGCGGGGCTGTCACCCGCACCGTGCTAGCGTGCGGCCGTGGCTGCCCTGGCCGGGGGGTTGGCACCGATTCAGAGTAGCCCGCCGATGATCGCAACCAGTCCTACAGGGGTCGTGCCATGAACATCCGTTGGGCCGCGTTGGCGGCCATCCTGCTGGTCGCCGCCGGTTGTGCCAGCACCTCCAAGGTCATGCTGGGCCGCGCCCGCGCGCCGATCGATCCGGCACTGGTCCAGATCTATTCCACGCCACCGGCCGGCTCCCAGGAAATCGCGCAGCTGGAATCGGCGTCTGCCGTGGGCTTCGGCACGCAGGGCCAGACCGACGCCGCAGTGGCGCGCCTCAAGCGTGAAGCCGCAGCACTGGGCGCCAATGGCGTGGTGCTGATGGGCGTGGGCAGCAGCGGCTCGCCGGTGGGCATGTCGGTGGGCGCCGGCACGTTCGGCTCGCACGTGGGTGGCGGCGTTGGCATTGGTATTCCGACCACGCAGAAGCGCGCCGCCGGCGTGGCGATCTGGGTACCCAACCCGGAACCGCCGGCGCGGTTGCCGACGCAGGTGATCACGCCGCAGCGGTGACGCGGCAGCCTCACCGCAGGTAGTGCCGGCCGCTGGCCGGCAACCTCGGGAATGCTCTCTACACCGGGGGAATGCCGGCCAGCGGCCGGCAACCTCGGGAATCCTCTCTACGCCAGGGGAATGCCGGCCAGCGGCCGGCACTACCGGAGGGCGTTCAGCGCTTGTACTTCGGCACGAACACCTTGTTCACCGCGTCGGCCAGCTGGTCCGGCGGCAGCAGGCCCTGGTCGAGCAGGAAGTTGTTGAACGCGAGGCGATCGAACTTCGCACCCAGTGCCAGCTCGGTCTGCATGCGCAGCTCCAGGATGCGGGTGTAACCGTAGAAGTAGCTGCCGGCCTGGCCCGGCATGCGCACCATGTAGCGGTCCAGTTCCTGGGTGGCCATCGCCTTGGACAGGCCGACCTGCTCCATCAGCACGCGCTCGCCGTTGGCGCGGTCGGTCAGGCCCAGGTTGAGCATCGGGTCGAGCATTGCGCGCGCGGCGCGCAGCAGGCGGAACTGCAGGGCGATCATCTGCCCGTCCAGCGGTTCATAGGGCACCATCTCGGCCTCGGCATACAGCGCCCAGCCTTCCACGTTCACCGAATTGAACGCGAACATGGTGCGTGCCAGCGACACGCCACGCTCGACCATCGCGGTGAACTGCAGCTCGTGGCCGGGGCGGCCTTCATGCGCGCTCAGCGTCCACGCCGCCGCACCGAAGTTGAAGTCGTCGTACTGCGCGCCCGGGCCCGCCGCCGGATTGCCCAGCGGCAGCACGAAGGTGCCCTGCTGCCCGGTGTTGTTGACCAGGGGCGCCGGCAGGAAGTGCGGTGCCGGGCTGGCCGCGCTCTCGGCGGCCGAACCCAGGCGCATCTGCATGGCGCGCTTGGGCACGTCGACGATGGCGTGCTCGCGGATCAGCGGATCGATCGCGTCGATCACCTTGCGGTAGTGCCCTTCCAGATGGTCGTCGGCGATCTTGTCGGCCTTCAGCGCACGGATCACCGCCACCGGATCGCTGGGATCGGCCACCTTCAGGCCCTTGTCCTTCACCACCAGCGGCGCCAGCTGCTGCATCGCCGAGCGGGTTTCCATGAACTCCAGCTGCGCGCGCTGCATCAGCAGCTTCGGATCGATGTCGATGCCGACCTGCTTGAGCTGGTAGGCGTACAGCGGCGCCGGCAGGCGCGCATCGGTGCGTGCCTTCGGCAGCACTTCCTTGCGGGTCCAGGCGGCGTAGTCCTTCATCTGCCCGGCCAGGGTTTTCATCGCCTCGTCAGCGCCGGCGATCTGGTACTTCTTCAGCAGCGACTCGATGCCGGTGATGTAGGTCTCGACGTTGTCCAGCGACTGCTGCACTTCGATCTTCGTCGGCTGCAGCAGGCTGCTGTCCTTCAAGCGCTCTTCGTAGCGCTGGCGGGCCAGCGTGGTGAACGCGGTGCCGCCCGGCTGCAGGCCTGCATAGGCCTTGAGGCGGTCAAGCGCCTTGGCACGGCGCTCGGCCGGCACCTGGTCGGACAGCAGCAGGTTGAGGCCGCTGAACACCGTCTGCGGCGCATCGCTCCACGGCAGCAGGTACTTCTCGTTGAGCTCGCTGCCTTCGATGTTCTGGTTGGCGGCATGGATCATGATCTCCAGGTCCTGGCGGACGTTGGGATCCTTCTCGGTGGCCAGCTTCGCCTTCAGCTCCTCGCGGGCCTTGGCCATCGCGGCACGGTAGCGCTTGCCGTTGTCGGGGCCGAGGTCGGCGACCTTGTCGTCGTAGCCGGGCACGCCGAAGAAGCCGGTTTCTTCCGGCTGGAACGGGCCCTGTGCATCGAGCAGGATCTGCGCCAGCGCATTGCTGCGGGCCACCCAGGCCGGGCTGGCCGGCGTGGCGGCCTTGGCGGCGGGTGCGGCCAGCGCCGGCGGTGCGGACAGCAGCGGTGCAGCGGTCAGGGCCAGGGCAACGGCCAACGCGATCGGCTTCATGGTGCACTCCAGGACAGGGTTGCCCGCACCCTACGCGCTCAGCGCGGTGGCGACAATCGGCGGGAAGTCATGGCGGGCTGGTTGTGCAGCCGGGGCTCCGCGGAAGCCCGCCGGCGTAGAGTCGACTGTCAGTCGACTATCGCGCGCAGCGCGGGGGTTTCGCTATCTGATCGAAGAGCAGTCGACTGACGGTCGACTCTACCCGGTCGACTCTACCCCGTCGACGTCCCGCAGTTGCCTGCCCGTGGAGGTCACATCGCAGCCGTCGGCGGGCATTCGCCGCGCTCGCGGCAGGCCTGCAGTTCGCATTCCTGCGCGGCCTCATCGTCGTCCAGCGCGGTCAGGTCGAAGGTCTGCCTGTCCTCGCCCAGCACGTACATCACCGGGTAGTCCCACACGTCGTCACTGCGGGTGCCCTTCACGAACAGCCGGCCGTGCGCGCGGGGACCTTCCAGGGCCACGGTCAGGCCGACGTCACGCTGGCCGTTGATCGCGGTCTGCATGCTGCCCAGCGGCATCGATTCGGCACGCAGCGGCTCGCCGAAGGCTTCCACCAGTTCGATGCTGCAGCCGGCGCGACGCAGCGCTTCGCGCATCGGTGGGCTCTCGCGTGCCGCCTCGCTCCAGCGCAGCACGCTCCAGGCCACCGTGCCACCGGCCCCGCCCAGCACCAGCAGCACGGCCACGGGCATCGCCCAGCGCCAGTGGCGGGACCACCAGCCGGCGGGCTTCGGGCCGTGGGTGGGAATCGGCGGCGGCAGTGTCATCGGCGGGCTCCTTCCCGTCTGTGTGTCAAGGCTTCAGGCAGCGCCCCAGGAAGGCTTCGGCCACGCGGTAGCGATGCAGGGCATCGGCGCCGGACAGGCCATGCTTGGCACCCGGGTAGGTCATCAGCTCGAACGGCTGGCCGCGCTTCTGCAGCGCGCTCATCAAGCTGGTCGAATTGGTGAACAGCACGTTGTCG
The DNA here is from genome assembly GCF_059371235.1 of Stenotrophomonas sp. YJH_SMC_29. Classification (NCBI taxonomy): domain Bacteria; kingdom Pseudomonadati; phylum Pseudomonadota; class Gammaproteobacteria; order Lysobacterales; family Lysobacteraceae; genus Stenotrophomonas; species Stenotrophomonas sp. YJH_SMC_29. Next base: position 147,835 of record NZ_JCAFUK010000006.1, on the reverse strand, counting down.
TCCGCCATGCCGTGGATCAGCAGCAGCGGCGAACGCAGGCCATCGATGTGGGTCAGCACGCGCGCTTCACGGTAACCGGCGTCGTTGCGCGCCGGCAGGTCCATGTAGCGCTCGGTGTAATGGCTGTCGTACAGGCCCCAGTCGGTGACCGGGGCGCCGGCCACGCCGCAGGCGTACTGGTTCGACGCCTTGGCCAGCAGCATCAGGGTCATGTAGCCGCCGTTGGACCAGCCCTGCACGCCGATGCGCGCCGGGTCCACCCACGGCTGCTGCTTGAGCCAGGCCACGCCACGCAGCTGGTCGGTCACTTCCACCGTGCCCTGCTTCCCGTACAGCGCACCCCCGAAGTCGCGGCCGCGGCGCGGGGTGCCGCGGTTGTCCAGCGAGAACACCACGTAGCCCTGCTGGGCCAGGTACTGGTTGAACAGATGGTCGCCGCGGCCGGGCCAGCTGTCGGTGACGGTCTGGCTGGCCGGGCCGCCATAGACATACACCGCCACCGGGTAGCGCCTGGACGGATCGAAGCCGGCCGGCTTGATCAGGCTGTAGTGCAGCGGCGTCTTGCCGTCGGCGGCGGTGAGCGTGCCGAACTCGACCGGGCGCTGCGCGTCGCGGTAGCGCGCATACGGGTGCTTGGGATCGGCCAGATCGTTCTCCACCAGCGTGGCGATCTTCTCGCCGTTGGCGCGGAACAGCTCGATCTGCGGCGGTGTGGTGCTGTTGGACCAGCTGTCCACATAGACGCTGGCGTTGCGGGCGAAGCTGGCGCTGTGCATGCCTGGCGCCTTCGACAGGCGCTGCGGCTCGCCGCCCTGCAGCGAGACCGCGTAGATCTGGCTTTCGCGCGGGCTTTCGATGCCGGCACGGAAGTAGGCCTTGCCGGCCGTCTCATCCACCGCCAGCAGCTCGTCCACCGGCCAGTTGCCGTGGGTCAGCGCGGTGGTCTTGCCCTTGCTGTCGATGCGGTACAGGTGCTGGAAGCCCGTGCGCTCGGACGACCACAGCACGCTGCCGTCTTCAAGGAAGCGCAGGCTGTTGTGCAGCGGTACCCAGGTCGGGCTGGTTTCGTGGGCGAGTACGCGCTGGCGGTTGGAGTCGAGTGCCACTTCCACCAGGTCCAGCTGCTTCTGGTCGCGCGACTGGCGCTGGAAGCTCAGGTGCCGCGGATCGCGCCAGTCGACGCGGGCCAGGTAGATGTCCTGTTCCTTGCCCAGGTCGATCCAGCGCGGCTGCGCATCGGCGGCCGGTGCGATGACCCCCAGCTGCACGCGCACGTTGGCGTCGCCGGCGGCCGGGTAACGCTGTTCGATCACATCGGTGCGGTCGGCGTAGACCTCGTAGCGCTTCTGCACCGGCACCGGTGCCTCGTCGATACGGGCAAAGGCAATCGCCGAATCATCCGGTGCCCACCAGTAACCGGTGTGGCGGTCCATCTCTTCATCGGCGACGAACTCGGCCACGCCGTTGCCGATGGTGGTGCTGCCGTCGTGGGTCAGCTGCAGCTGCCTGCCGCTGGCCAGGTCGATCACCCACAGGTTGCGGCCACGGATGAAGCTGACGAAGCCGCCCTTGGGCGACAGCTTGGCGTCGGTGGCGAAGCCCTCACCGTGGGTCAGCTGGCGCACGGCCGCCGCGCCCTGCTGCTTGAGGTCGTACAGGTACAGCTCGCCGCCCAACGGGAACAGCAGGCGCTGTGCGTCCGGCGCCCACTGGTAATCGACGATGCCGGTCATGGCGGCGATGCGCTGGCGCTCGCGGCGCGCCTTTTCCTCATCGCTGAGGGTCTCGGTGCCGGGCAGCACCACCTTGGAATCAACCAGCAACCGGGTCTGGCCACTGCCGATGTCGTAGGTCCACAGATCCAGCTGGTTGCGATCGCTGTCCTTGCCGCGCAGGAAACTGACCTGCGAACCGTCCGGCGCCACCTTGGGCTTCATCAGGGTCGGGCCGGACAGCGGCAGCGGGCCGGTGATGGCCTCCAGGGTCAGCTTTTCGGCGTGGGCGGCGGTACTGGTGGCGAGCATGAGGGCAAGCGAAGCGAACAGGTGGCGCATGGAGGATCCCGGCAAACGGCAGGTCCGCCCGGCGGCAGGCGCGGGGCGGTCGTTCCTCCATCCTAACCAAGCCCGTGCGGGAAGGCAGCATGACCTTCTGCCCATGGCGGCGCACTGGAGGGTCAGCGCCCTTTGCGCTGCAAAGGGATCCGACCCTCTGGGGCCGCCTGCCGGGGTCAGCGCTGGCCGAACAGGTGCTTGCGCTCTTCGTCGCTGAGCGGCTTGCCGGCGTTCGGGTTCACCTGCTGGCGCAGCGCATAGGCGCGCTGGGTGGCCGGGCGCGCGGCGATGGCCTCGTGCCAGCGCTTGAGGTTCGGGAACGCGGCGAAGTCCACCGGCAGCTTGTCGTAGGCGCCGACCCACGGGTAGCTGGCCATGTCGGCGATGGTGTACTCATCGCCGGCCAGGAAGGCGTGCTGGGCCAGGCGCTTGTCCATCACCCCGTGCAGGCGGCGCACCTCGTTGTCATAGCGCTCGATCGCGTAGGGAATCTTCTCCGGCGCGTACACATTGAAATGGCCCATCTGGCCACTCATCGGGCCCAGGCCCGCCATCTGCCAGAACAGCCATTCCAGCGTGGTCACGCGGCCACGCGCGTCGCTGGGCAGGAAGCGGCCGGTCTTCTCGGCCAGGTACAGCAGGATCGCGCCGGACTCGAACACGCTCTGCGGGGCGCCGCCATCGGCCGGGGCGTGGTCGACGATGGCCGGCATCTTGTTGTTGGGCGAGATGGCCAGGAACTCTGGCTTGAACTGGTCACCCGAGCCGATGTTGACCGGGTGGATGCGGTACTCCAGGCCGGCTTCCTCCAACAGCAGGGTCACTTTGTGGCCGTTCGGGGTGGGCCAGTAATACAGGTCGATCATGGCGTCGGCTCGGGGTGCGGAAAGGAACCTGAAGTCTAGTGCGTGAGTTGGGTTGGCACCGTCATGGCGGGCCGGTAACCTCGCCTCTCCCCCGAAACGCAGCATCCCCCGCATGAGTGCAAACCGCCCGCCGCTCTCCCCGTTGTCCACGTTGATCTTCGCCTCGCGCTGGCTGCAGCTGCCGCTGTACCTGGGCCTGATCGTGGCGCAGTGCGTCTACGTGTTCCTGTTCGGCAAGGAACTGTGGCACCTGATCTCGCATTCGGTGTCGATGGGCGAGCAGCAGATCATGCTGATCGTGCTGGGCCTGATCGACGTGGTGATGATCTCCAACCTGCTGGTCATGGTGATCGTCGGCGGCTATGAGACCTTCGTCTCGCGCCTGCGCCTGGAAGGCCACCCGGACCAGCCGGAATGGCTGAGCCACGTCAATGCCAGCGTGCTGAAGGTGAAGCTGGCGATGGCGATCATCGGCATCTCCTCGATCCACCTGCTGAAGACCTTCATCGCCAGTGGCGCGTTGAATGGCATCCCGCTGTGCACGCCGGAGCAGATGAGCGTGGCCGCCGCCAACATCGGTGTCGCCCGCTGCTCGATGCTGACCCCTGACGGCGTGCTGTGGCAGACCATCATCCACTGCGTGTTCATCCTGTCGGCGATCGGCATCGCCTGGACCGACAAGCTGATGTCCAACGGCCACAGCAAGTCGCACGACAAGGCCCACGACCACTGAGGTCGCCGCCAGCCACGGCATGATGGCCGCGGGCCCACCCGGCCACCACCCCTTGTGCGGGGCGGTGGCCGGGATGCTAGATTGCATCCTCGCCGTTGCCGGCGGTGGCGTCGGGAAACGCCACCCTGCCGCGCCTGGACCACGGGTCCCGGCCATGCATATCAATGATTTACGTCACGTCGTCTTCTAAAGGGGAGCAGGATGTCGCACGTCTCAACGATCACCGCCGCGCGCCGGTGGCTGCCGGTTGCCCTGGCACTGGCGCTGGCCGCCTGCTCGGGCAAGGAAGAAACCGCTGCACCGGCCCCGGCCTCCGCACCCGCCGCCGCTGCGCCGGCCGCACCGGTGGTCGCCGCCAAGGTGCAGTCGATGGGCACCGAGCAGCTGCGTGAGTCGGCCACCCAGGCCCTGCGCGAGAACCGCATGTACGCGCCGGCCGGCGACAACGCCATCGAGTACTACCTCGCGCTGCGCGACAAGACCCCGGACGACGCCTCGGTGAAGAGCGCGCTGACCGACCTGCTGCCGTACACGCTGATCGCCGCCGAACAGCACCTGGGGCGCGAGGACTACACCGAAGCACAGCGGCTGGTGGCGCTGATCGAGAAGGTCGATGCCTCCGCGCCGGCCCTGCCGCGCCTGAAGGACGGCCTGGCCAAGGGCGTGCAGAACGCGGCCAAGCGCACCGAGGCCGAAGCCGAGAAGGCCAAGAAGGACGCCGAGGACCGCAGCAAGCAGCAGACCGAACAGCAGCGCCTGGCCGAGCAGCGTGCCAAGGAAGCCGACGCGGCCAAGCAGATCGCTGCCCAGCAGGACGCCGCCCGCCGCGACAACGAGCGCCAGGAAGCCGAGCGCCAGGCTGCGGCCCGCCGCGAAGCCGAGCAGAAGCAGCAGCAGGCTGCCGCCCAGCAGGCCAGCGCGGCACGCCAGGCCGCAGCGCCTGCGGCCGCTGCGGCACCCAACCTGCGCCCGGTCAGCACGCCGGCACCGCGCTATCCGTCCGAGGCGCTGCGTGCCGGCACCTCGGGCGAGGTGCTGGTGGAGATCACCGTCGGCACCGACGGTTCGGTGACCAACGCCCGCGTGCTGCGCGCAACGCCATCGCGCGTCTTCGATCGCGAGGCCATGAACGCGGTCAAGCGCTGGCGCTTCGAGCCGGTCAGCGCACCGGTCACCACCCGCCGCACCCTGGTGTTCGCCCCGGGCGGCAGCTGACCGCAAAAAAAAGGGGACGGAGGGGATTAAGTCGTTTCCGCCCCGCAATGACGACAAGGCCCGGCATGTCCGGGCCTTGTCCGTTTCAGCGGGCACTGTCGATCAGGCGCTGCAGTGCCGGATCGCGCGCGGCCAGCACCTGGAACAGGCCCAGCGCATGCAGGCCCGGCAGCAGCGCACGCAGGTCGGCTTCGGCGGCGGCGCGGGTGGCGTCGTTGCTGGCGGCGTCCTGCCAGTCGCGGACACTGGCGAGGAAGGCGCCGACGCTGCCCTTGCGCACGGTGAGGCCGTTTACCTGTACTTCGTTCTGGTGGTCGGGAAGGATGTCCTGGGGCTGCATCGGGGCGGCTCGTGTTGGAATGGGCGCCCAGTGTGGCGCGCGCGGATCGGCGCTTCTGCCGTATAACTGCCAATGGATATGGCAGATCAGACACCGACCGGCTTGATTGATCCGGCATTGGCGGACGCCGACTACGGCCCCATCGTGCTGGCCGGCCAGCTGCGCGTGCCCGGAAGGCGGCGCACCGCCCGCCACCAACACCGGCGCGGTCAATTGCTGGGCGCCCATCAGGGCCTGTTGCGGATCGAAGCCGGGAATCTGCAGTGGCTGCTTCCGGCCGGGCACGTTGCCTGGATACCGCCGCTGCTGCCCCATGCGCTGCTCGGGGCAGACGGGTTCGATGGCTGGAGCCTGTACGTCCGCGCCGATGCCGGCCTGGATCTGCCCCCGCTGCCCCGTATTTTCCAACCCGATGCGCTGTTGCAGGCGGCGGTGACGCGCGCACTGCGCTGGCCGCGTCAGGCACTGGACGCTGCGCAGGCACGCCTGGCCGGCGTCCTCGCCGATGAGATCCGTGCCAGCACTCCCTTGCCACTTGCCCTGCCACAACCGCGGGATCGCCGGTTGCGGCGGATCGCGGCGGCGCTGGCGCGATCGCCGGACGACCTGCGCAGTGTCGAAGCGTGGGCGGCCACCGGCGGCCTGTCCAGCCGCAGCCTCGCCCGCCGGTGGCAGGCCGAAACAGGCATGACCCTGGGCCATTGGCGGCAGCGCCTGCGCGTGCTGCTGTCGCTGCCACGCCTGCTGGCCGGCGAGCCGGTGACCCGCGTCGCGCTGTCGATGGGATACGACACCCCAAGCGCGTTCATCACCGTGTTCAAGCGCGAGATGGGTGTGACGCCCGCGCGGTACGGGGAGGGCTGACGTATCCAGCACTCCCTCTATCCTTCCTTACGACCTAAGCTGCTTGCTGATTTCGGGAGGGGAACAGATGAAGTACGACGACGCCAGCTGGCATTCCGGGGGTGACTTCCCTTCGGATCTTCCGGCTGAGGCCGGCGCCACTCACATCGGCATGTACCTGGCATGGCTGCTGCTACAGGGCATGGCAAGCGAAGAGCTCGCCGAGGACGCAGAAGAAGACCTGCAGGCGCTGCGGGAACGTAGAACGACGCCGGGCCTGTTCCTGCTTCAATGCAGCGACGGCAAATTCGTCGATGACCTGGTCAGTGATGAAGCCAACACGTTCACTGCTTCGTACTACGACCTCGAGAATGGCCAGTATGTCGAAGACTATGAGGAACAGTTGGCGGCCGAGGTCCTTTCGCTGTACCACGTCGCCGATACTTGGGAAAACTTCGACCGACTGGCACCGGTGATCGCCCAGCGCTTCGCCGCTTGGCAGGCAACACAATCCTGAAAACAACGAGGCCCGGAATGACCGGGCCTCGTTTCATATCCGCCGGGCATGGCCCGGCGCTACCTGTGGCGGTCAACCAGAGATGGCCAGGCGCTCGTTGTGGTAGCGGCGCACGGCGGCGAACCACAGCACGGCGGCCAAGCCGAGGCTGGCGCCGAGGTAGATCGCCCAGACTGCGGGGGTGATGGTCTCGTGGCGAATCACCTTCAGCAGCATCTGGTTCTGCGACAGGAACGGCACGGCGTACTGCCACAGTTCGCTCTTCAGCGGATAGGCCACCAGTGCGTAGCCGGGCAGCATCGGCAGCAGCATCAGCCAGGTCATGTGGCTCTGCGCTTCCTTCATGCTCTTGGCCGCGGCCGACAGGAAGGTCAGCAGCGAGGTGCCGATCAGCAGCATCGGCAGCATCACCAGCAGCATCTGCAGCATCGAGCCGACGTTCATGTTGAACTGGCGGCCGATGTTGCCGGGTGCGATCTGCGCGCTCACCTTGAACGCGACCAGGGTCAGCAGCAGCGACACGAAACCGACCACGCAGGCGGCGGCGATCTTGCCGCTGACGATTGCGCTGCGCGAGCCCGGCGTGGCCAGCAGGGGTTCCAGCGACTGCCGCTCGCGCTCGCCGGCGGTAGCGTCCATCACCAGGTAGGCGCCACCGATGAACGAGGTCAGTGTCAGCAGCACCGGCAGCAGCATCGACAGGATCATGCCGCGCTTGGCTTCGGCACTGGCCAGGTCCTGGCGCGCCACGTCCAGCGGGCGGGCCACCTGTGCGTCGATGCCGCGTGCCATCAGGCGCAAGGCACCGACCTGGCCGTTGTAGGTGGCCAGCGCCGCCTCCAGGCGTGCACTGGGTACTTCGGCCGCGCGACGCGTGCTGTCCTTGATCACCTCCACCAGCGCCGGCTTGCCCTCGGCCCAGTCCTTGCCGAAGTCATCGCTGATGCGCAGCGCTACATCGATGTCCTGGCTGCGGATGGCCTCGGCCAGGTCCTTCGGTGCCGGCGCGGCATTGAGGCCCTGTGCGGCGAGGAAGCGCACCAGGTTGGGTGCGTTCTCCGCACCGATGGTGGGAATCTGCAACGGCGCTTCGATCTGGGTGCGCACCCGGCTCTCGGCCAGCTTGCCCATGCCCAGCAGCAGCACCGGGTACAGCAGTGGCCCGAACAGCAGGGTCAGCAGCAGCGTGCGGCGGTCACGCGACAGGTCGCGCAGTTCCTTGCGCATCACCGTCATCAGGGTCGACATCATGCTCATGCGTGCAGGCCCTCTTCGCTGCCGATCAGTTTCACGAACGCGTCCTCAAGATTGGCTTCACCGGCCTGCGCACGCAGCTCGTCGGCGCTGCCGGCGGCCATCACCGTGCCCTTGGCGATGATCACGATGTGGTCACACAACGCGCCCACCTCCTGCATGATGTGGCTGGACAGGATCACGCAGCGCCCTTCTTCGCGCAGGCCCAGCAGGAAGCGGCGCAGCGCGCGCGTGGTCATCACATCCAGGCCGTTGGTCGGTTCATCGAGGATGACGTTGCGCGGGTCGTGCACCAGCGCGCGGGCGATCGCGGTCTTGGTGCGCTGGCCCTGCGAGAAACCATCGGTCTGGCGGTCGAGGATGTCGCCCATGTCCAGCGCGTGCGACAGCACCTCGATGCGTTCGCGGATGCGCTCGGCCGACAGGCCATGCAGCTCGCCAAAGTAGGCGATGTTCTCGCGCGCGGTCAGGCGCTTGTAGACGCCACGTGCATCGGGCAGCACGCCCAGGTGGCGACGCACCTCGACGGGATTGCGTGCCGCATCGATGCCATCGACAGTGATGCTGCCCTGGTCGGGCGTCATCAGCGTGTAGAGCATGCGCATGGTGGTGGTCTTGCCGGCACCGTTGGGGCCGAGCAGGCCGGTGATCTGTCCGTCGCCGGCGCGGAAGCCAACGTTGGAGACCGCCTGGATGCGGCCCGTGCGGGTATCGAAGGCCTTGTGCAGGCTGTCGGCGACGATCATGGTTCCCATCCGTTGAACGAGGTGAACGCCGGCACGTAGCTCAGCGTGTCCAGGCAGCCGGCATCCAGCGCCTTGGCATCGGTCGTGTCGATGAACTGGCCGAGCAGGCGCGGCATGCAGCCGGCGGCCAGGGTGCCATGGCCCTGGCCACGGGCGACCAGCGCACGGCCGTTGGGCAGGCCCTTGAGTACCTGCGCGGCGTAGCGCGGCGGCGTCACCGGATCCAGCTCACCGGACAGCAACAGCGCCGGCACGTTGCTGCGCAGTGGCACCGCATCGGTCGCCGGCGCCGGCCGGTGTGGCCACACCGGGCAGGCGGCGAAGAAGGTGCTGGCCACCTCGTTGCCGAACAGCCGCGCGGGATCCTCGGCCGGCGCGTGATAGCGCGGTGCATCCTCGCTGCAGATCACCGACCACTGCATGCCGCGGTTGATCTGGAAATCCATGCTGCGGTTCGCACCGCGGGCCAACGACGCCAGCGGCGCGTAGCGGCCATGAGCGGCCTCATCCAGCACCAGCGGCAACAGCGAGGAATACTGCGGCACGTACGAGAAGGCGAAGGCCAGGCCGACCACACTGTCCGGCGTCAGGACATCCTGCCGCGGTGCGTTGGTACCCGGGTCGCGATACTCGACCGGAACCGGCGCACGGCGCAGGGTGTCGACCACGCTGCGCAGCTGCGCGCGGGTATCGGTCGGGAAACGCTTGCTGCAGGCGGCGTCCTTGCGGCACTGCGCCGACTGCAGGGCGATCGCATCCTCGAACGTGGTCGCGAAGTCACCGCCGACCACCAGTTCGTTCGGTATCACGCCATCGATGACGATGCTGCGCGTGTGCTGCGGGTAGGCACCGGCGTAGCGCTGGGCCACGCGGGTGCCGTAGGAACCGCCGACCAGGTTGACCTTGTCCACGCCGAGCGCCGCCCGCACCGCATCCAGGTCGGCGATGGCTTCGGTGGTGGTATAGAAGCGCGCGTCGGCGCGCCCCTGCAGCGACGCGGCGCAGCGTTGGGCGTAGTCGCGCAGCGAGGCCTCCGAAGACGCGTCATCTTCGCCCATCGGCAGCTCCTTGCCGTCCGCGCCCAGGCAGCTGAGCGGGTTCGATCCGCCGGTGCCGCGCTGGTCGATCAGGAACACGTCACGCTGCTTGCGTACCTGGCGCAGCGCGGTGTCGACGACGACGGCCACTTCGCTGGCCGCCTGGCCAGGGCCACCGGCGAGGAAGAACACCGGATCGGGCTGGCTGGAACCGCTGCTGCCCGATTCCAGCCAGGCGATGCGCAGGTCGATGCGGCGGGCCTCAGGCCGGGCCCGGTCTTCCGGCACCTGCAGGGTGGCGCACTGCGCTTCCACGTTGGCGCTGGCGCCGACGGTGGACAGCGTGCAGGGCTGGAAGTCGATCGTGCCGAAGCGGCGGCTGGGTGCATCGCTGGCGCTGCCGGCGTCGGCCGCCGGCGACGGGCTGCACCCGGCAAGCAACAGGCTGGCCAGCATTCCGGCCAGCGCGAGGTGGTGTCTTTGCATCGTGCTCGTTTCCCCTGGAGGACGTTCCTGTCGACCACGACGGGCTGCCGCGGAAGATGTGACTCAACTTACACGGGCAGCGCGCCGGGGGCGATGGGCAATGGCGAATCGGCCGCCGGCGGCGCGCAGACCAGGCGGTCCCGCCCTTCGGCCTTGGCCCGGTACAGGGCGGCATCGGCAGCGGCCAGCAACGTCGACAGATCGCCCTGCCCCGCGTCCATCGCCAGGCCGACGCTGGCGGTGACCCACACCGGCCCGTCGGCCAGCAGCGCCGGCCGCTGCTGCAGTCGCGCGCGGATCGCCGCCGCCCGTTCCATGGCTTCGCCGCGCGTGCCTCCAGCCAGCACCAGCACGAATTCTTCGCCACCGTAACGGCCGAGCAGGTGCTCATGGCCCTGCACGCAGTGCTGCAGTGTCGCCGCGAAATGGCGCAGCACCTGGTCGCCGGCCAGATGGCCCCAGCGATCATTGATCTTCTTGAAGTGGTCCACGTCGACCAGCAGCAATGCCAGCGGCCGGCGCTGGCGGCGCAGCTTCTGCAGTTGCGCCTGGCCATCGGCCAGCACTGCGCTGCGGTTGAGCAGGCCGGTCAGGCCGTCGGTGCGGGCCGCGCGGCGCAGGTCCACCAGCATGCGCTCGACCAGCAGCAGTACCATCGCGAAGCAACGCGCCAGTTCCAGCATCACCCCCGCGATATAGGTGGCGAACATCGGCGAGCCGGTCCGCATGATGTCCTCACCGGCATCGGGCGCCACCGGCAGGAACAGGCGAACCGCGTACAACGCAGCCTCTGCCAGGAATACGGCAGCGGCCAGGCGGCAGCTGGTGCGCTGCTGTGGCGGTGCATGCCGCAGCAGCAACGCGGCGATCCAGCCGTCGACCATCAGTGCGAACACGCTGAACACCAGCAGCCGCATGCCCAGGTCCGGCCACGGCACCAGGAAGGCGAAGATGCAGGCCATGAACGCGGTCGCCATCAGCAGCGGCCACCACAGCGGCAACGGCCGTTGCAGATGCAGGGCCATGCCGCGCAGCATCATCAACCCGCAGCCGGCCATCGCCGCATTGCCGGCCAGCACCGCCGGCACCAGCGGCAGGTAGGGCCGCAGCGCCAGCAGGGTCACCCCCAGGGTCAACAGCCACAGGCTGATGGTCCACTGCCGCAGCACCGGTTGCCCGCGCAGTACGACCAGCAGCAGCGAGAAGCCCACCGCAATGCCGATGCAGAGCAGGAAGCCAAGCACGGTGATGGTGGGGAAATCCAGGGACATGCGGCACTCGTCGGCCGGGGCGGCGCGCGCATCTTAGCGCCTTGCCGCGCGATCCCTGCCGCCCGCTCCGGCCCGACGGCGATGCGGGGTCTGAAAACGGCGAGCACGAGGGCCGGCGCTTGCGCACTATCCGCTGGAAACCCAAGGAGACACCCATGCACACGTGGTACCTCGGTGGCATCGACCACCGCCCGTTCCTGCACCTGTTCGAATTGAGCGACAGCGCGCTCGCCGCGCTCGGCATCCAGCGCCGCTGGGCGGGCGACAGCGGCGGCCATCCCTGCCGGGTCAGCCTGAGCGATCCGCCGCCGGGCAGCGAACTGCTCCTGCTGCCCCACGTCCACCTGCCGCTGCACTCGCCGTATCGCGCCTCCGGCCCGATCTTCGTGCAGCGCGGCGTGACCCGCTGCGTGCTGCCACCGGGCGAAGTGCCCCCGTACGTGCAGCGCCGGATGATCTCGGTGCGCGCCTATGACCACGCCGCGCTGATGCGCGGTGCCGAGGTCTGCGCGGGCAGCGACGTTGCCGACCGGCTGGATGCGCTGTTTGCCGACCCCGCAGTGGCCTTTGTCCAGTTGCACAACGCCGCGCATGGCTGCTTCTCGTGCCAGGCGGATCGGGTGGACAGGCAAACCACGCCGGGCGACCTCCATGACGTGATCGATGCCACGCCGGTCACGTGACGTCCAGCGCATCCGTTCAGCCCGGCGTGAAGCCTGCGGGAAGGGCTTCACATGCGCAGTCACGGATCGGCACTGCGCGGGTTCCGTCGCCCGCATCACGACTCGAAACTCGCCGTGGTGCCGCCGAAAGCCCGCAACGCCGTGCAGCTCCTGCGGTCACCGTCCCCTTTCGACGACCACAAGGATGCGCCATGTCATTCCGATCCACACCGCTGCTGCTGACCACCGCGTTCGCGGCTGCGGGCCTGTGCCTGGCCGGCAACGCGTTCGCCCACGGCACCATGACCACGCCGGTCAGCCGCGTCTATGCCTGCTTCCAGGGCAATCCCGAGAACCCGACCAATCCGGCCTGCGCCGCCGCCAAGGCGATTGGCGGTTCGCAGGCGTTCTACGACTGGAACGGCATCAACCAGGCCAACGCCAACGGCAACCACCAGGCCGTGGTACCCGACGGCAAGCTGTGCAGCGGCAACAACCCGACCTTCCGCGGCCTGGACGTGAACCGCAGTGACTGGCCGACCACGCCGATCCAGCCCGATGCCAATGGGAAGTTCACCTTCGTGTTCAAGGCGACCGCACCGCACGCCACCCGTGACTGGCGCTTCTTCGTCACCCGCGAAGGCTGGCAGCCGGGCAGCCCGCTGCGCTGGGCCGACCTGCAGGAGTTCTGCACGCTGGGCAACACGCCGCTGTCGGCCGATGGCACCTACAAGCTGCAGTGCACGTTGCCGCAGCGCAGCGGCCAGCATGTGATCTACAACACCTGGCAGCGCTCGGATTCGACCGAGGCGTTCTACACCTGCATGGACGTGCGCTTCGAGGGCGGTGCTGGGGGGACGACACCGGCACCGCAGTGGCAGGATGCCGGCCCGGTCACCGCGCGCGGCGAGCTGCCGGTGGGAACCACCCTGGCGTTGCGCGTGTTCAATGCCGGCGGCAACGATGTCGAACGCGTGGAGGTCACGCTGGCCAGTGGCCAGACCACGGCGGCGCAGTGGCCGTTGGCGCTGGCGCGCAAGGTCAATGCCAGCGCGCAGCATGCACGCGTCGGCGTGCTCAGCAATGGCGTGATCACGCCGGCAGCCTCGGCGACCGACAACCGCGTGTACCTGAAGGACGGCAACCGCTTCCAGCTCGATACCCGCGTGCCGGACCCGGGCACGCCGTCGCCCGGCGGTGACTTCGACCACGTGTACCCGGCGGGCATCGGCAGCTATGTGCCGGGCCAGACCGTGGTGAAGGGCAGCGACGGCAAGCTGTATGCCTGCCGCCCGTTCCCGGAGGGCGCGTGGTGCAACGTCAATGCCGAGGCGTACCGGCCGGGCGTGGGCGCGGCCTGGCGCGATGCCTGGATCGCTTACTGAGAACACGCGCAGGGAACGGTGGTCGAGCACCGTTCCCTGCAAAGCGTGAGGCAAGCCAGCGGGTGAGTGTGAAGCCGCTCCCAGGCGACGCCATCCGCGTCGCCTTTCAAAGTAATCCGATGGATACGGGCAGTGCGCATGCCGAGACTTCGCGGGGTTCCACCACCCACAGGAGATCTGCATGCATCTGTCCCATCGGACGTTTTTCGCGCTGTCTGCGCTTGCCGGCATCGTCGCCTCCGGCAGCGCGTTCGCCCACGGCACCCTGTCCAAACCCTCCAGCCGCGTCTACGCCTGTTACCAGGGGAATCCTGAAAACCCGACCCATCCGGCCTGCGCCGCCGCCAAGGCGATCGGTGGTGCGCAACCGTTCTACGACTGGGCCGGGATCAACCAGGCCGAGGCCGATGGCAACCACCAGGCCGTCGTGCCGGATGGCGAGCTGTGCAGCGGTGGCAACAGCAAGTACCGCGGCCTGGACCTGAACCGCAGCGATTGGCAGACTTCGCCGATCCGCGCCGACGCACGTGGCCGCTACACATTCGAGTTCAAGGCACCGGCACCGCACGCCACCCGCGACTGGACGTTCTACGTCACCCGCGAGGGCTGGCAGCCGGGCAGCCCGCTGCGCTGGGCCGATCTGGAGGCGTTCTGCACGCTGGGCAACGTGCCGCTTTCGGGCGATGTCTACAAGTTGGACTGCCCACTGCCCAAGCGCAGCGGCCAGCACGTGATCTACAACACGTGGCAGCGCTCCGATTCGAAGGAAGCGTTCTATACCTGTGCCGACGTACGTTTTGAGGGGGGTGACATCACCCCGCCACCGGAGTGGGAAGACGCGGGGGCCATCACCGCGCGGGGGGAACTGGAGACCGGTACCACCCTGACCCTGCGCGTGTTCAACGCCAGCGGCAATGACCTGGAAAGCCCGAAGATCACCCTTGCCACCGGGCAGACCTCCGCCACGCAATGGCCGCTGGCGCTGGGCCGCAAGGTCAATGCTTCGGCCCAGCATGCCCGGGTGGGTGTACTGAACAACGGCATCATCACCCCCATCGCCTCGGCCACCGGGAACCGCGTCTACCTGAAGCCGGGCCATCGCTTCCAGCTCGACACGGCGTTGCCGGATCCGGTCGATCCGCCGCCGGGTGACTACGACTTCGTGTATCCGGAAGGTATCGGCAGCTATAAGCCCGGCGAAACCGTGGTCAAGGGCTCGGACGGCAAGCTCTACGCCTGCCGCCCGTTCCCGGAGGGCGCCTGGTGCAATGTCAACGCCGAAGCCTACCGTCCGGGTACCGGCTCTGCCTGGCGCGATGCCTGGATCGAGTACTGAAGCCAGGGCACCGGGGGCGGCGTAGGGTCGCCTCCGGTTTCCAGGGTTGCCGGGCAGTGCGATTGCCGGCCAGCGGCCGGCACTGCCCGGGGTTCATGCGATTGCCGGCCAGCGGCCGGCACTACCGGGGTTCGTGCGGTTGCCGGCCAGCGGCCGGCACGACCGGGGCTTACTTGCTGCTGACGTACTTCTCGCGGCGGATCTGCGGGTTGCCCAGGCCGGCGGCCTTCAGCAGCTCGGCGCAGGCATCGACCATGTCCGGGTTGCCGCACAGGTAGGCGATGTCGGTGGCCGGGTCCGGCGTGAAGCCGGCCAGCCCCTGCTGCACGTAGCCATGCTGCACATCTGGGTGCGGGTTGGCCGGCAGTTCGCGCGACAGGCACGGAACATAGCGGAAGTTCGGGTGCTTTTCGGCGAAGCTGTAGAAATCTTCGCTGTACAGCAGCTCGCCCGGGCTGCGCGCGCCCTGCAGCAGCACGATCTTCACACCGCGTTCGGCCATGGCCTTTTCCAGCAGCGGCAGCATCGAGCGGTAGGGGGTGACGCCCGTACCGGTAGCGATCAGCAGGTAGCGGCCGTTGTGGTCGCCGGGGTGCAGGCAGAACCGCCCGTACGGGCCCGACGCGTTGATCCGGCTGCCGTGCTCCAGCGCCTCGAACAGCGCCGTGGCAGCGCCACCGGGCACGAAACTGACCGCGATGTCGACCGCCTCGCCCGGGCCCAGCGCGTGGTCGTGGATGGTCGCCAGCGAGTAGCTGCGCTTGGTTTCGGTGCCGTCTGCGTAGCTGAAATGGACCTGGATGAACTGGCCGGGCTGGAAATCCAGCGGCTGTCCATCATCACGCACGAACTGGTAGTGGCCGACGGTCGGGGCCAGCATGCGGCGGCCGACCAGCTTGAGGGGGAATTGAACAGGCACGACTTTTCGGGACAGTGTGTAGCCGGGGCAAGCCCTCGGGGTCTTCTATAATAGCCCCTCCCCGCCCCTCTCCAGCGCCAGCCCATGGGCGCGAAGGCTTCGAGCTTGGCATCCCAGAACGATACGGCGCCCGCCCTGCGCGTGCGCGACCTGCGCAAGACCTACGACAACGGCACCCAGGCCCTGAAGGGCGTTTCCCTGGAAGTGGCCCCGGGCGACTTCTTCGCCCTGCTTGGCCCCAACGGGGCCGGCAAGTCGACCCTGATCGGCATCATCAGCTCCCTGGTCAACCTCAGCGAAGGCAAGGTGGAGGTGTTCGGCAGCGACCTGGTGGTCAACCGCAGCGCCACCATGCGCCTGATCGGGCTGGTGCCGCAGGAAATCAACTTCAACCTGTTCGAGAAGCCCTTCGACATCCTGGTGAACTACGCCGGTTTCTACGGCGTGCCCCGCGAGGAGGCCGAGCAGCGCGCCGAAGAGGAACTCAAGCGCGCACACCTGTGGGAAAAAGCACAGGTGATGAGCCGCACGCTGTCCGGCGGCATGAAGCGCCGGCTGATGATCGCCCGCGCGATGATGACCCGCCCGCGCCTGCTGATCCTGGACGAACCGACCGCCGGCGTGGACATCGAGATCCGCCGCGACATGTGGCGCGTGCTGAAGGAGATCAATGCCGCAGGCACCACGATCATCCTTACCACGCACTACCTGGAAGAAGCCGAGTACCTGTGCCGCCACCTGGCGATCATCAACCACGGCCAGATCGTCGAGCAGGGGCCGATGCGCACCCTGCTGGCCAAGCTGGATGTGGAAGGCTTCCTGCTGGACATCGACGGCGACCTGCCGGCGCAGCTGCCGGTGATCGAAGGCGCGACGCTGACCGCGCCGGACCCGCACACCCTGGACATCGACATGCCGCGTGCGATGGACCTCAACCGCGTGTTCGCCACGCTCAACGCGTCCGGCATCCGCGTGCGCTCGATGCGTACCAAGAGCAACCGCCTGGAGGAGCTGTTCGTGCGCCTCACCGGCAACCTGGAGAAGCCTGCATGAGCACCACCGAGCTGACCGACGGCCAGCGCAACCGCATCGCACTGATGACCATCGTGCGCCGAGAAGTCGCCCGCATCATGCGCATCTGGGGCCAGACCCTGGTGCCGCCGGCGATCACCATGACCCTGTACTTCCTGATCTTCGGCAACCTGATCGGGTCGCGCGTGGGTGACATGGGCGGCTACACCTACATGCAGTTCATCGTGCCGGGCCTGGTGATGATGAGCGTGATCCAGAACAGCTACGGCAACATCAGTTCCTCGTTCTTCGGTGCCAAGTTCGGCCGCCACGTCGAGGAACTGCTGGTCAGCCCGATGCCGAACTGGGTGATCCTGTGGGGCTACGTGGCCGGTGCCGTGCTGCGCGGCCTGATGGTGGGCGTGATCGTGCTGATCATCGCGATGTTCTTCACACCGGTGCGCATCCCGCACCCGCTGGTGACGCTGACCACGGTGCTGCTGGGCGCGACGATCTTCTCGCTGGCCGGCTTCATCAACGCGGTGTACGCCAAGAAGTTCGATGACGTGGCGATCGTGCCGACCTTCATCCTGACCCCGCTGACCTACCTGGGCGGCGTGTTCTATTCGGTGAAGCTGCTGCCGGGCTGGGCCGAAGCGGCCACGCACGCGAACCCGATCTTCTACATGGTCAATGCGTTCCGCTATGGCCTGCTGGGCAGCAGCGACGTGCCGGTGACGGTGGCGTATGCACTCATGGTCGGTTTCGTGGTGGTACTGACCCTGGTGGCGCTGTGGCTGCTGCGCCGTGGCGTGGGCATGCGCAGTTGAGACCTGCGTGGTAGTGCCGGCCGCTGGCCGGCGACACTGGATCCACGCCATGCGTGGATGAAGCGTTCCCTGTAGAGCCAAGCCGATGCTTGGCTCTTTTCGTTTCGGATTACGGCTAGGCTGTGGCGATGAAGATCACTTCCATTCCGTTGGACGAGGCCGTATCGGATGGCCCCATCGATGCCTTCAGCCATGCGTTGCTGGGCGATTCACCCACGCTGGATGAGGTGCTGGAATACCTGGCCTCGCGGCACGCGGCTGATCCCCGGTATCGCTACCTGTGCACGCTCGATGATGCCGGCCAGTGCCGCTACACCAGCATGCACGCGTCAGACGACGCGCGCATCGCGCTCTACGAGGACGAAGACCCGGCAACCCCCGACGATGCGTTGGCGGCACGCGGGCGGTTGCTTGCGCATGTGGTCGCGCAACTCGAGCATTCCTCTCATCGGCTGGAATGGGGCGCACTGGCGGGCACGCTGATGTGCAATGACGCAGACATCGAGGCATTGGTCGCGGCCAATGCCGCACCGGACCTCATCGTCGACGAGGTGGTCTGCGTGCAACAGGTGCCCGTGGATCGTGACGACCTGCTGATCGCCGCCCTGCCCAACGGCTACTTCAGCGCGGACTGGAGCATCTTCCAGAACCACGCCCTGATCCGGCACCTGCAAAAGCACTACGAATACCACCTGTTCGGACTCGGCGCATCGTGGCTGGGCTTCCAGCGCGACAGCGCGCCTTCGCCTGCGGAAGCGGATGCTCTGGTCGCGGACCTGCAGCGCGTCTACGCTGCCGGAACGCACGACACCTGGTCACAACTGGCTGCAACGCTGACCTCCCGCACCACGCTTCTATTGGGATACACCGAAGGCTTCAGCGAACAGCTGCCCTGAGCGCGGCTCTACACCCGCTCGCGCAGCGAGCGACCCCGCTTCCGCTCCTGATCTGTTTTCCGTGGTGGCCGCACCCGGCCAACCCCACTGAACCGTGCTTTCCGCGAACCACCACGAGGGGCACCGCCGTTGGCCGCAATCTCCGGCACAATCGCAGTTCTGATTCCCCCAGAACACGGTGAACGTGCAATGCGCATCCTGATCCTCGGCGCCGGCGGTACCGGCGGATACTTCGGTGGTCGCCTGGCCCAGGCCGGCGTCGATGTCACCTTCCTGGTGCGCCCGGCACGCGCCGCACAGCTGGACCGCGACGGCCTGGTCATCCGCAGCCCGCTGGGCGATGCCCGCTTCCCGGTGCAGCACGTCACCGCCGATGCGCTGCCCGCGCTCGCTGCGGAGACGCCGTTCGATCTGGTCATCCTCAGCTGCAAGGCCTACGACCTGGACAGCTCCATTGACGCCATTGCCCCGGCCGTTGGCGCGGGCACCACGGTGCTGCCGATCCTCAATGGCCTGCATCACTACCACGCGCTGGACGCGCGCTTCGGCCGTGAGGCCGTGCTCGGCGGCCTGTGCTTCATCAGCGCCACCAAGGCACCCGATGGCGCGGTGCTGCACCTGGGCAAGCCGGCCAAGCTGACGTTCGGCGAGCGTGATGGCGGTGCGGTTTCCGCGCGCGTGCGCGCCTTCGCTGCGGTCTGCGCGAAGGCCAACCTGGACCACGTGGCCAGCGACCGCATCGGCCAGGAACAGTGGATCAAGTACACCTTCCTGACCGCGCTGGCGGCGGCAACCTGCCTGCTGCGTGCCGACATCGGCACCATCGTTGCCACCGATGATGGCCAGGCCATCGTGCGCGGCCTGTACGACGAATGCCTGGCCGTTGCCGAAGCCGCCGGCGAACCGATTCCCGAGGCCGCGCAGGACACCGCGCGCGGCACCCTGACCCAGGCCGGCTCGGCACTGAAGGCATCGATGCTGCGTGACCTGGAAGCGGGCCAGCAGGTGGAGGCCGAGCAGATCGTCGGCGACATGCTGGCGCGTGCGCGCAAGGCCGACCAGGAAGCGCTGCTGCTGCAGGTGGCCTACAGCAGCCTGCAGGCCTACCAGGCGTTGCGCGGCGCGTGAGCCTCAGCCCGCAGGCGAGCGCGCTGCCGGGACGGGTGCTGATCCTCGGCCTGGGCTGGAGCGGACGCGTGCTGGCCGCGCAGCTGCAGGCGCGCGGCGTGCAGGTTGCCGGGACAGTACGTGATCCGGCAGCGTCGCCCGACGATGGCCTGCGTCGGTACCCGTTGCAGGCCGGTACCCCGCCTGCGCCCGGCCTGCTCGAGGAGATCGCGCGCGCCGAGGCCGTACTGTGCAGCGTACCGGCCGATGCCGAGGGTGACCCGGCGCTGCGCATGCTGCTGCCGGCGCTGCACGCCAGCCCGGCCTTGCGCTGGGTCGGCTATCTGTCATCGACCTCGGTGTATGCCGACCGTGCCGGCGGCTGGATCGACGAATCCAGCGTGGCGGACGCCACTGAAGCCGTCGGCGTGCAGCGCCGGCTCGCGGAAGCCCAGTGGCGTGCGCTGGCCGAGCAACGCGGCATTGCCTCTGCGGTACTGCGCCTGCCCGGCCTTTACGGACCGGGTCGCAATGCGCTGCTGCAGCTGGCGCAGGGGCGTGCACGCCACGTGGTGCGCCCTGGCCTGGTGTTCAACCGCCTGCACGTGCAGGATCTGGCCGCGGTGATCATCGCGGCGATGCAGCGACCGGTAGCGCAGGGGATGTACCTGCCCAGCGATGACGAGCCGGCACCGCCGCAGGACGTGCTGGCCTTCGCCGCGCAGCTGGGGGGATTTGCGATGCCACCCGCCGTGGCCTTGGATGACCCGGCGCTGAGCCCGGCCCTGCGGCGCTTCTACCAGAGCAGCAAGCGCATCAACAGTCGCGGCACGCGTGCCGCGCTGGGGTGGCAGCCGCGATTCCCCAGCTACCGTGAGGGCCTGCGCGACCTGCTCCGGTAGTGCCGGCCGCTGGCCGGCAATCAGGATGTGCTGCCGGCCAGCGGCCGGCACTACCATCAAGCCGCGTCGGGCAGGCGGAAGAACGCACGCGTGGCGGCAGTGGCATTGGCCGCAGTCACGGCCACGTCCTCGCCCCGGTCACGGGCCAGTTCTTCCACGATGTGCGAGAGGAACATCGGTTCATTGCGGCGGTCCTTCGGCATCGGCTTCAGCGTGCGCGGCAGCAGGTACGGCGCATCGGTCTCGATCATCAGGCGGTTGGCCGGGATGTTCTTCACCAGTTCGCGCAGGTGCGCGCCACGGCGCTCGTCACACAGCCAACCAGTGATGCCGATGTACCAGTCCTGGTCCAGGTAGTCGAACAGCTCATCGCGTTCGCCGGTGAAGCAATGCACCACCGCCGGGCCGATGCGGCCTTCGAAGTTCTTCATCTGTGCCATGAAATCGGCGTGTGCATCGCGCTGGTGCAGGAACAGGGGCTTGCCGTTGTCTGCCGCCAGCTGCAGCTGGCGCTCGAAGGCACGGTGCTGGGCCGGGCGCGGCGAGAAGTCACGGAAGTAGTCCAGCCCGCACTCGCCCACCGCCACCACTTCGGGGTGGGCATGCAGCGCGCGCATTTCAGCATCGCATTCCTCGGTGTATTCCACCGCGTGGTGCGGGTGCACGCCGGCGGTGGCGTACAGGAAGCCCGGGTGCTGCTGCGCCAGCTGCAGGGCCAGCGGCGAGTGCTCGCGGCTGGCGCCGGTGATGACCATCTGCACCACGCCGGCCTGGCGCGCGCGGTCCAGCACGGCATCGCGGTCGCGGTCGAAGGAGTCGTGGGTCAGGTTGGCGCCGATATCGATCAGGTGCATGGGGGGCTACTGGGCAGTATTCGTGCACATTGTAGCCCCCGCCTCGGCGGTGATCGGCGGGTCAATGCGTGTGGCGCTCCCAGCGCTCCGGCAAGTTGAGCGCAGCGCAGGGCTCGCACACCAGGTCGCCATTTCGTTGGCGGATGAACCGCATCCCCGCGTCGGGGCGTGCTGCGCAGGACTGGCGCGATCCACCTCCGACCAACAGCCGGAAGCCGTCTGGATTGTGGCACACGGTCAAGGTATTGAAGGTCGGCCCCATCCTGCTGCGCGCGAACTGGGCGAAGAAGATAAAAGCCTGGTCGCCGGAGAGTTCCAGCGAAGGAAAGTCCGGCGAACGCAGAATGCCCTGTTCATAGGCACGCCGGATCGACAGTTCGTCGCTCATGCCCTGCGGCAGGTAGCGCTGCTGAACGTCCGCACCCAGCAGGCGCGCCATCGGGTGGGCTGTGTCGGACGGCGCGGCGCTGGCACTGTTGCACGTAGGCAGCAGCAGGAGTGAGGCAAGCAGGAGGCTGGGACGCATGGGCAGGCCGGAGGCAGGGCGCGTTACCAGAGCACCCCGACCTTGCGGGGTCAAGCCACGTCGGCGCCGGGACGTTTATCCTTGGAACATGAAACCGCCTGTTTTCCCGATCTCCACGCTGATTCCGCAGGTCCTGGACGTACTTCGACAGCACTCTCGATTGGTGCTGGAAGCGCCACCTGGCGCCGGCAAGACCACCCAGGTGCCACTGGCGCTGCTCGATGCACCGTGGCTGCAGGGGCGGAAGATCATCCTGCTGGAGCCGCGCCGGGTCGCCGCACGCAGCGCCGCGCTGTTCATGGCGCGACAGCTCGGCGAGGACGTCGGCGCCACGGTCGGCTACCGCATCCGCTTCGAGAACAGGATCTCGTCACGCACGCGCATCGAAGTCGTCACCGAAGGCATCCTGACCCGCATGCTGCAGGACGACCCGATGCTGGAAGAGGTCGGTGCGATCCTGTTCGACGAATTCCACGAGCGCCACCTCAGTGGCGACCTCGGGCTGGCGCTGGCGCTGGACGTGCAGGCGCAGCTGCGTGACGACCTGCGCCTGGTGGTGATGTCGGCCACGCTGGACGGCGAGCGGCTGGCACGCTTCCTCGATGCACCGCGGTTGAGCAGCGAGGGCCGCAGTTATCCGGTGGCGATCAGCCACTTCCCGGCGCGCCGCGATGAAACCCTGGAACTGCAGGTGCGCCGCGCCGTGCAGCAGGCCCTGGCCGAGCATCCGGGTGACCTGCTGGTGTTCCTGCCCGGCCAGCGCGAGATCGCGCGCGTGCAAGCGGGCCTGCAGGAATCGCTGGATGCCGGCGTGGAGGTGCTGGCCCTGCACGGTGAACTGCCGGTGGAACAGCAGGCGCGCGTACTGCAGGCGGCCAGCGATGGGCGCCGCCGCGTGGTGCTGGCCACCAACGTCGCCGAGTCGTCGGTGACGCTGCCCGGCGTGCGCGTGGTGATCGACAGCGGCCAGGCGCGCGAGCCGCGCTACGACCCCAATAGCGGTTTCACCCGGCTGGACGTGGTAGCCATCGCACAGGCCTCGGCGGACCAGCGCGCGGGCCGTGCCGGCCGCGTGGCCGAAGGCGTGGCCTGGCGGTTGTGGCCGCAGTCGCAGCGGCTGGAGCCGCAACGCCGCGCCGAGATCGACCAGGTGGAACTGGCCGGACTGGCGCTGGAACTGGCCGCCTGGGGCAGCACTGACCTGCGCTTCCTCGATCCGCCACCTGCCGGCCCGATGGGCGCGGCGCGCGAACTGCTGCAGCGGCTGGGCGCGCTGTCCAGCAGTGGCGCGATCACCGCACTCGGCCGGCGCGTGCTGGCGCTGGGCACGCATCCACGGATGGCGGCAATGCTGCTGGCAGCGCCCGATGCACGTGCGCAGGC
This sequence comes from Stenotrophomonas sp. YJH_SMC_29, assembly GCF_059371235.1. Taxonomy (NCBI): domain Bacteria; kingdom Pseudomonadati; phylum Pseudomonadota; class Gammaproteobacteria; order Lysobacterales; family Lysobacteraceae; genus Stenotrophomonas; species Stenotrophomonas sp. YJH_SMC_29. The sequence continues at coordinate 124,662 of NZ_JCAFUK010000006.1, read as the reverse complement.
CCTGGCCGCCGATCTGGCCGCCCTGCTGGAAGCGCGCGACCCGCTGCGCCAGGGCGGTGACGCGCTGGCGGCCCGCTGGCGCGCACTGGCCGCGTTCCGTAACGGCCGCGCGCCGGTGGACGCCAATCGCAGCGGGCTGGCCGCCATCGATGCTGCCGCCAAGCAGTGGCGACGACGCCTGCGCTGCGAGACCGCGCCGCCGTCCAGCATCGAAGCGCACGAACTCGGTGACCTGCTCGCACACGCTTTTCCCGACCGGATCGGTTTCCAGCATCCCAGCGATCCCCTGCGCTACCTGCTGGCCAATGGTCGCAGCGCGCGCCTGCACGAGCTGAGTGACCTGCGTGGTGAACCGTGGCTGGTGGCCAGCGAACTGCGCTTCGAAGCGCGCGATGCGCTGCTGCTGCGTGCCGCCCCGGTGGATGAGGGCCGGCTGCGCAACGCGTGGCCGGAACGCTTCGTCACTGAAGACGTGGTGCGCTGGGACAGTGAACGCCGCGCCCTGGTGGCGCTGCGCGAGACCCGTTTCGACCGCATCGTGCTCGACAGCCGCTCCGCCGGCCGGGTCGATCCGCAGCATGCCGCGCAGGCGCTGACCGATGCGGTGGCCGAACTCGGCCTGCAGGCCCTGCCGTGGACCGAAGGCCTGCGCCAGTGGCAGGCCCGTGTCGAATCGCTTCGACGCTGGATGCCGGAACTGGATCTACCCGACTGCAGCGACGCGGCCCTGCTGGCCAACCGCGCACAGTGGCTGCAGCCCGCATTTGCCGGCAAGAGCCGCCTGGATGCGCTGGACGAGTCCAGTTTCGGCGAGGCGCTGAAGTCGCCGTTGGAGTGGTCACAACGGCAGCTGATCGAGCGTCATGCACCCACGCGCATCACCGTGCCGTCCGGACTGGAGCGGCCGATCACCTATGCGCTGGACAGCGAGCGCGGCGATCCGCTGCCGCCGGTGCTGGCGGTGAAGCTGCAGGAACTGTTCGGTCTGGCCGATACGCCGCGCATCGCCGATGGCCGCGTGCCGCTGACCCTGCACCTGCTCTCTCCCGGCGGCCGCCCGCTGCAGGTCACCCAGGATCTGCGCAATTTCTGGGAGAACACCTACGCCGAAGTAAAAAAGGAAATGAAGGGCCGCTACCCGCGCCATCCGTGGCCGGATGATCCGTGGACGGCCACGGCCACGCACCGGGCCAAGCCGCGCGGGACCTGATTGGTAGTGCCGGCCGCTGGCCGGCAGCTCCGTGGCACCAGGTGGAGCGCATTGCCGGCCGGCGGCCGGCACTCCCGCCAGCGGACCCTGCCTGATCCTGAATGGCTACGCTGAAGTCACACCGCCTGCGTCCCCGACTGACATACCGTTTACGGGCAACACGCGACACTGGACTTCGACCCGAGGCAAAGGACCCCCGCATGAGCAAGCTGACCGTGATCACCGACCGCGCTCTGGAGCGCGCCCTGGACCTGGCCCATAGTGCCGGCGACGGCCTGAAGAGCGCCGGTGGCAGCCTGCGCCATCTTGGCCCGCAGGCCAGTGACTGGATCAAGACCGGCGCGGCGCTGGGCGCCGTCAAGACCGGTGGCAAGGTCGCCACCAAGTTCGCCCGCCGCAACCCGGCTGTGACCATCGCCGCCGCCGCAGTGGGCGTCGGCCTGCTCGGCTATGCGCTGTACCGCAAGCAGCAGAAGAAGAAGGCCGCCAACGGCCACGTGGTGAATGGGCAGGCGCAGCGGATCAGCGCGCGTGACCGCCGCAACGATACCGTGGTGGACGAGCACAGCGATATCGGCAGCGACGCGTGAATCCACCGGGGTCGGATCCCTTCCGCAGGAAGGGCTCTGACCCAGGGCAGCGCATGAGGGCCGGACGCCGCAAGGCCTCCGGCCCTTTCTGTCTCAACCGATCTGCCGCCACTGTCCGGGCTGCAGGTCGTCCAGCCGGTAGGGTCCCATCGACACCCGCACCAGCCGCAGTGTCGGCAGGTTCACCGCCGCCGTCATCCGCCGCACCTGGCGGTTGCGCCCCTCGCGGATCGTGATCGCCAGCCAGCTGTCAGGCACGGTCTTGCGGAAGCGTACCGGCGGATCGCGCGTCCACAACGCGGGGGCCGGATCAAGGCGTTCGATCTTCGCCGGCAGGGTCGGCCCGTCATTCAGTTCCACCCCGTCGCGCAACCGTTGCAACTGCTCGTCACCGGGCGTGCCTTCCACCTGCACCCAGTAGGTCTTGTCGGCCTTGTGCCGGGGGTCGGTGAGCTTGTGCGCCAGGGTGCCGTTGTCGGTCAGCAGCAGCAGGCCCTCGCTGTCATGGTCCAGGCGGCCGGCGGCATACACGCGCGGCGGCAGGCCGAACCCGGCCAGGGTCGGCCGTGGCGGCACACTGCGGTCGGTGAACTGGCAGAGCACGTTGAAGGGCTTGTTGAAGGCGATCAGCATTGCGGGCACGGCAGGCGGCGGGTGCAAGCATTGTCCCATGCCGCGCTGCCCGCTCGCCGAGCGCGGCCCGGCGCTACCGGGCATCACGCCCGCCGAAGCTGCGACGCGATCAACCGAAGACCTTCCACTCCAGCAGGAAAGAGCCCAGCACCAGTGCGATGCCGCACGCCGCGATGACATTGGCCCGGCGCCGCAGGCGAACCGGCGGCGGATTCATGGCCCGCGCGCGCTCCTCCAGCAGCGCACCGGCAAACAGCACGACAAACCCCACCGTCGCCACCAGGTCGTAGGCATGGCCACCGTAGAACACGAAATCAATCAGCCGCGCCAACACCAGCACTGCAACAGCGATATAGAACACCTTCTTCAACTGTCCACTCCATTGGCAGCAGGGCCGGGCCACGCCCGGCGGATACACCTTACGTCCATTGTGACGCCGCAGCGCTCACCGGGCGCAGCCCGGCGCCGCACTTACGGCTTGATGAAGCGCAGGGTCATGCGGTCGCTTTCGCCGATCGCCTGGTACTTCGCATCATCTGCCTTGTCGTGCTGGTTGGTCGGCGGCAACGTCCACACGCCGTTCGGGTGGTCCTTGGTGTCACGCGGGTTGGCGTTGACCTCGCTGCGCGCGTCCAGTTTGAAGCCGGCGGCTTCGGCCATTGCGATCACCTGCTGCTGGCCGACATAGCCGGTGTCATCGTCGTCGGCCACGTCGGCCTTGGCGCGATGCTCGACCACGCCCAGCACGCCGCCCGGCTTGAGCACGTTGAAGAAGCCCTGGAACATGCCCTGCGCCTGGCCAGCCTTGCGCCAGTTGTGCACGTTGCGGAAGGTCAGCACCACATCGGCTGAATTGGCCGGGCCGAACACCGGCTTGGCCGGATCATAGGCCACCACGGCAGTCTTGCCGAACTGTGCCGGCGCGCCGGCGTACTTCTTTTCCAGGCTGTCGCGGCTGCGCTGCTGGTAGTCACGGCCGCGACCCTCGGGCACCGCCATCGGATCGACCACGGCAGCCACGTAGCGGCCCTTGTCCTGCAGCAGCGGCGCCAGGATCTCCGAATACCAGCCGTTGCCAGGCGTGATCTCGATGACGGTCTTCTCCGGCGTCACCTTGAAGAACGACAGCGTCTGCGCCGGGTGGCGGAAGCCGTCGCGCTTGACGTTGTTGGCATCACGGGTGGGTGCCTTCACCGCCGCGTCGATGGCCGGTGACACCTGGATCTTCGCCGGCGCCACCGTGGCCGGTGCGGCGAACGCAGGAACAGCGGCAATCAGGGCCGAAGCAAGCAGCAGGCGGCAACCACGCAGGGACGAAACAGGCATCATCGGAGCGACTCCAGCGGAAGATGCGGCGAGACTAGCAGCCGCGGCGCACCAGGTGTTCACAAAACGTTAGCTGCGCGCCTGACGCGGAACACTGTTTTGTGGTTGCCGCCGCAGCACGGTCACACAACGCGTTCTATTCTGGAGCACTTCCCCCAAGGAGTCCGTGCCCATGACGGCAACCCGCGAACTGGGCCGTTCCGGCCTGCATGTACGTCCGCTCGCCTTCGGTGGCAACGTGTTTGGCTGGAGCGCCGACGAGAAGGCCAGCTTCGCCCTGCTCGATGCCTTCGTTGACGCCGGTTTCAATCTGGTCGACACCGCCGATGTGTACTCGGCCTGGGTGCCGGGCAATGCCGGCGGCGAATCGGAAACACTGATCGGCAAGTGGTTTGCCCGCAGCGGCAAGCGCGACAAGGTGGTGCTGGCGACCAAGGTGGCCAAGTGGGCCGAGCGCCCTGGCCTGACCCCTGACAACATCAATGCGGCGGTCGAGGATTCGCTGCGCCGGCTGCAGACCGATGTGATCGATCTGTACCAGGCCCACGAGGATGACGAGGCGACGCCGCTGGAAGCGACCCTGGCCGCGTTCGGCCGGCTGATCGAAGCCGGCAAGGTGCGCGCCATCGGTGCGTCCAACTACAGCGCCACGCGCTTGGCCGATGCCCTGAAGGTGTCCACCGACTACAAGTTGCCGCGTTACGAAACGCTGCAGCCGGAGTACAACCTGTATGACCGTGCCGGCTACGAAAAGGAGCTGGAACCCCTGGTGCAGCGCGAACAGATCGGCGTGATCGGCTACTACGCCCTGGCCAGCGGCTTCCTCAGCGGCAAGTACCGCACGCCGGCCGATGCAGCCAAGAGCCCGGCACGTGGCGAGACCGTGGTGAAGCGCTACCTGAACCCGCGCGGCCTGCGCATCCTGCAGGCGCTGGACGACGTGGCCAGCAAGCACAGCGCAAGCGCTGCACAGATCGCACTGGCATGGCAGATCGCGCGGCCGTCGGTCACCGCACCGATCGTCAGCGCCACCAGTGTCGAGCAGCTGCACGACCTGCTGGCAGCGGCCAACCTGTCGCTGAGCGTGCAGGACATCGCGCAACTTGACGCCGCCAGCGCCGAAGCATGAGACCCGGTGGTGCCGGCCGCTGGCCGGCATGACACGGTCAGGTGGTGCCGGCCGCTGGCCGGCATGACACAGTCAGGTAGTGCCGGTCGCTGGCCGGCATGACACAGTCAGGTAGTGCCGGTCGCTGGCCGGCATCGCGCGGTAAAGAAGAAAATAATTGAACAAAATGGTTGCGCGCGACTAAATCGTGGTTTATCGTGCGCACCTCGTTTCAACAACCACTGGAAACTTCCCTTGAACGCGCATTCCGTCGCCATCGCCAAACTGCTGCCATGCCTGCGCATGGACGTGCTGGCGCGCGCGTTCGGCAGGGAAGCCCAGCTGACAACGGCCTGATACCCGCCCTGCGGAGATCGGCCACCCCGATCTCCGAGGCCTGACGACGCCCTCGGAACGCAAGTCCCGGGGGCGTTTTCGTTTGCGTCGGCACAAGGACCCGCGATGCCAGAACTGCACCCCGCGCGGCAACCCGCCGCTCACTGACCCAGGATTTTCCCCGCCCCGCAGAAGGATTTACTTCGCGCGAGTGGCGACGCCTGGACATTATCTGCATCGCTCCCAAACATTATCGCTCGCGATAATGTCGGTGGGCTGCACCCTCGATTCTCCAACGGTCCCGTTTCCACCACGGGCTGGTGCGCGCGGCGTTGCCGTGGCGTATGCCGGAGGTCGCGGACATGCCATCGCCTGGATCGCCTGCTGGAGGCAGGCACCGGTTCGCCGGTACGCGGTTCGATTCCGCGCGGTCCCCAACTGGATAGCTCAGTAGGGTAGAGCAACGGATCCTGATTCCGTCTGTCGTGGGTTCGATTCCCACTCCAAACCACATGACCTGTCACGTCATGACCTGAAGCAACACCCGGGGCGCAAGCCCCAGCGGCCATCGTCGCCGTCCACCGCCATCGCCTTCGGGCGGGGCGTGGACGGCAACGGACCGCACGCCGGGCCCCGGCCCGCCGCCACTGCCAGCCACGTTCCGCCCCGGTGCTGCCTGCCGGGAACGACGATGGCAGCACTGCCGGTGCACCGAAGGCTCCGCGCGCGGACCGTCCGCCGATGGCCGCCCTCTTCCGCTGCCTGCACGTGGTGTGCAGGCGGCCGCGCCACGACCTGATCGACCCGGGTCATGGCGATTCATCCGCAACGGGTCGAACCACCAGAGCCATACAAGGAGAGACTCCCATGTTCTGGACCATCAAGGTCGTGATCGGCGACGGCGAGCGCGGCCTGGTGTATCGCAACCGTCGTTTCCAGCAGATCCTGCTGCCGGGCGTGCACCGCCTGTCGCTGTTCGGCGGCCGCCCGCAGGTAGACGTCCACACCGCATCGAAGGGCGCGGCCTACACCGGCAGCGACCAGGACAGCCTGATCGAAGCGCTGGGCGCACAGCTGGACACCCACTTCGTGCTGGCCAATGTCGGCGCCACCGAGGTCGGCCTGGTGCTGCGCAATGGCCGCATCGATGAAGTCCTGCCGCCGGGCAGCCGTCGCCTGTACTGGCGCGGTTCGGTCGACACCCAGGTGCGCGTGATGGCGCTGGGTGACGAGCCGCGCATTCCGGTGGACGTGCAGCAGCGCCTGGGCCAGCTGGGCGTGCTGCCGCGTGTGGCGGTGATCAGCACCGTGCCGAGCGAGTCGGTGGGCCTGCTGTTCATCGATGGCACGCTGCGGCAGACGCTGGACGCCGGCCTGCACGCGTTCTGGAACTTCAACGGCAACGTGTCGGTGGAGCGCGTGGAACTGCGTGCACGTTCGCTGGACGTGTCCGGCCAGGAGCTGCTCAGCCGTGACAAGGTGACCCTGCGGGTGAACCTGGCCGCGACCGTGCAGGTGGTCGACCCGGTGCGTGCACACCGCACGCTCAGCAATGCCGATGAGTTCGTCTACCGGCAGCTGCAGTTCGGCCTGCGCCAGGCGATTGCCGCGCGCAGCCTGGACGAGCTGCTGGGCGACAAGGCAGCACTGGACGGTGAGATCGCCGCCCATGTGCAGGCGGCGATCGAGGGCCACGGCGTGCGCTTGCTCGGCGTCGGCATCAAGGACGTGATCCTGCCGGGCGAGATGAAGGAGATCCTCAACGGCGTGGTGCTGGCCGAGAAGCAGGCCCAGGCCAGCGTGATCCGTCGCCGCGAGGAGGCCAACGCCACGCGTTCGCAGCTCAACACCGCAAAGCTGATCGAGGACAACCCGGTGCTGATGCGCTTGAAGGAGCTGGAGGCACTGGAGAAGGTCACCGAGAAGATCGACACGCTCACCGTGTTCGGCGGCCTGGATGGCGTGCTGAAGCAGCTGGTGACGATCAGGTAGGGGGTCGCGGCAGCGCAGGGACGCGCCGCCGGCCCATCAAGGACACACACAAAGACATGGACACGCAACAGAACTATCAATGGCTGCACGCCGAGGGCACCACGCCGATCAAGGGCTGGGTCAATGGTGTGCCGCTGGAAGCGCAGGCGCACGTGCAGCTGCGCAACATCGCCGCGATCCCGTTCGTCGGGCCGTGGGTGGCGGTGATGCCGGACGTGCACCTGGGCAAGGGCGCGACCGTGGGCTCGGTGATCCCGACCCGCGGTGCGATCATCCCGGCCGCAGTCGGCGTCGACATCGGCTGCGGCATGGCGGCGGTGCGCACCACGCTGCGCGCCAACGACCTGCCCGATGACCTGCGGCAACTGCGCAACAGCATCGAGCGCAGCATTCCGGTCGGCAATGGGCGCGGCGGCGAGCATCACCGCATGCCCGACAGCATCCACACCCGGCTGGTGCAGTCCGGGCTGGCCGCCGGCCTGGAGAAGATCAAGGACAAGCACCGCAGGATCCGCACCGACAAGCTGGACCGCCAGCTGGGTACGCTGGGTGGCGGCAACCACTTCATCGAACTGTGCCTGGACGAGACCGATACGGTGTGGGTGATGCTGCACAGCGGGTCGCGCGGCACCGGCAACCTGATCGGTACCTACTTCATCGAGAAGGCGCGCGAGGAACTGGCCCGGCGCGTGCTCGGCTTCCACCTGCCGGACAAGGACCTGGCGTTCTTCATGGAAGGCGAGCCGCTGTTCGATGACTACGTCGAAGCCGTGTCGTGGGCGCAGGACTATGCCCGGCAGAACCGCGAGGCGATGATGTCGCGCGTGCTGGCCGAGATGCGCCACCGGTTGCCGAAGTTCCAGCTGGCAGCGATGGCGGTGAACTGCCACCACAACTACGTGCAGAAGGAAACGCACCACGGGCAGGAGCTGCTGGTGACCCGGAAGGGGGCCGTCAGTGCCCGCGAGGGTGAGCTGGGCATCATTCCCGGCAGCATGGGCACGCGCAGCTACATCGTGCGTGGCAAGGGCAACGCCGACAGCTTCCACAGCTGCAGCCACGGTGCCGGCCGGGTGATGAGCCGTGGCGCCGCGCGCCAGCAGATCACGCTGGCCCAGCACCGCGAGGCCACCGCGCACGTGGAATGCCGCAAGGACAGCGGCGTGCTGGACGAGTCACCGGCCGCGTACAAGTCGATCGACGATGTGATGGCCGCGCAGCTGGACCTGGTCGAGGTGGTGCACACCCTGCGCCAGGTGCTGTGCGTGAAGGGGTAACCGAGCGGTGCCGGCCAAGGCCGGCCTCTACCAGAGCAGCGCGTCGCGTCGGGGGTCAGATCCCTTTCTGCGAAAGGGATCTGCCCCCGGCACATTCAGCGCGGCACGCTGTCTTCGGCCACCAGCGCGTGGTGCACGCCGATACCCGCGCGCACGCCTTCGGCCATGGCCAGGGTGATGTTGCCGACCGTGGTCGCATCGCCTGCGGCGTACACGTTGGGCACCGAGGTCTGCTTCATCATGTCGACCTCGATCAGCTCGCCCAGCGGGCTCTCGGCCAATGTGCAGCCCAGTTGTTGCACCAGCGGTGTGGCCATCACCTGGGTGGCCGGCACGAACAGCGCCCGCTGGGCGATGCGGCGGCCGTCGGCCAGCTCCACCTCCAGCCAGGTCGGCTGGTCGCCCTGCACGCGCAGCACCGGTGACGTCTCGATCTGCACCCCGCGCTGCTGCATGGCGGCGCGTTCCTCATCGGTGATGTCCCGTCCCATGCTGAAGAACGTGACATTGCCCCAGTCGGCGAACAACGGTGCCTTGCTGGCGGACATCGGATGGCCACCAAGCAGGCCGATGGCGCCGCCACCCACTTCGTAACCGTGGCAGTAGGGGCAGTGCAGCACGGTGCTGCCCCAGCGCTCGGCCAGACCCGGCAGCGCCGGCAGCTGGTCGGCGATGCCACTGGCCAGCAGCAGCTTGCGCGCGGCCAGCACCTGGCCATCGGCGGTCCGCACTTCCACGCCCTCTGCGCTGGCGTTGGCCTGCACGGCCTCGGCATGGACCCAGCGCACCGTGGGGTAGTCCAGCAGCTGCTGGCGCGCGGTCTTCAGCAGCTCGGCACCACTGATGCCATCCAGCCCTGGCACGCCGTGCGAATGGCTGGCGAAGCGGTTGCGCGGCAAGCCGGCGTCGATGACGGTGACCGGGCGGCGGGCACGGGCCAGGATCAGGCCGGCGGCAATGCCGGCGTAGCTGCCGCCGACGATGAGCACATCAGGATTCATGGTGACCTTCCAGGGAACGGTGATGGGCGAGATGGCGGGCGAAGTCGGCGCCGAGCTGGTCCAGCGTGGTCGCCCGCAGGCGCGCCTCCAGCAGCCGCTGTGCCTCGCGTGCCCCCTCCAGCAGCGCGCTGTTGACCAGCTGCTGGATCGGGCAGCCGCGGCCGGCGTCGCGGGTACCGACCTGCACCAGGGGCGGTGCGCCCACGGCCAGGTAGATGTCATGCAGGGTGATCGCCGCCGCATCGTGGGCCAGCTGGCTGCCACCCCCATGGCCGCGGGTGCTGCGTACCAGGCCGGCCTTGTGCAGCTGTGCCAGCAGGCGGCGGATCACCACTGGATGGGTCGGCAGGCAGGACGCCAGCTGCTCGGAGGTGCGTGGGCCATCCTGGCCGACCAGGTGCGCCATCACGTGCAGGGCGTCAGAGAGCGGGTTCGCGGATTTCATGTAACTACATTAGTTACATTTATATCCCCTGTCCAGGGTCCGTATTTGTTCCATATGGACACATTTGTCCTATGAAACACTTCCTTCACATCACTAAACGAAACGCTAATGTGATGTTCGTCGCACTTCAGCGGAAGCGTAGCGGGTCGATACCGCATTGCCCCTTCCCGAGAGTGCTTCCCGATGAATGCGTCTGTCCGTGCTCCGCGCCTGCAGTCCAAGCTGCTCGGCGCGGTTTCTGTTGGCTTGGCCGTGGTCCTGCTGTGCGCACTGGCAGGCCTGGCCTCCGCCTGGTTGAAGTTGTCCACCGAGGTCCCGCCCGAAGTCGCGCACAGCCGCGATGCCGAACGCCTGCAGCGTGAGTTCCGTGGCCAGGTGCAGGAATGGAAGAACGTGCTGCTGCGCGGGCACGACGACGCGCTGCGCCAACGCCACCTGGATGGCTTCGACAGCGAAGGCCGCCTGGTCGAGCAACTGGCCAAGGGTCTGGCCACCAGCCCGGACCCGCGCACGCGTGAGCTGGCGCAGGCGTTCGTTGGCCTGCACGCGCAGCTGCAGCAGGACTATCACGCGGCGCTGCAGGCATTTGCCGCGGCCGGCTACGATCCCGCGGCCGGCGACAACCTGGTGCGCGGCAAGGATCGCCCGGTGGCGATGGCACTGGATGCGCTGAGCACGCACGCCACGCAGGTGGCTGAAGCAGCGCTGGCGTCCCGTTCGCAGCAGGCCCGGCAGACCCTGCTGCTGTGCGCGGCACTGACCGTACTGGCCGCCGTGCTGCTGCTGATCGGCCTGGCCTGGTGGCTGCGGCGCGCAGTGGTGCAGCCGGTGCTGGCGGTGGAAGCCGCTGCACGTGCGGTGGCCGCCGGCGACCTGCAGCACGTGGTGCAGGTGCGCAGCCGCGATGAGATCGGCCGCCTCGCGCAGGCCATGCAAGCGGTGCAGTCCACCCTGCGCAGGGTACTGGATGCCCAGGCCGCGATGGCACAGGCGCACGAGGCCGGCACCATCAGCCATCGCATGGAGGCCGATGCATTCCCCGGCGCGTTCGGCACCATGGTGGCCGACTGCAACACGCTGGTCGATGCGCATATCCAGGTAAAGATGCGCGCGATCTCGATCATGGGCCGCTATGCGGTCGGCGACCTCAGCCAGGACATGGAACGCCTGCCCGGCGAGAAGGCGGTGATCACCGAAGCACTGGACATGGCCAAGCACAACCTCGGCAGGATCAATGGCGAAATCCGGCGCCTGGCCGAAGCTGCCGGCGCGGGAGACTTCAGCCAGCGTGGCGACAGCGCGCGCTTCGAGCATGACTTCCGCGCGATGGTCGATGGCCTGAACCGCCTGATGCAGACCACCGAACTGAACCTCGGCGAAGTCTCGACGATGCTGCGCGCGATCGCCGATGGCCGCCTCGGTGCACGCATGCACGGTGATTTCCAGGGTGTGTTCGCGCGTATCGCCGGCGATGCCAATACCACCGCCACGCAGCTGGCGACCATCGTCACCGACATCAAGCACGCCTCCGGCAACATCCACACCGCCGCCGCGGAGATCGCCGCCGGCAACAATGACCTGTCGCGCCGCACCGAGCAGCAGGCCGCCAACCTGGAAGAGACGGCAGCATCGATGGAGGAACTGACCTCCACCGTGCGCCAGAACGCCGAGCACGCACGCCAGGCCAACCAGCTGGCGATCGGCGCACACACGGTCGCCTCGCACGGCGGCAGCGTGGTCGGCCAGGTGGTGGCGACGATGGGCGCGATCGAGACCTCGTCGCGGCAGATCGCCGACATCATCAGCGTGATCGACGGCATCGCCTTCCAGACCAACATCCTGGCGCTGAATGCCGCCGTCGAAGCGGCACGGGCCGGTGAACAGGGCCGCGGCTTTGCGGTGGTCGCCAGTGAAGTGCGCACGCTGGCGCAGCGTTCGGCGGCGGCCGCCAAGGAAATCAAGTCGCTGATCGAGGCCTCGGTGGAACAGGTCGGACAGGGCGCGCAGCGCGTGCGTGAGGCCGGCGACACCATGGCCGAGATCGTCGCATCGGTGCAGCGGGTGACCGACATCATGGCCGAGATCTCCGCAGCCTCGCAGGAACAGAGCGCGGGTATCGAACAGGTCAGCCAGACCGTGGTCCAGATGGATGGCACCACCCAGCAGAATGCCGCGCTGGTGGAAGAAGCCAGCGCTGCCGCGCGCAGCCTTGAGCAACAGGCCAACCGCCTGATCGATGCGGTGGATGTGTTCGACCTGTCGACCACGGCGGCGGCGAAGGACGCGTTGGCGCGCGCGGCCTGAGCAATCTTCCGGGTTCCCCACGTCGCGGGGATCGGTGGCGCCCGACCGTGGGTCGGGCGACGGCTGGAATGGGTGCGGACCCACGGTCCGCACCCACCAGGGCCCGCGGCGGACCTGCGGTCGTATACGGCGGCGCAATGCACCGTTGCCGGCATGCACACGGAGACTGGCCTACCCTTTCGTGGACATTCCCGCCTCCCTCCCCCTCTGCTGGAGCCCCCCATGACTGTCCCCGCCTTCGGTCTCGGCACCTTCCGCCTGAAAGACCAGACCGTGATCGACTCCGTGCGCAACGCGCTGGAGGTCGGCTACCGCGCCATCGACACCGCGCAGATCTACGGCAACGAAGCCGAGGTCGGCCAGGCCATCGCCGATTCCGGCGTGCCGCGCGACGACATCTACCTGACCACCAAGGTCTGGATCACCGCGTTCAAGCGCGATGCGCTGCTGGCCAGCCTGCGCACGAGCCTGGAAAAGCTGCGCACCGAGTACGTCGACCTGGCGCTGATCCACTGGCCATCGCCGAACGACAAGGTTGACGTGCCGATGGAGGAGTACCTGTCCGCACTGGCTGAAGCCAAGGCGCAGGGCCTGACCCGTGAGATCGGCATCTCCAACTTCACCATCGCGCAGACCCGCAAGGCGATCAGCATCCTCGGCGCCGATGCCATCGCCACCAACCAGATCGAAATCCACCCCTACCTGCAGAATCGCCTGCTGGTGAAGTTCCTGCAGGACAACGGCATCCACATCACCGCCTACATGAGCCTGGCCTATGGCGAGGTGATCAAGGACCCGGTGATCCAGGCCATCGCCGGACGCCACCAGGCCACGCCGGCGCAGGTCGCGCTGGCCTGGGCGCTGCAGCAGGGCTTCTCGGTCATTCCGTCCTCGACCAAGCGCGAGAACCTGGCCAGCAACCTGGAAGCAGCAGCGATCCGCCTGACCGACGAAGACATGGCACAGATCGCCAAGCTCGACCGCGGCCATCGCCTGGCGAACCCGGAAGGCATCGCGCCGGCCTGGGATTGATTCCAACGACGGCGCGCAACTGCTCTGGTAGACGCCGACCTTGGTCGGCGCAGACGTCTGATCGATCGATGAAACACCGTGCCGACCAAGGTCGGCACCTACCGGACGGTCAGCGCTCGGCAACACCGCGCAACATATCCAGCACGTCGTGGATGTCCAAGGGCTTGCATAGAAAACCGGCAGCCCCCAGCGCGCGGGCTCTTTCAATCACCTGTACCCGCGTATCCGCGCTCATTACAAGAACCGGTGGCGCGCCGGGGTCACTGGCTACCGACTCCAGCACCTCGCATCCGCTGCAGCCCGGCATGTGCAGATCCAGCAGCACCACATCAGGTCCGAGTGCCATGATCACTTTCCGCGCATCGTGGCCATCATGGCGAGAGCTGAGGCGATGGCCGGCGCTCTGCAGCAGGCGCTCCACCACCTCACGGTTGGTTTCCACGTCCTCGAACAGCAGGCAGTGCAGCGGTCGCACCGACGCTGCGTGTGACTGAAGAAGTTCTTCAAGGGAAGGAAGAGGGTCCACCTCCGTGGTGGAGGCCACCGTGAAGCGCCACGCGAATGAGGCACCGCCTGCTTCACTGCGGCCCACGCTGATCGTCCCACCCATGGCATCGGAAATCAGCCGCACGATGTACAGCCCCAGCCCGACACCCTGCTCGCAGCGTGCCTCACCCTGGCTGAGCTGTACGAACGGCGAGAAGATCGTCTCCAGGTCCGCGGCTTCGATCCCCGTGCCGGAATCGCAGACCTCGATCTGAACCTGGCAGTCGTCACCCGATCGGGTGGCATTGATGGATACCCATACCTCGCCCGCCATCGGGCTGAACTTGATGGCATTGCAGACAAGATTGGTCACTACCTGTTCGATACGGCCGCCGTCTGCCAGCATCCAGACATCGCACTCGCTCCCATCCAGCTGCAGAAGTACGCCCTTGTCGGCGGCAGCCGGCATGCAGGTCGCCTGCACGCTTTCAATGATCGACCGCAGCGAACAAGGATGAAGCCGCAACTGCAACCGGCCACCGTCGATGCTGGCTACGTCCAGTACATCATCGATGCGGTGCCTGAGCGCCTGCGCCTGCCTCGCGACCGTCGCCAGTGCATGCCGTTGGGCTGCACTTACCGTACCCACCTCCATCAACTGCATCCCACTGATGATGGCGTTCAGCGGCGTCCGCAGCTCGTGGCTCATCGTACTGACGAATCGGCCCTGCGCCTCACGCGAAGCAATGGCGCGCAGCGCTATGTCGCGCATCGCCGCCATCAGCGACGCCACTACCAGCGGCAGCAGGATGGTAAGTGCCAGCGCGTAGGCCAGGTAGGCAGGCCGAGACACCCAATAGCCTTCGGGTGCGGCCCACAGCAATGTCAGCGCAGTCGATGCAATCGCGGGAGCGATTGCCCTGCGGCCATATACCGCGGTCGCAGAGATCACGAGGAAAGGCAGGGCTGCATTGAGCGTCATCAGCAGGATGAACGCCGCGTCCACCTGGATCGCAACCATTGCCAGGCTGAGTAGAAGGCCTACCCCATCGCACCAGTGGCGGCAGCGCTCCATGCAAAGCCTTGCAACGAGCGCCCATGTCACGGACACCGCAAGCAGTGCAACGGCCACCGGCAACACGCTGGCCGCCTCATTGGCCAGAACCGGCTGCGGACCATCCAGCCACAGCCAGCACCACAGCACCACCAGTGCCTGCAGCAGTACCCGGAATCCGCTGGCGCGTGGCTCCTGCAGGCACGACAGCAGCCAGACCAGGTGGTGCATCTCCAGCGCGCGGGCTGCCTGCAGCAATGCCGCCGGGGCTGAGGTCTGCGAGGACACACAGGGCTCGCGCACGTCAGCCCCCTTCGATACGGAAATGTGTCGTCGCACGGCGTAGAAGGCGTTGTGCAGACATCGCCAACGCGCACGCCCGCCGCCGCACAGCCCACGCTTCTGTACCCGAGCGGAGACACTCACTCAATGCGTCGCAGGCCAGGGCAACCCCGGCGCTGCCCAACGCCGAGGTAATGCTCTTCAAGGCATGCAGGCGCGCCAGCTCCTGCTCCATGCCACCGAAGGATTCTTCTTTCGCCTTGCTCATCCACTGCGATATGGCCGCGTCCAACGCCGCGGTGAATGAAGGCAGCTGGTGGGGCGACGTTGCTGCAATGAGACAAAGCATCGAGCGTTCCCCAAGCTCAGGCCAGTCCGTGGCGTGTGAGCCTGAGTTCAACCCAACCCGGGAATTCAACCGTTGCATCGCCTTCCTCCATCTGTCGCGTTCAACACCTGAACGAACGCATCTCAGCGTCCTGTCACGCCTGACTGGAGACTTCAGGCGTCAGCACGCAGGACCCGCGAGCTACTGCATTCGCTGATGGATCTGCACGAAGAGCTGTGGAAAGCAGCCACCCAGCAAATGACCCGCAGCCACCGCGAGCATGATTCCGCCTACGATGGCAGCACATCGGGCCGGGAGTGATAGTCGCTTCAGGTCCATGGCATCCAGCATGTAGGCAACGATTGCGCTACGCCATCGGAATTCTTTCAAACTTTCCTCATGGACCATAATGCTGACATTGACACTTCTCCTGCTACTTTCATGCAGCGTGCTGGTCTGGAAACGCCGTCTGCGCATTGCTGCGTTTCTGGCGACGCTTCCGCTGGCCATGGCAGCCAGTGCCAGCGCTCCGGTCACGCAATGGTTGCTGGATCGCGCGCAGGGCACCCGTTCTGTCAATGATCACGGCGCACTTCATCCGCGCACTGTGATCGTGGTGCTGGGTGCCGGCATCGACCACGACGCCCAGGGCTCCAGGCCCGGGCTGGCCGGCTACAGCCGGCTGCTGGCTGCTGCACAGCGTTACCACGAATGCGAGCGCGCGCGTGAGAACTGTAGGGTGCTTGCCAGCGGAGGCATCACTGCTGCGGGGGGCGCCGCCGAAGCCGACGTCTATGCACGGGAACTGATGGCGCTGGGCGTTCCCACCGAGCACATCGTCCGCGAGCGCACCAGCGCAAACACATGGCAGAACGCCAGAAACAGCAGTGCAATCATCGGTCATCACAGTTCGAGAGTGGTGCTGGTCACCTCGGGCCTTCATCTCACGCGGAGCCTGACCTACTTCCGTCACTTCGGCATCGCGGCCGAAGGCCTCCCCAGTGACCGCCTCCGCGCCACCCGTGGGTGGCTGCCCTCCACATTCAATCTACTGCTGGTCGAGGTGATGCTGCATGAGCGCATTGGCGTTCTCCGTTACCATCTTTACAACCGGATGGGCTGGAACGACGCCCCCATCGAGCCCGTCAGTGCCGCGCCTGCAGCAACCACCCACGCATTGCCGCACTGACCTCCTCCGGCTTTTCCATCGGTGCCAGGTGCCCACAATCGGGCACCACCACCAGCTGCGAGTGCGGCACCATCGCGTGCATTTCTTCGCTTACCGCCAACGGCGTGATCCGGTCATTGGCGCCGCACACGATCAGCAGCGGATCGCGGTAACCAGCCAGCACATCATGGCCGTCACGGCGCTCCAGTGCGCTCTGCCGCAGGAAGACGTCCGCACCGAGGCGGGCGGTCATGTCGCGCACGCGCTGCACCAGCACGTAGTCGTCCAGCCGCGACGCATCGATGTAGCTGCGCATCAGCACATCACCGAAACCATGGAACTTTCCGGGCAGGCGCACGCTGGCGCGCTGGCTGCGGCGCTGCTCGGCACGTTCCGGTGAATCGGCGTGGATCGAGGTATCGATCAGCGCCAGCTGCAGCACGCGCTCTGGCGCAATGCGCAGGATCTGCTGGGCGACGAAGCCGCCCAGTGAGAAGCCAGCCAGCGCAAAGCGCGCCGGTGCCTGTGCGAGCACGTCCTCGGCCACCGCCTGCAGGGTTTCGCCACGGGTCTGGTCGCCGACCGTGCAATCGGCGATGTCGGCCAGGTCAGCCAACTGCGCGCGCCACAGCTCGGCATCGTTGAGCAGGCCAGGCAGCAGGAGCAGGGGGATACGGTCGGTCATGGCGGTATTGTCGCGCCGGTGCGGTGAGGGAACCATGCCGCAACGGGCGGTTGCGTTGTAGAGTCGAGCAAGCTCGACTCTCCGATACGGACGCGACCATGGCAGACCCCTACAACAGCGGTACCCCCACCCCACCCGCGCTGCGCTTCGACGATTCGCGGGTCACCACCGCCTTCGAGCTGCCCGGCCATCGCGTCGTGCGCAACCTGGGTGTGGTGCGCGGCATCACCGTACGCTCGCGCTCGATCGTCGGCAACTTCCTCGGCGGTATCCAGACGATCTTCGGCGGCAACATCACCATCTACACCGAGCTGTGCGAACAGGCTCGCGAGGAAACCTACCGCGACATGGTCAAGCACGCGCGGCAGCTGGGTGCCAACGCAATCATCGGCATGCGCTACGACGCCACCGATGTGATGACCGGGCTGACCGAGGTGCTGTGCTACGGCACGGCGGTGGTGGTGGAACCCACGCGTTGAAGCTGTAGAGCCGAGCCCATGCTCGGCTCAGGCGTGCCCGTATGATGCTAGGCAGCCGAGCGTGGGCTCGGCGCTACACCGGGACGTCGGGCACCTCGACCTGCTGCACCGGCAGCGTCACCACCATCACTGTCGGGTCATCCGGGTCCAGCCGGGTCTTGAAGCCCAGGCTCTGGCACATCGCCAGCATGGTGCTGTTCTCGCGCAGCACCTGGCCTTCGACCACGTCCAGCCCCAGCCACTTGGCGTACTCGATCATGATCGCCATCAGCCGCCAGCCGATGCCATGGCCCTTCAGGTCCGAGCGGATCAGGATGCCGTACTCGCCACGGTGGTAATCGGCATCGGCGTGCAGGCGCACCGCGCCGAGCATTTCGCCACTGCGCGGCTCGATCGCCACCAGCGCAATCGAGCGCGCGTAGTCGAGCTGGGTCAGGCGCGCGATGAATTCGTGGCTGAAGTGCTTCACCGACTGGAAGAAGCGCAGGCGCAGGTCTTCGTCGCTGACGCGGGCGAAGAACGCGCGGAACAGCGCATCGTCTTCCGGCCGCACCGGGCGCACGAACGCGCGGCCGCCATCGGACAGTTCAATGGTGCGCT
This sequence comes from Stenotrophomonas sp. YJH_SMC_29, assembly GCF_059371235.1. Lineage (NCBI taxonomy): Bacteria > Pseudomonadati > Pseudomonadota > Gammaproteobacteria > Lysobacterales > Lysobacteraceae > Stenotrophomonas > Stenotrophomonas sp. YJH_SMC_29. The sequence continues at coordinate 106,326 of NZ_JCAFUK010000006.1, read as the reverse complement.
CCCACTCCTTCGGGTACGGGAACACCGAGAAGCGCGGATGGCCGCGGCCCTTGTGCAGGATGCGCGACGGCGCCACCGCCACGCGCGCGTCGAGGGCGAGGATGCCCTTGCCGTCGACCAGCAGCGGGTTGATGTCCAGCGTGCGTACTTCGGGAATGTCGGCGGCCAGCTGCGCCAGCTTGACCAGCGCCAGCGCCAGTGCGCGCTCGTCGGCGGCGGGCACATCGCCGTAGGCCTTGAGGATGCGCGAGGCGCGGGTCTGGCCGATCAGTTCATGGGCCAGGCGCAGGTCGAGCGGCGGCAGTGCCAGCGCCTTGTCATTGATCACCTCGACTGCGGTGCCGCCACGACCGACCACGATCACCGGGCCGAACGTTGCGTCATCGGCAATGCCGACGATCAGCTCACGCGCTTTCGGGCGCACGATGGTCGGCTGCACCAGCAGGCCGTCGATGCGCGCGGCCGGCCGCAACTGGCGCGCACGTGACAGGATCGCGTTGGCCGCGCTCTGCACCGCCGGCAGCGTGGACAGGTTCAGGCGCACGCCGTCCACTTCGGACTTGTGCGGAATGTCCGGCGACAGGATCTTCAGCGCTACGGACGCACCGCGTTCCAGCAGTGGCTGCGCCAGGTCCATCGCTTCGTGCGCATCGCGCGCGTGCATCACCGGCGCGGACGGAATGCCGTAGGCCTTGAGCAGCTCGTGCGTGGCCAGCGGGTCCAGCCACTGCTGCCCATTGGCCAGCGCGGCATCGACCAGCGTGCGCGCGGCCGCCGCATCGACGTTGAAGTCCTGCGGCAGGCTGGGCGGCGTTTCCATCAATGCGTTCTGCGCCTCGCGGTAACGCACCAGATGCTGGAAGCCGCGTACCGCCTCGGCCTCGGTCGGATAGGTCGGCACCCGTGCGGCGTTGAGCGTGGCGGTGGCCTGGTCGTCGTTGCCCAGCCACACCGCGAACACCGGCTTGTCGCGATGATGGCGCGGACGCAGGCCGAGCGTGCGGGTGAGCGCCTGCGCAGCGTCTGCAGACGACGTGAATGCGGTGGGGACGTTGACCACCATCACCGCGTCGTTCTCGTTGTCGGCCAGCAGCGCTTCGATGGCCGCGGCATAGCGCTCGCCGTCGGCATCGACCACGATGTCGACCGGATTGCTGCGCGACCAGCCCTGCGGCAGTACCGCATCGAGCTTCTGCACCGTGCTGTCGGACAGGGTGGCCAGCGTGCCACGCAGCGCGATCAGCTGGTCCACGGCGAGGCGGCCGACGCCGCCACCATTGCTGAGGATGGCCAGGCGGCGGCCAGGGAACGTGCCCAGCCGCCCGAGCGATTCGGCGGCGGTGAACAGCTCGTCCAGCGCGCCCACGCGCAGCAGGCCGGCGCGGTTGAAGGCTGCACCGTACACATCGTCGGCGCGGGCCAGGGCCTGCACATGGGTATCGCGGCTGCCCGGCTGCACGCGCTCGGCGCGGCCCGACTTCACCACCACCACCGGCTTGGCGCGGGCGGCGGCACGCGCGGCCGACATGAACTTGCGCGCATCCTTGATCTGCTCGACGTAGAGCAGGATGGCGCGGGTGCGGTAGTCGGTGGCGAAGTAGTCGAGCAGGTCACCGAAGTCGACGTCCATCGTGTCGCCCAGCGAGACCACCGCGGAAAACCCGACCGAGCGCGCCACGCCCCACTCCACCAGCGCGGCGGCAATGGCCGAGGATTCGGAGATCAGCGCGAGGTCGCCGGCCTGCGGGAAATGTGCGGCGATGCTGGCATTGAGCCGCGCGTGCGGCGCGATCACGCCCAGGCAATGCGGGCCGAGGATGCGCAGGCCATGCTTGCGCGCCACCGCTTCCACCTGCGCCGACAGCGAGCCGGGGCCTTCGCCCAGGTGCGCGGTCAGGATGATCGCGGCCTGCACGCCGCGCTCGGCGGCGGTGCGCACCACCTGCGGCACGATTGCCGCTGGTGCCGTGATCACCACCAGGTCAGGCACCCAGTCCAGGTCCTTCAGCCGCTTGACCGTGCGGATGCCATCGATCTCGGCGTGCCGCGGGTTGATCCACGCCACCTTGCCGGGGAAGCCGGTGCCGCGCAGGTTGCGCATCACCGCACGGCCGGCCGAGCGCTCACGCGGGCTGCCACCGATCACCGCGACCGACTGCGGATGGAACACGGACTGCAGGTGGTAGGTACTCATGCGCCTACGGTACCCAAAAAAGGGGACGGAGGGGATTAAGTCGTTTGTGCACAAACGACTTAATCCCCTCCGTCCCCTTTTTTCGTTACAGCAGCGTGCCGTGCAGGATCAGCGCGGCGATGCTGAAATAGATCACCAGGCCAGTGACATCCACCAGGGTGGCCACGAACGGCGCCGAGGCGCTGGCCGGATCGAAGCCGAGCCGCTTCAGGACGAAGGGCAGCATCGAGCCGGACAGCGAGCCGAAGGTGACGATGCCGACCAGTGCAGCGCCGATGGTGATTGCCAGCAGGATCCAGTGCTCGCCGTAGTCATGCAGGCCGCCCAGCTGCCAGATCACGATGCGCACGATGGCCAGGCAGCCGAGGATCGCGCCGAGCACCATGCCGGTCGGAATCTCGCGCAAGGCCACCTTCCACCAGTCGCGCAGGCGCAGCTCGCGCAGTGCCAGGCTGCGGATCAGCAGCGACGTGGCCTGCGAGCCGGAGTTGCCACCCGAGCTCATGATCAGCGGAATGAACAGGGTCAGCACCACCGCCCGCGCCAGTTCGTCCTCGTAGTGCTGCATCGCGCTGGCGGTCAGCATCTCGCCCAGGAACAGCACGCTCAGCCAACCGGCGCGCTTGCGCAGCATCTCGAAGAAGCCGATCTGCATGTACGGCTTGTCCAAGGCTTCCATGCCGCCGAACTTGTGCGCGTCCTCGGTGGATTCCTCGATCAGCGCGTCGAGCACGTCGTCCACGGTGACGATGCCCAGCATCTGCTGCTGCGCATCGACCACCGGGATCGCCAGCAGGTCGTGGCGGCGGATCAGCCGCGCGACTTCCTCCTGGTCCATCAGTGCATCCACTGTCACCGGCGGATTGACCTGGGCCACGTCCAGGATCGACTCCTCCGGCAGGCCGGTGATCAGCCGGCGCATGGTCACCACCTGCTGCAGCTGCTGGCTGGCCGGGTCCAGCACGTAGATCGCGTACACCGTTTCACGCGTGCGCTCGACCTGGCGGATGTGCTGCAGGGTCTGCGCCACGGTCCAGCTGGCGGGCACCGCCACGTATTCGGTGGTCATCAGCGCGCCGGCGGTGTTCGGCGGGTAGCTCAGCAGCTTCTGGATGACCTGGCGGGCGTCGCTGCCCAGCAGCGGGATCAGCCGTGCGCGCTCTTCCTCATCCAGCTCGTGGACGATGTCGGTGGCGCGGTCATCGGCCATCAGCCCCAGCAGGGCGGCGGCGCGGGCCGGTGGCAGCGCGGCCACCAGCTCGCCGCTGCGCTGCAGCTCGGGTGCTTCCAGCATTTTCACTGCACGCGGCAACGGCAGCGCGGCCAGCGTTTCCGCGGCGCGGGTCAGTTCCAGCGTGTTGAGGAATTCCACCGCATCGGCGGTGTTGTAGTTCGCCAGTGGTGCGGCCAGGGCAGCGGCATCGGCCACCGGGCGCAGCAATTGCTTCTGGTTCATCGGTTCTGCCTTGTGGGGTGCGACCTCGCGCAACGCCAACGCAGGCAGACCGTCCCGATGTCAGGCGGTGGCCATCGCTGGCGTCGAACGAGGTCGACTTCTACTGTCGCTGGACATGGGTTGGGGACTCCGGGATGCGTGTGCCGGCGGTCGGGCCGCCAGCGGCGGGCAGTCTGGACCCGCGCGCCATGCAGGTCAACCCGCTGGCCCTGCGCCAGGCGCCGGCATGGCAGGTTGTTCTCGTGCCTGCACCGGCCGGCGCGCATAATGGGGCCGTGGCGCTCGCCACGCCTTTCCCCCGAACGGACGCACTGCGGGCTTCCCCGATGACCAGGTATTCCCATGCATAGCGGTGGTCTGGAACTGGCCCTGGTGCTGTTGCTGGCAGCGGTCATCGCCGTGCCGGTGTTCAAGAAGTTCGGCTTCGGCGCGGTGCTGGGCTATCTGGCGGCGGGCGTGGTGCTGGGCCCGGACGGGTTGGGCTTCGTGCAGGACGCCGACCGCATCCTCGGCGCGGCCGAGATCGGGGTGGTGATGCTGCTGTTCGTGATCGGCCTGGAGCTGTCGCCGGCGCGCCTGAAGGTGATGCGGCGCTCCGTGTTCGGTGCCGGTGCGGCGCAGGTGGCGCTGTCCGGGCTGGTGCTCGGCGGCCTGCTGCTGCTCGACCATTTCCAGTGGAAGAGCGCGCTGGTGGTGGGCGTGGCGCTGGCGCTGTCGTCCACCGCGGTGGGCCTGCAGCTGCTGTCCGAGCATAAGGCGATCAACAGCGACCATGGCCGGCTGGGCTTTGCCATCCTGCTGTTCCAGGACCTGATCGCGATTCCGCTGCTGGCGGCCATCCCGCTGCTGGGCGGGGTGAAGAACGAGACCCTGCGCATCGAGGATGCAATGGTGGCGCTGGGCGCGCTGGCCGTGGTGATCCTGTGCGGGCGGCCGGTCCTGCGCCGGGTATTTGGCATCATCGCGCGCACCCGCAGCCCGGAAGTGTTCACCGCCACCGCCCTGCTGGTGGTGCTGGGCACCGCCTGGTTCATGCAGGAAGCCGGCCTCAGCCCCAGCCTGGGCGCGTTCCTGGCCGGCGTGCTGCTGTCCGATTCGGAATTCCGGCATGAACTGGAAGCGCAGATCGAGCCGTTCAAGGGCCTGCTGCTGGGCCTGTTCTTCATTGCCGTGGGCATGGGCATCGACCTTGACCGCATTGCCGCCGAGCCCTGGCTGATCGCGGCCGGCGTCGCGATCCTGCTGGTGGTCAAATTCAGCCTGCTGTACGTGATCGGCCGCATCGCCCGGCTCAGCCGGCGACAGTCGCTGCTGCTGGGCAGTGTGCTGTGGCTGGGGGGCGAATTCGCCTTCGTGGTGTTCAACGAAGCGCAGCGCGCGCACCTGCTGGGCAATGCCAACCACGACCGGCTGGTGGCCATCGTCGGCCTGTCGATGGCGATCACGCCGCTGCTGATGATCGTGCTGCTCAAGCTGCTCGGCCAGGAGAAGACCACACCGCGCGAGGCGGCCGAGGCCGACAAGGTGGCACCCGACAACCGGCCCAAGGTGCTGATCGCCGGCATGGGGCGTTTCGGCCAGGTGATCGCGCGCCTGCTGACCGCGCAGAAAGTGCCGTTCGTGGCGCTGGAGGCGAACCCGGACACCGTGGCCGACCTGCGCCGCTTCGGCAACCAGCTCTACTACGGCGATCCGACCCGGCCGGAGATGCTGCGCGCCGCCGGCGGCGAGCACATCGATGTGTTCGTGATCACCGTGGACGACCCGGAGACCAACCTGCGCGCCGTGCGCATGGTGCGCCGGCTGTACCCGGACGCGAAAGTGCTGGCGCGCGCGCGCAATCGCCAGCATGCGTGGCGCCTGATGGACATGTCGGCCGAGCCGTTCCGCGAGGTGTTCGGTACCAGCCTGGAGATGAGCGGCCGCGTGTTGACCGCGCTGGGCGTGGCACCGGACGTGGCCGAGCGCCATGTGCAACGCTTCCGCGAACACGACGAACAGCTGCTGCGCGACCAGTATCTGGTGTACGACGACGAGGCGGCGGTGATCCAGACCTCGCGCGATGCACGCAATGACCTGATGCACCTGTTCGAGGCCGACGCGGAAAGCGACGACACGTAGGAGTGCCGATCGAGGACGGACCCGGTAGTGCCGGCCGCTGGCCGGCAGCCTCGGTATCCCGGAGGCCTCAGGAGATTGCCGGCCAGCGGCCGGCACTACCTACTGCGGATTCCGACCCCGACCCTCAGCCGTTGTCGCGCAGGAACCGCGCCATCGACGAGACACCCGGCACGCGCGGTTCGAATTCGCCGGCCACGTCGATGAAGCCGCGCATCACTGCGATCTCGCGCGGGCTGCGGTTGAGGCTGTCCCGCGCTTCCGGATCGGCACCGGCACGCAGCAGACGCTGCACCAGCAACGGCAGGCCATGCAGCGCAGCCAGGTGCAGCGGACCGAAGCCGCGCGGGTCACGCACGTCCAGGCTGACGTCCTCATCCAGAAGCCGTTCCACCGCCGCCATCACCACCTGCTCGTCGCAGGCGGTGCCCGGCTCGGCACGTGCGCCCAGCAGCAGCAGCAACGGCGTGACCGAGCCCGCCGCCGCCTGGTCCGGTTCGGCACCGGCCAGCAGCAGGGTGTCGAGCAGGGCCAGCAGGCGGGAGCGGTCGCGGGCGCTGAAGCCATACAGCGCGGCACAGTGCAGCGGCCCCAGTTGCTGCGCGTCACCGGCATGCACGTCGGCACCGGCGGTGAGCAGGCGCGCGGCGATGTCCGGCAGGCCCAGCGCCGAGGCCAGCATCAGCACGGTCACCCCGCCCGGCAGGCGGTGTTCCAGCTTGGCGCCGGCATCAAGCAGAGCCGAGACAATGTCCACCTGGCGCATGCTGACCGCGGCCGACAACGGCGTCGCGCCACTGGCGGCAGCGTGCTGCGGATCGGCGCCGCGTGCCAGCAGCAGGTCGGTCACCGCCAGGTGGCCACCGCCGGCGGCACGCAGCAGTGCCGTGCAGCCCTGTGCATCGACGGCGTCGACGGCAAATCCCAGATCGATCAGGCGACGCACCGCGTCAACATCGCCGGCCATGGCCGCGGCCGGCAGATCCGCTTCGCGCAGGGTACGGCGCGGCAGCGGCCACACCCGCCAGTCCAGCCAGTCGGCCAGATCGCGGCGGCCGATCGACAGCGCCACGCCCAGCGGCGTCTGGCCGTCGGCAGCACGCGCTTCCGGCGAGGCACCGTGCTGCACCAGCAGCTTCAGTGCGCCCTCGCGGGCCAGGGCGGTGGCCAGGTGCAGTGCGGTCATGCCATGACTGTCGCGCGCCTCGCGATCGACGCCCGCCTTGAGCAGGGCCTGCTGCAGGCGCAGCCAGCCCAGGCGTACCGCCAGCGACAGCGGTGGGTCACCGGCCGGCGAGGCTGCGAACGGGTCCGCGCCACGTTCCAGCAGTTCCAGCGCCAGCTGTTCCAGGCCGCGGGCGGCCTGGTCGTGCTGCGCGCAGGCGGCCAGGAAGCGTGCCAGCCCACCGCGGCCGGCCGGTGACAGGCCGCGCTGCAGCATCACCTGCAGCGCCGGCACCGCGTCGATCCCGCGCGACAGCAGCGCGAACATCGGCGTATCGGCGCAGGCGTCGCGCACATAGGGGTCGGCACCGTGGGCCAGCAGCCAATCGACCGCGCGCGGCTCCAGTGCCAGCTCCGGATCGAGCAGCAGGCCGCCGAGTTCCTCCGGCTGGCACAGCTTGGCCAGCGCGGCCATGCCATCGGTGTTGCCGAAGCCCAGCGCTTCGCGCAGCAGGGTCAGCGGCGGACGGTCCGGCAACAGGCCGCTGGCGCTGGCCGCTTCACCGCGCTCGGCCAGCCCATCACTGACGGCTGCCGGCAGCGGATAGGACGGGTCCAGCAGGGCCACGATCGCCCAGCGGCCCGCTTCGGCCGCGTAGTCCACCGCGCGGCGGCCGACCGGGTCGGTGGCGTCGGCGGCGATGCCCAGTTCGACCAGGCGCTTGATCAGCAGCGGCGAGACATCCTCGGCCATCACCGCCAGCTGCACCGCATTGCGGCCTTCGCCGTCCACCGCGACCAGGTCCGGCTTGTGCGGCAGCAGGTGCTCGACCACGGCGGCACGACCGGCACGGGCGGCTTCCAGCCACGGCGTGCGGCCCAGTGCATCGCGCGCTTCCAGGTTGGCGCCGGCGCCCAGCAGCACGCCGATGATCTCCACGTGGCCGGCCAGCGCTGCCTCGTGCAGCGCGCTGCGGCGCTGGCGATCACGCGCGTCGGCGCGTGCCTTGTGCTTGAGCAGCAGCTGCACGCCGGCCGGATCGTCGTCCTCGGTGGCGGCGGCGGCCAGCAGCACCGGGGTGCCCTCGGCCGGTTCGCTGCGTGCACCGCGCTCGAGCAGGAAGCGGGCCAGGCGCCAGTTGCCGACCTGGCAGGCCACCGCCAGCGGCGACCAGCCGTCGCGGTTGAGTGCATCCACTTCGGCTGCGGCATCGCGCAGCAACGCCGCCACACCCGGGTCGGAACTGCGCGCGGCATGGTGCAGCGGGGTGTTGCCGTCGCTGTCGGTGGCGCGCGAATCGGCGCCGTTGGCGAGCAGGGTCATCACCGCTTCGGGACGGCCATGCCAGCTGTCGCGGGTGGCCGCCAACAGCGGCGTCATGCCCCGGTGGGGCGCATTCACATCGACGCCGCGGGCAATCAGTTCGCGCAGCAGGCGCAGGTCCGGCAGCACTGCGGCCAGCACCGCCAGGCTGCGCTGGTCACGCCAGTCCGGGTCCGGCAGCGCGTAGGGGTCGGCGCCGGCCTGCAGCAGCTGCAGGGCACGGTCGACGCGGCCGTGGCGGGCGGCTTCATACAGCGCAGGGGTCAGTTCCTGCGGCGCCATGGCTTCCAGCGGCGCGGTGTCCGCCACCGCTGCGAACATCGGTTCGTGGTCGCTGCTGGCCGCCGCCAACGGGCTGGGCCGCAACGCCACCAGCGGCGCGGGCGCGACCCGCTGCAGCAGCAGGTGCAGCAGCGGCGACAGCACCACCACCGCCAGCGCAGCCGGCCAGCGTGCGCTGTCCGGCAACAGGCCCGGCCAGGCCGGCAGCACCACCAGTGCGGCCAAGGCGATCACCAGCGCGGCCACGCCAAGACCACGCCAGGCGGTCAGGTCGCGGCCGGCCAGCGCCTGCCAGTGCTGGGCCAGGCTGCCATCCAGGCGTTCGACATCGTTCCACAGCGGCCAGGTGCGCCAGGCCGCCAGCAGGCCGGCACTGACCAGCACGCTCAGGCCCAGCACCGCAGCCAGGCTGCCGCTGTCACGCAGTGCCGCCAACGGCCAGGCCAGCAGCAGGGCCAGCAGCAGCGGCGCAGCGGCCCACAGCGCCAGCAGCGCCGGCAGGTCCTGGCGAGCCACCAGCGCCAGCGGCCGCAGCGCGCGGCTGCGGCGCCACCACGACACCCCCAGCGCGAACGCCGGCTGCGCCAATGCGGCAAGCAGGGCACCCGGAACGCCGCCCACTGCGGCGCCCAGCGCCAGCACGGCACCGGCGGCGAAGGCGATCGACAGGACGCGCGGTCGGGAGGCGTCAGTCATAGTGACGCGGCATCAGGCTGGCCACCGACGGCGGCACCTGCAGATAGAACCCGCGTTCGCTCATTTCACTGCGGACCTTTTCCGGATCGGCCTGGGCCAGGCGGCGCTGGGCATCCAGGGCCACTTCCAGGACGAAGGCGAGCGCCCCCAGCGAGCTCAGCAGCGGCGCGGGCAGCGCACTGAAATCATCGCGTCGGGGAACGTAGACGTAGGTGTCCGGCTTGAGTTGGCTTTTATAGACGTAGGCGTGCATGTCCGCGGGACGATAACCCGGGAAGAGCCATGATTGTGTCGGAAAGCCGACAGCGGGGAAAGCCGTCGGCCGACGATGGCGGCGTGATCGGCGGCGTTTCCCCGGCGGGGTTCAGCAATGTGGCGGCGACGTTCAGCCAGCGCCGCCGCCACACGGGCGCTTACTTGACCTTGGCGTAGGTGCCCTTCAGCGCGACACCGGCGAGGATGGCGCCGGCGTAGCACTCGTAGTTGGTGCTGCTCTTGAACTCGTTCTTCTTGTAGTAGCTGACGATGTCGACCACGGCGTTGGCGCCGCGCGACTTGGCACCGTCCTGCAGCGCGCGCAGCGCCGACAGCGCGACCCAGCGGCAGGCCTCGGCATCGCTCTTGTTGGCCGCGTTGGTCTTCTTGTTGGTCACGTCTTCGCCCAGGCGCTGCTGCACGCTGACCGGCTGGCCGGCCAGGTAGAAGCGCACGCTGCCGTCAATGCCGGCGTCCTTGGCGGCCTGCGAATTGACCAGTTCCTGCAGGGACTGTTCGACACGCGTGTCGCGGGCAGAGGCGGTGGAGGTCAGGGCCAGCAGCGCGGTGGCAGTGGCGATCATGAGAGTGCGGCGCATCGAAACTTCTCCTTGTCAGGGGTGCGGGTGGGTAGCGGAAACAGTGCGGTGGGACGGTGGGTCACTCGCGCCAGCGGCGGAACACCAGCGAGGTGTTGATGCCGCCGAAAGCGAAGTTGTTGCTCATCACGTACTCGGCCTGCAGCTCGCGGCCCTGCCCGGTGATGAAGTCGAGCTGGCCACAGCGCGGGTCGACCTCGGCCAGGTTCAGGGTGGGCGCGAACCAGCCGGCGCGCATCATCTCGATGCTCACCCAGGCCTCGAACGCGCCACAGGCACCCAGCATGTGGCCGACGTAGCTCTTCAGCGAGCTGATCGGCACGCGGTTGCCGAACACCTGCGCGGTGGCCTGGGTTTCGGCGATGTCACCGTGGTCGGTGGCGGTGCCGTGCGCGTTGACGTAGTCGATCTGCGCCGCGTCCAGGCCGGCATCTTCCAGCGCCAGGCGCATGGCCTGGGCCATGGTGTCGGCGCTGGGCTGGGTGACGTGCTGGCCATCGCTGTTGGTGCCGTAGCCGACCACCTCGGCCAGGATGGTGGCGCCACGCGCCTGCGCGTGTTCCAGGTCCTCCAGGATCAGCGTGCAGGCGCCCTCGCCCAGTACCAGGCCATCACGGCCGGCATCGAACGGGCGCGGCGTGGTCTGCGGCGCGTCATTGCGCACGCTGGTGGCGAACAGCGTGTCGAACACCGCCGCAGCGGTGGCATCGAGCTGCTCGGCACCGCCGGCCACCATCACCGTCTGCTTGCCGCTGCGGATCGCTTCATAGGCCGCACCCACGCCCTGGCTGCCGGAAGTGCAGGCACTGGACGTCGTGTACACGCGCCCGGACAGGCCGAAGAACACGCCGATGTTGACCGGCGCGGTGTGGCTCATCATCTTCAGGTAGGTGGTGGCACTGATGCCATCGGTGGTGAACTCGTTGAGCATGCGCCCGAATTCACCGGTGGCCTCATGGCTGCCCGACGAGGAACCATAGGCCACGCCGGTACGGCCGCTGCGCAGCACCGGGTGCTCGTGCAGGCCTGCCTCGCGCAGCGCCACCTCGGTGGCACGCACCGACATGATCGCGACCTTGCCCATCGAGCGGGTGGTCTTGCGGTTGTAGTTCGGCGGCAGCTCGAAGTCCTGCGCCGGCGCGGCCAGCTTGGTGTTCAGGCCGGCATACACATCCCACTCGGGCATTGCACGCACGGCATTGCGGCAGCTGCGCAGGTGCGCTTCGATGGTGGACCAGTCGTGGCCGAGCGGACTGATGGCGGCGGCGCCGGTGACCACCACGCGACGATCGGCGGCCATCAGATCATGCCTCCGTTCACCGAGATCACCTGGCGGGTGATGTAGCCGGCCGGCTCGGACAGCAGGAACGCCACCGTCGCCGCCACTTCGTCGGGACGACCGACGCGGCCGGCGGGAATCAGCTTGAGCGCGTGTTCAACCACTTCATCGTTGAGCATTTCGGTCTCGATCAGGCCCGGGGCCACGCAATTGACGGTGATCTGGCGGCTGGCCAGTTCCAGCGCCAGCGCCTTGGTGGCCCCGATGATGCCGGCCTTGGCGGCGCTGTAGTTGACCTGCCCGCGGTTCCCGGCGAGCCCGGATACCGACGACAGGGTGACGATGCGGCCCGGCTTGCGCCGCCGCACCATCGGCATGATCAGGGGATGCAGCACGTTGTAGAAGCCATCCAGGTTGGTGTGGATGACCTGGTCCCAGTCGTCGGCCGACAACGCCGGGAAGGCGCCGTCACGGGCGATGCCGGCATTGCAGACCACGCCGTAGTACGCGCCATGCGCTTCGACATCGGCCTCCAGCGCGGCCCGCGCAGACGCGCGGTCGGCCACGTCGAACACCAGCACGCGGGCCTGCTGGCCCAGTGCCTCGATCTCGGCGACCACCGCCTGCGCTTCATCCACGCGGCTGCGGCAATGCACCACCACGTCGAAGCCGTCACGCGCGATGCGCAGCGCGATGGCCCGGCCAATGCCCCGGCTGGCGCCGGTCACCAGCACGCTTCGATTCCCTGTCATGCCTGTCCACTCTCCAGATAGGCCATCGCGTCGGCCGGTTCGAACACCGACACGTTGGCTGTCGCCCATTCGTCCTCGCCTGCCAGGATGCGGCAGGCGAACATCCCCAATCCATTGTCGCCCAACAGCTCGCAGCGCGCCTGCACGCGCAGCCGCGATCCGCTGGGAAAGCTGCTGCGCGGGCTGCTGTAGCGGCGGCTGCCAAGCAGGAAGCCCAACTGCGGCGGCTTGCCGGCCGCACGCGCACGGCAACCGGCCCAGGCCGCGATGGCCTGCGCCATGTATTCGATCCCGACCCACGCCGGCACCTGGCCCTCCTCGACGAACAGGCCCGCGTCGGGCACCACCAGTTCGGCCTCGATGGTGTCCTGGTCCCAGTGCGTGATGCGCTCCAGCAGGCACATGTCCTGGCGGTGCGGCACCACCTCTTCGATCGCGTACAGCGTGTTCATCGACGCTCCAGCGCCAGCACGGCATTGCTGCCGCCGAATGCAAACGAATTGCTCAGTACCCGCCGCGCCGGATGCGCCAGGCGGGTGGCCGGTGCGACCAGCGGCAACACCGGCAATGCGGGGTCGGCCACGCCGTCCCACCAGTGAGGTGGCAGCTGCTGCTGCGGGTTCTCGGCCAGCACGATCCAGCACAGCGCTGCCTCGATCGCGCCCGAAGCACCCAGCGTGTGGCCGGTCAGCGGTTTGGTTGAACTGGCCGGCACGCCGTTGCCCAGCACCTGCGCCACCGCCAGGCTTTCCATCGCATCGTTGTGGCCGGTGGCGGTGCCATGCAGGTTCACGTAGTCCACCTCATCGGCCGCCCAGCCGGCGCGCAGCAACGCCTGCTGCAGGGCATCGATGGCGCCAAGCCCCTGCGGGTCGGGGGCGGACATGTGGTGCGCGTCGGCCGACTCACCCCAGCCGGCCAGGCATACCGGGCCGGGCTCGCGGGTGAGCAGGAACAGCGCGGCGCCCTCGCCGATGTTGATGCCGGCGCGATGCTGCGAGAATGGATTGCAGCGCAGCGCCGAGACCGATTCCAGCGCGCTGAAGCCGGCCACGGTGAAGCGGCACAGCGAATCGGCACCGCCGGCGATCACTGCATCGACGATGCCCGCGCGCAGCATGCGTGCGGCCGACATCAAGGCCTTGGCGCTGGACGAGCAGGCGGTGGACAGCGTCCATGCCGGGCCCTGCGCGCCACTGCGCTGGCGCACGAACTGCGCGGCGGTGCCCATTTCCTGCTGGGCGTAATCGAACCCGGGCGGCCATTGGCCCTGTTCGGCATGGGTGCGCAGGGCCTGCTCGGATTCACCGATGCCCGAGGTACTGGTGCCCAGCACGACCGCCACGCGTTCGGCGCCGTGGCGGGCGATCGCGGCGGCCACCGCCGGTGCGATCTGCGCCAGCGCCACGTCAAGCAGGGCGTTGTTGCGCCCGCGCAGGGCGGCCGGCAGTTCTTCCAGCGTCGGCAGCGGTGTACGCACCTGCCCCAGCGCCAGGGTGTGTCCCGGCAGCAGGGTATCGTTGTCGCTGAGCCCGCCCGGCACGCCGGCGAACATCGCCGACGCCACCGCGTCGCGGCCATCGCCGAGCGCGCAGACCACGCCCAGGTCGTTCAGGTAGATCGGTGAACTCATCGATCCGGCCCGGCCATGTCGATCGATTCGATGCGCAGCGCATAGCCTTCGGCCCGGTTGTCCAGCTGCACGCTGCCATCGTCCAGGCGCAGTAGCTGCAGCCACACCGTGCCATCGCGCGACAGGCTGCGCTGATGACCATCGTCACGGACCTGCCAGCCGGCCGGCAGCGCGGCGGCGATGGCCGCGGTCGGCCACAACGCGAACTGCAGGTCATCCAGCACGCGCTCGGCGCGCACCTGCGGCGGCAGCCACGGCGCGCGCTGCTGGGTCAGCTGCTGGCCGTCCCACTGCAGGCGCACACCGGTCTGGCCCATCGCCTGCACGGCCAGCTGCACCTGCTGCGCATCGGCTTCCAGCAGCGCATCGAGGTCGCGTTCATGGCTGCCGAAACGGAAATGCAGCTGCTGCTGCAACGCCAGCGGCGCCGGCAGGCTGGCCGGCGACAGGCGCAGCGGCGGCAGTTCCACCAACGGCTTCGGCATGCGGCCGGCGCAGGCCGCCAGCAGCAGGCTCAGCAGCAGTGCCGTGGCAGGGGCGATCAGGCGCCGCACAGCTGCTCCAGCACGCGCATCCGGCGGCCACTGTCATCGGCCACGTACGGGTTGTTGGTGTCCCAGGCGTAACCGGCCAGGATGGAGCTGATCATGTCGCGCACTTCGGGCTGCTGCTGCGGGTGGTAGATGATCTTCTGGAAACCGCCTTCGTACCAGCTTTCGACGAAGCGGCGGAAGGTCTTCACGCCCGCCCGCAGCGGGACCGAGAACTCCGCTTCCCAGTCCACGGCTTCGCCGGCATAGCGGCGCGCCAGGCATGCGCTGGCCAGCTGCGCGGACTTGAAGGCGATGGTCACGCCGGACGAGAACACCGGGTCGAGGAACTCGCCGGCATTGCCCAGCAGGGCATAGCCCGGTCCCCACAACGAACTGACATTGGCCGAGTAGCCGGTGATGCGGCGTACCGGCAGCACCGCCCATTCGGCATTGGCCAGCAGCCGGGTCAGGTTCGGATCCTCGCCGACGATCGCCTGCAGTTTCTGCAGGTCGTCGCCGTCGTAGCGCTCGAAGAACGACGGCTCGGCGACCACGCCCAGCGAGCAGCAGCCGTTGGAGAACGGGATCGTCCAGTACCAGACGTCGACGTGCTCGGGGTGGGTGGTGATCAGGATCTTGTTGCGATCGAAGTCCGCTTCGGCCGGGATGTTGTCGCGCACATGGCAGAAGATCGCGCCGCGCACCGGGAAGTTGGACGGCGACTCCAGCTGCAGCAGGCGCGGCAGCAGGCGCGCGAAGCCCGAGGCGTCGAGGATGAAATCGGCCTCGATGCGGTACTCGCTGCCGTCCGGGCGGCGCACCGTCACCGCCGGCTGCTCGCCGGGCTCGACCGACAGCACCTCGTCGCCGAAACGCAGCGTGGCCCCCATGCGCTCGGCACCGCGCGCCAGCACGTTGTCGAAGTCGGCGCGCTGCACCTGATAGGTGGTGCCCCAGCCCGGCGAGAACTTCTTCCTGAAGTCGAATGCGGTACGCGCTTCGCCGTGCACGAAGGCGGCCCCGTTCTTGTGCTGGAAGCCCGCCTCGACCACGTCCTGCAGCAGGCCGGCCGCCTCGATGTACTCCATGCTCTGCGGCAGCAGGCTTTCGCCGATGGAAAAGCGCGGGAACTGCTGGCGTTCCAGCATCAGGACCTGGCGGCCCTGCTGGCGCAGCATCGCCGCGGCCACCGAGCCGGCCGGTCCGGCGCCGATGATCAGGATCTCGGTACGTTCGACAGCATCCACAGCAGTGTTCATCGGTGCGTCCTTGTTGCTCGATCAAGTGGAAAAAAGAAAGTCGGGAAAACCGCGGTCAGGCCGGCGGCAGCTCGTGCGGCGGCGGCCGGAACAGCGGCGAGATCAGCCAGACCAGGCCGATGCCGAACAACAGGGTCAGGCCGAAGGCGCGCAGCGCCGGCGTCTGCGACAGGCCGAGCAGGCCGAACGACAGCCAGGTGCTGGCCGCGCCCACGCACACGGCCAGCCACGCGCTGGCGTCGCCGCGGTGCTCGATCAGGAAGATGCCGTAGTCGATGCCCATGCCCAGCAGCAGCATCAGCGCCAGCACGTTGAACAGCTGCAGCGGCTGGCCGAACAGGCCCAGCAGGCCCAGGGTCAACGCACCGGCAACCAGGGTCGGTGCGAACACGCGCCAGGCCTGGCGGCGGTAGCGCAGCCACAGCGCACCGAACACCAGCACGATGCCGACCAGCAGCAGCCCCCCCATCAGCTTGCGGTAGTGGCCCAGCAGCTGCGAGAAGTCGGCGGTGCGATCCACCCAGCGCACGCCGGGCAAGCCCTCGGCCGCGCCACGCAGGGTCGCCAGCGCATCGGCGCGCGACAGGTCGTCGACCATCACCACGCTGATCATCTGCCCGCCGACCTCACCCACCCACAGGTAGCGGAACGGCTGCGACGCCGGCGAGGCCAGGAACGCCTCGGCGGTCAGCGGCGTGGTGGCGAAGTCCGGGCGCGGCAAGGGTTCTCCGACTGCATCGGACACGGCCTGCAGCACGCCCGGTTCCACCTTGGCGGTCAGCGCGGCGTCGGCCTGCTGGCGTGCCGGCGACGGCAGCCAGTCACTGATCGCGCGGTAACCGCCGATGCGCTTGTCGGCGGCCAGCGCACGCAGGCGTCCGGTCAGCGCCTCTTCGCGCTGCAGCAGCTGCGCAGCGTCGCTGCCCTGCACGAGGTAGAACTGCGCCGGGCTGGGCATGCCCAGCAACTGGCTCAGGCGGATCTGCTGGGCCATCAACGCCGGCGGCGAGGACTGCAGGCTGCGCAGGTCGTCGTCGCTGTGCAGGCGGGCGATGCCGATGGCCGAAAGCACCACGGTGGCACCGAGGAACACCATCACCGGCCGGCGCCCCTGCAGGCGCGGGAAGCGCTCCAGCGTGTTGCCCAGCCACTGCGAGAAACGGGTCTTGCGGATCTCGCCGCCATCCAGCCACGGGAACCAGAAGATCACCGTGAGGAACGCGGCCGCCAGGCCGACCACCGAGAACAGCGCCATCTGGCGCAGGCCCGGGAACGGCGCCAGGCCCAGTGCCAGGTAGGCCAGCGCGCTGGTCAGCAGGGCCAGCCACAGGCCCGGCAGCAGGTGCCGCAGCAGTTTCCAGCGGCGATCGGCCGGCTCGGCCTGGCGCGACGCAAACCAGTGGATGCCGTAATCCTCGGCCACGCCCACCAGCGATGCACCGAACACCAGGGTGAGCACGTGCACCTTGCCGAACACCAGCACGGTCACCGCCAGCGCCACGCCACAACCGATCAGCAACGACGCTGCGACCAGCAGGATCGGCCGCAGCGAACGGAACGCCAGCCACACCAGCAGCAGCACCGCAGCCAGCGAGCCCCAGCCGATGGTATTGATCTCACGGTTGGCCTGCACCGCGGCCGCCTCGGCATGCAACGGCACGCCGGCATGCAGGATTTCCAGCTCCGGCGCTGCCGCCCTGGCGGCCTGCCCGGCACGTTCCAGCAGGCCGTCGAGATGGCGCTCGCCATCCAGCTGGAACGCCGACCCCGGCGTATCGAACTGCAGCACGGCCCAGTGCCTGCCCTCGGCTTCGAGCAGGCCGTCATCGCCCAGCCGCAACCCCGAACCCTGCGCCTGCTGCTGCCACCATTGCGGCCACAGCGACAGCGGGTCTTGCCGCCAGTCGGTCAGGCGCGGGGCGCCCATCGGGCCATACAGTGCAGCCAGCGCCTGCTCGGCCAGCGCGCCCGGCTCGCTGCCCTGCAGCTGCTCGCGCTGGGCCGGTGTCAGCAGGCGGTCGCGGTACGGCGCGTAGAACGCGCGCGCCTCGTCGAACCAGCCTTCGATCGAACCACTGGGCACCAGCAATGCATGGTCGACGTCCTCGGCCATGGCCGCAGCGAAGGCCGCCTGCGCGCGCTTGGCGGCAGCGCCATCCTTGCTGCCCAGCAGCACCACCACCTGCCGCGAGCTGCCGTCGGCAATGCGCCGGGTGACGTCGCTCAACAGGCGGTCATGGGCATCCTGCGGCAGCAGCGCGAGGATGTCGGTGTCGATCCGCGACTGCTGGCTCCACAGGTGCCACTGCTGCGCGCCCAAGCCCAGCAGCAGCACCAGCCAGGCGATGCCCAGCCAGTGCCACCAGCGCCGCAGTCGCGCCGCTGCGTTCGATGCGACGGCCTCACTCAAAGCGGCGTGCCTCGTCGGCGCTGAGGGTGGCCGGTGCCTCGCTCAGCGCGCTGAACTGGATCTGCGTGCGGTCCTTGTTGGCCTCGACGATCTCGACCTGGCGCACGTAGCGGTCACCCTGCAGGGTCAGCGACTGGAAGGCCTTGGCCAGCATCGCCGACTTCGGCGTCAGGCGCAGCCGCCAGCCCTGCCCTTCGCGGCTGGCCGCCACATTGAACTGGCTCGACAGCGCCTGCACGTCGCCGCTCATCAGCGCGAACATGATCGCGTTCACCGAACGCATCGCCGGCTGCTGCCGTGCGTCGAGCTCGACACGGGTGCTGCCATCGCGCTGGCGGCTGAGGATGCGGTCGGCAGTGACCACCACTTCGGAAGGGAACGGCTTGAGCGTGGTCCAGATCACGCCGTGCTGGCGCGCGACCACGAACTGGCCCTGCGAGCGCAGCGGGTTCTTGAAGCCGCTGACCTGCTTTTCCTGGCTGAACTGGCCACGCAGTACCTCCGGCTGCGCCACCGCCTGGGTAATCGCATCGATGGCGGGGTCGGCGGCCTGCACCTGTGGTGCGGCAACGAAGATCAGCGCGCACAGCAGCACGCTCGAAAGACGGACAAGGGTGTTCACGGTGCAGGCACTCCGAGGCGTTCCCACAGTACCGGCGGGCATTGGTAGAGCATTTCCTTGCTGGCCGCGTCCACCGCGACCTGGATGGTCATCGCGCGGGTCAGCACCTGGCCGCTCTGCGCGTCGAGGATTTCATACTCGATCTTCAGCCGGTTCTCCCATTCCACGATGCGCGCGACCACGCGCAGGGCCTGGTTGAACAACAGCGGCCGCACGTACTTCACCCGCGCATCGACCACCGGCCACAGGTAGCCCGATTCGAGCATCTGTGGATAGTCGTAGTCATAGCGGCCGAGCAGCGCGCAGCGCGCGATCTCGAAGTACTTGAAGTAGTTACCATGCCAGACCACGTTCATCGGATCGCAGTCATGGAAGGCAGGGGTCAACGCGATTTCGCCAACCCGTTCGATGGCCTCATTCACCGGCGTACAGCTCCCAACGTTGCGCGCGGATCTCCACCAGCAGTTCCCGCAGTTCGCGATCCAGCGCGCGGTCTTCTTCGACCAGGGCGATGCGCTGCCCCAGGTCGGCGTACATGTCGGCCAGACTGCCATGCAGCTGCGCATTCAGGCCAACCCGTTCGCGCAGCGCCAGGCCCTGGCGGGCAGCGATCAGCATCGCGGCCACCACCTGCTCGGTCAGCTCGATCACGCGCAGGCAGTCGCGCGCGGCAATGGTGCCCATGCTGACCTTGTCCTGGTTGTGGCACTCGGTGGAGCGCGAGAACACGCTGGCCGGCATGGTCTGCTTCAGCGCTTCGGCGGTCCAGGCCGAAACGCTGATCTGCAGCGCCTTCAGGCCATGGTTGATGGCCGCGCGCGGGCCCGTGGCCGCCGACAGGTTGGCCGGCAGGCCATGGCTGTAGCGGGCATCGACCACCAGCGCCAGCTGCCGGTCAAGCAGATCGGCAACGTTGGCCACGGTGTTCTTCAGGGTGTCCATCGCCAGTGCGATGTGGCCCCCGTAGAAGTGGCCGCCGTGCAGGATGCGCTCGCCATCGGCATCGATCAGCGGGTTGTCGTTGGCGCTGTTCAGCTCGGTTTCGATCAGCTGGCGCAGGAACGGCAGGCTGTCTTCCAGCACGCCGATGACGTGCGGCGCGCAGCGCAACGAGTAGCGGTCCTGCAGGCGCTGTTCGTTGCGCGGCGGGCGTTCGCTGTGCAGGTCGCTGCGCAGGCGCGCAGCGATGCGGCCCTGGCCCGGGTGTGGCTTGGCGGCGAACAGGGTTTCGTCGAAGTGGTGCGCGTTGCCGTCGCTGGCCAGCACGTTGAACGCGGTCAGGCGCGTGGCCATGCGAGCCAGATAATCGGCGCGCTGCCAGGCCAGGCAGGCCAGGCCGGTCATCACCGCGGTGCCGTTCATGATCGCCAGGCCTTCCTTCGGCCGCAGCTTCAGCGGGGTCATGCCGATCTTCGCCAGCACCTCCGCCGCCGGCTGCACGCGACCGTCGTGCAGCACCTCGCGCTCGCCGCACAGCACCGCCGCCACGTACGACAGCGGGGTCAGGTCGCCGCTGGCACCGACCGAGCCTTCGGCCGGGATCATCGGCAGCACGTCGTGCTGCAGCAGCGTGGCCAGGCCTTCCAGCAGCGGCACGCTGACGCCGGACATGCCGCGCACCAGCGACGCCAGGCGCGCAGCCAGCACTGCACGGGTCTCGACCGGGTCCAGGTAACGGCCCAGGCCGCAGCCGTGGTAGGTGTACAAGTGGTGCGGCAGCTCGACCACCAGCGCCGACGGGATGTTCACCGTGCACGAGTCTCCATAGCCGGTGGTCACGCCGTAGATCACGCCATCCTCGCGCAACAGGCGGTCGAGGAAGTCGGCACCGCGCTGGATGTGCGCGCGGAAGGCCGGTGCGTCGCTCAGTGCGGCCTCGCACTGGCGCTGGGCCAGGGCAACCACGTCTTCGATGGTCAACGGTGCATCGCCAAAGCGGCACACGGGTACGGCGTCAGTCGTCATGCGGAGCCTGATCCCAGAAGGGGAAGAAATTGAACCAGTCCAACGGGGACTGGATGACCTGGAGTTCCAGCCAGCGCGCGAAGCGCTGTGCCTGTTCGGCCAGCGCGGCGTCGCGCGAGCCACGCGGCAGTACGATGCGTTCGGCGAACTGTTCGAATGCCACCCGATAGCCGTCGCCCTCATGCAGGCAGGCCATGGTGTAGACCGGGCACCCCAGCGCCGCGGCGAGCACATAGGCGCCGATCGGGAACGGCGCGCGGTGGCCCAGGAAATCGGCGGTGACGCTGCGGCCACCCTGCACCGGCGTGCGGTCGCCGACGATGGCAACGAAGCCCCCCGCCGCCACGCGCTCGGCCAGCATCACCGCCGTGGCCGGCCCCATTTCGGTCACCTGCACCAGTTCCACCGCCGCCAGCGGGTCCAGCCGCTGCAGCAAACGGTTGAAGCGCTGCGCGTGCGCGGTATGCACCAGCACGGTGATGCGGAATCCCGGCACCTGCTCGGCCAGCACCTGGCACAGCTCCAGGCAGCCGATGTGCGCGGTGAGGATCAGCCCGCCCTCGCGGCGCGCGATCTTCTGCAGTACCAGGTCGCGGTGCAGGTGGATGCAGTCGGCCGGGTAGCGCCCGCCCAGGCCGAGGATCTTGTCCAGCATCGTGTCGGCGAAGGCGAAGAAGTGGCGCAGGCTGTCACGCCGTGTCGGCGCGCGGCCGAGCACGCCGCTGTGCGCCTGCAGCCGCTGCAGGTACTGCATCGAGGCCTGGCGCCCTACACGGTTGCCCAGCCAATGGCAGGCCACCACTGGCCACACGCACAGGCGGAACGGCCAGCGCCCGAACCAGCGGTGCACCCAGCACAGGAACAGCACGCCGGCCACCGACGTCGATTCGCCGATGTCGGCCCAGTGCGGGGCGCCCTGCGCGGCCGCCATCTCAGCGCTGCCCCCGCAGGCGGCGCCACAGCAGGCGCGGCGCACGCCAGAGCATGCCGAAGAACAGGCGGGTATGCATGCGGCTGATGCGCACGTTGTCGCGCCACACATCGAAGTGCGACACGCCATCGGACGGATAGGTCACCCGCGTGGCCAGGTGCTCGACCGGCAGCCGGCGCCAGTACAGGCGCACCATTATTTCGGTATCGAAATCCATGCGCCGGCCGATGGTCTCTTCACCGATCAGGCGCAGCACCGGCGGCAGCGGATACACGCGGAAGCCGCACATGGTGTCGCGCAGGTGCAGCGACAGCGTGTTGATCCAGACCCAGATGTGGGTGGCGTAGCGGCCATACAGGCGCGCCTTGGGAACACTGGCGTCGTAAGCCGGAATGCCGCAGATCACCGCCTCGGGATGGGCGCGCGCGGCTTCGATGAAGCGTGGCAGGTCAGCGGTATCGTGCTGGCCGTCGGCATCGATCTGCAGCACGTGGCTGTAGCCACGCGCGCCGGCCTCGGCAAAACCGGCCAGCATCGCCCCGCCCTTGCCCTGGTTGATGTCCAGGCGCAGCAGGTCGACGCCTTGGCGCTGTGCCAGCGCGCGCAGCACCGCCGCGCACCCATCGTGCGAACCATCGTCGACCAGCAGGCAGGGCAGCCCCGCGGCCTGCACGCCATCGACCACCGCCGCGATGGCGTGCTCGTGGTCGTAGACGGGAATCACAACCAGTGGCGCGAATGCGGCACCGGCAACGGCCGGATCAGTCCGCATCAGCGAAAACCACCCTGCCGCTGGCATGCACACCGTGGCTGGAGGTGTAGCGGAAGGCCAGCACGTTGCGTGCGGCATCCCAGTCCAGCTGCAGGGTCAACTCGTCACCGGGGCGGGCCACGTGCTGGAATTTCACCGCATCCATGCGCACGAACGCGGCCGGCATCACGAACGTCTGCCGGGCGAAGCGCACCGCCCAGTCCAGCTGCGCCACGCCGGGCAGGATTGCCGCCTGTGGGAAGTGGCCCTGGAACGGCCGCAGCGCCGGGTCCAGGGTCATGCGCAGGGTGGCGCTGGCGGCATCGCGGCGGTCCCACGCCGGCACCGGCATCAACGGCTGGAACAGCGCCGCCAGCGCGGCCTGGGTCACCTTGCCCTGCGCATTGATCGGCAGCGCCTGCACCAGCCGCCAGCGGCGCGGCCGGGTCACCGCGTCATGCGCGTTGGCCAGGCGTGCGCCCAGGCGCTGGCCCAGCGCCCGCCGCGCAGCGTCGCCGCCCTCCAGCAGCGCCGGGTCGGCCGGCACCACCACGGCGGCCAGCTGCTCGCGATGGCCCGGCAGGACCAGTACACGCGCGTCATCCACCTCGGCATCCTCGCGCAGCGCGCGTTCCAGCGCATCCAGCGATACCCGGCGTTCCTCGATCTTGACGATGCGGTCGGCCCGGCCCAACAGGCGGAAGCGGCCGTCGGCCAGGGCTTCAACACGGTCCTGGGTGCGCCACCAGTCAGGGGTGTCCAGATGCGCCGAGGCCACCGCCAGGCAGCCGTCGTCGATCCGCCACTGCACGCCCGGCAACGGCTGCCACGGCGGCAGGTCGGTGTCCCAGCGGCGCCAGGCGATGCCGCCGGTCTCGCTGCTGCCGTAGACCTCGGTCGGGGCCACGCCCAGCCACTGCCGCACCTGTCGTGCCGCTTCTTCCGGCAGTGGGCCACCGGAGGAGAACACCGCGCGCAGGCGGCCGTGCAGGCTGGCCCAGTCGAGCTGCTCGGGCAGGCGCTTGAGGTGGGCCGGCGTTGCCACCAGCACCGTGTCGGTACCGGCCAGCGCGCCGACCAGGTCTTCGTGGAAGAACCGGCGCGGATGGATCAGGCGGCCGGCGGCCAGTGGCCACAGCACGCGGAACAACAGCCCGTAGATGTGCTGGTGGGAGACCGTGCCATGGACCTGCACACCCTCCATCTGCGCGCCGAACGCGGCCTGCAGCGCCTCCACCTCGCGCGCCAGCTGGTCCAGCCGCTTGCCGATCGCACTGGGCTGGCCGGTGCTGCCGGAGGTGAACACGCACAGCTCGCAGGCGCGCTCGTCCAGCGCCTGCAGCCCGTCGTCCAGCACAGCATCCGGTGCGGCCAGCGGGCGGTAATCGGCACAGACATCACCGGCGAAACCGCTCACCTGCGGCTGCAACGCCTGCAGCGTGGCCGGCAGGTTGTCGGCGGCCAGGAACACCCGCTTGCCGGCATGCCAGGCACCGAACAGCGCCGCGGCAAAGGCCACGGCGTCATCGAAGTACAGGGCCCAGTCGCGGCCTTCGGCCGCCGCAAAGGCGGCGCGCCAGGCCAGCACGCGCTGGCGGAAGCCGGCATGGTCGATCACCTCGCCATTGCAGAGGCCGACGCTGCGCTGCGGCCGGGCCTCCAGCAGCAGCCGGTCCAGGGCAATCCACTCAGCCATGCGCGTGCGCCGCCTTCACCCGCCGCCGCACCAGCCACTCCCCTGCGAACAACACGCCCATCATCACGTACGCCAACAATCCGTTGTAGAGCATCCAGGCCCGGTCCGACGCGTACAGCGCGGTCAGCAGGGCCAGGCTGCCGTTGAGAACGAAAAAGCCGCACCACACCTGGGTGACGCGGCGGGTATAGGCCACCGCGAACGGGGGCAGGTCCGGCTCCTGCAGCCGCGCCAGGCGCTCCACCAGCGGCGGCCCGAAGCGCAGGCTGGTGCCGAACACCGCCAGCATCACCGCATTGACCAGCACCGGGTACAGCTTCAGCGGCAGGGCCTGGTTGAGCACGGTGGCCAGCACGGCCAGCAGGCCAGCCCCGGCCGCGGCGGCCCACCACAATGGCTGGCGCGTGGTCAGCGCACGCAGCAGCGCCAGGGTGAACAGCAGCAGCGACAGCCAGCGCGGCTCGAAGCGGCCCATCGCCAGGTACACCAGCAGCGGGTAGGCGAGCGAGATCGCTGCCACCACGACGGTACGTGCGCGAGCCATGGCGAAGCCGCCGGCGCTGCGGTCAGGCGGCTGCCTGGTCCGGCAGCAGTCCATGCACGACATCAACGATGTCCTGCACGGTGCGCACGGCCTTGAACGCTTCCGGCTGCAGGTTGCGGCCGAGCAGGGGCTTGAGCTGCACGATCAGGTCGACCGCATCGATGCTGTCGATGTCCAGGTCGTCATACAGGCGCGCCTCGGGGGTGATCCGGGCGGCGTCGATCTCGAAGCTGTCGGTCAGGATGCTGACGATGCGTTCGAACAGTTCATTCTTGGTCATGGCAATTCCTGGCGCCGTTACGACTGGCGGGCGGCGACGAACTCGCCGAGCGCGCGCACGCTGGAGAAATGGCGACGGGTTTCTTCCGAATCGGCCGACAGGCTGACACCGTACTTCTTCTGCAGTGCCAGGCCCAGCTCCAGCGCGTCGATCGAATCCAGGCCGAGGCCCTCGACGAACAGCGGCGCGGTCGGATCGATGTCCTCCGGCGTGATGTCCTCCAGCGAAAGGGAGGAAATGATCAATTCCTTGATCTCGTGCTCAAGTGCTTGCACGGGGCGGATCTCCAGACAGGTCGAAATAACGAGAAAGGTGCTCGGTGACGCGGCGTGCTGCCAAGGCATCCCCCCTTGGCGAGTCGTCATCGGCCAGGAAGGGCGCGATCGGGATATCTTCGCCGATCTGCAGCCGAACGTGAAAGCGACGTGAGGGTACACGATACCACTTCTGCCCCTTGGTCAACGTGGGCGGGGTGCAGGTGATCCGCACCGGGGTGATGTCCAGCCGGCCGCGGACGGCGATGTTGGCGGCCCCGCGCTGCAGCCGCGGCGGCTGGCCCGGCACGCTGCGGGTGCCCTCCGGGAAGATCACCAGGGTGCCGCCCGCATGCACCGCGGCCACGCAGTCATCGACCAGGCCCGCCCCGTCGTCGTTGGCGATGTAGCCGGCCGCCCGCACCGGGCCGCGCATGAACGGGTTGCAGGCCACGGCCCGCTTCACCACGCAGTCGGCGTTGGGCAGCAGCGAGATCAGGCAGACCACATCGATCAGGGTCGGATGATTGGCCAGCACCAGCAGGCCGTCGCGCTGCAGGCGCTCACCGCCCTCGATCTGGTAGGTCATCACCCCCAGCGCACGCATCAGGCGCAGGTGGCTGGCAAAGGCGACCTGGACCACGCGGCGGGCGCGGCGGCGGCGGACCACCGGGTCGCGCATCAGCAGCAGCACCGGCATCACCAGCACGCCCAGCAGCAGGCCGCCCACGCCGAACGCGGCAAAGCTCAGGCCGGTGCCGAGCACCCGCCAGGCGTGATCGAGGCGGCGCAGCGCCTCAGCCACGGCGTCCCCAGCGCCAGCGCTGGCCCTGGGCCACATGTTCCAGCGCCGGCGCGCCGGACAGCAGGAAGCGGTGCAGGTCCAACGCGTGCGGCAGCGTGCCCGGGGCGGTGTCGGCCATAGCCGGCGCCGCGTCCCACTGCAGCGAGAGCACCGGCTGACCCGCTGTCGGTGCCGTCAATCGCCAGCACCAGGCAAAGAACGGGTCGGGTTCGTCAGCGAACGTCGCGTAAATCTCGGGCAGGGGCGACTCGTAGACGACCACCCGCACCTCGCGCGCACCATCGGCCAGCAGACCGGCGGCCTCCAGGCAGGCGGCCTCGACCGTGGCCTGTCCAGCGGCCAGCGCCAGGTAGTTGCCGCGGTGGCCGCGGGCGATCGAGTACAGGGCAGCGATCGCGTTGTGCACCGACAGGCCGAACCCGGTCGGGGACAAAGGCTGATCGCTGGCCAGCGCCCCCAGCAGGTCCATCGAACGGGCCACGTCACCGTGGCGGCTGGCGAACACCAACGGGACCTGGCTGTCCGCGCCCTGCCCATCCTCGCACCAGCAGGCGGTCTGGATCGCCATCCGGCCCAGCCGCTCGATGCGGCGGCGCTGCATCGCCGGGATCTCGGCCAGTGCCGGCGTGTCTTCGCCCTGCGGCAGGTATGGCGCACCGGCCCAGCCCAACCACTGGCTACGCTCGCTCAGGCCGGGCGCCCAGGCGGCCCAGTCGACGATGGAGAATTCGATCATTTAGCGACGGTGCTTCAATGGGAGAACGATAGGCACGAGCCATTACGGCGACGCGCGGCGGCCCCCCATTCCTGCAGCCGTGCGTCCGTCCAGGACGTCGCCGGCTGCCCCCCTGGCTGCCGGAAAGGAGCGCACGCTAGCACGTCCTGCCCAGGGTGTGCAGGTTTCACATTCCCCAACACGGGGCCCGGCACCGGCGGGCCCCGCTTTCAACCCATCAGTGGTAGCCGGTATCGGCGTGCACCTTGCCGCGGAACACCCGGTACGACCACGCCGTATAGCCGAGGATGACCGGCAGCAGAATGACCAGCCCGACCAGGGTGAAGCCCAGCGAGGAGGCCGGCGCGGCGGCCTGCCACAGGGTCATCGACGGCGGCAGCAGGTACGGCCACATGCCCAGTACCAGGCCAAGGAAACCGAGCACGAACAGGGCCAGGCTGAGCAGGAACGGTGGCAGGTCGCGGCGCGGATGGGTCGCGCTGCGCCACAGCGCGGCGGCCACCGCCAGGGTCAGGAGCGGCACCGGCGAGAGCCACCAGAAGTTGCCGTCGCTGAACCAGCGTGCCATCAGCCGCGAATCGAGGAACGGCAGCCAACTGCTGACCAGCCCCATCGCCGCGATCACCGCCACCACCAGCGGGCGGGTCATCTGCCGCGCCAGCGCCTGTACGCGCCCTTCGGTCTTCAGGATCAGCCAGGTGCTGCCCAGCAGCGCATAGCCGGCCACCAGCGCAGCACCGGTCAGCATCGCGAACGGGCTGAACCAGGCGAACGCGCCGCCCTGGTAGGCACCGTCCACCAGCGGGATGCCCTGCACCAGGGTGCCCAGGATCACGCCCTGGGCAAAGGTCGCCAGCAGCGAGCCGAGGCCGAACGCCACGCTCCACAGCCGGCGCGACCGGTGTGCCTTGAAGCGGAACTCGAACGCCACGCCGCGGAACACCAGCGCCACCACCAGCAGCAGCACCGGCAGGTACAACGCCGACAACAGCACCGCATAGGCCTTCGGGAACGCCGCCAGCAGCCCGGCGCCGCCCAGCACCAGCCAGGTCTCGTTGCCGTCCCAGATCGGCGCGGCGGTGTTCATCATCAGGTCCAGCTGCTCCTCGTCCTCGGCGAACGGGGCCAGGATGCCGATGCCGAGCACGAAGCCGTCCAGCACCACGTACATCAGCACGCCGAAGCCGATCACCGCGAACCACGCCACCGGCAGCCAGGTCATCAGGTCCATGTCAGCGCTCCTCCAGCGGTTCGTCGGCCGCCGACAGCGGGCGTGCCGGGGTGTGGCTGCCATGGTCCAGCGACGGCCCCTCGGCATATGGCTGCGGCCCGTGGCGCAGGATCTTCACCAGGTACCAGATGCCCCAGCCGAACACGAAGGCATAGCCAACCACGTACACGCCCAGCGACAACGCCGTCATCCACGCGCTCTGCGGGCCGACCGCATCGGCGGTGCGCAGCAGGCCATACACCACCCATGGCTGTCGGCCCATCTCGGTGACGAACCAGCCGGACAGCAGCGCGATGAAGCCGCTGGGCAGCATCCAGTTCCAGCCGCGCAGCAGCCACGGCGAATCCAGCAGCCTGTTCCGCCACAGCTGGAACGCCGATACCCAGGCCAGCAGCAGCATCAGCGTGCCCAGCCCGACCATGATGCGGAAGGCGAAGAACACCGGCGTCACCGGCGGCCGCTCGCTGGCCGGTACCGAGGTCAGCGGGTCGAAGGTGCCGTCCAGCGAATGGGTGAGGATCACGCTGCCCAGCTTCGGAATGGCCACTTCGAAATCGTTGCGCTCTTCCTTCTCGTTGGGCAGCGCGAACACCACCAGCGGTACGCCCTCGCCTTCCCGGGTTTCATGCCAGTGCGCTTCCACCGCCGCGATCTTCATCGGCTGGTGCTTGAGCGTGTTCAGGCCATGCATGTCGCCGACGAAGATCTGCACCGGCACGGTCAGCGCGGCGAATGCAACGGCGGCGATCAGCATGCGCCGGCCCGCTTCCACGTGCGTGCCCCTGCGCAGGTACCACGCACCCACGCCACCGATCACGAAACAGGTGGTGATGAACGAACCCAGCGCCATGTGCGCCAGCCGGTACGGGAACGAAGGATTGAACACCACCTGCCACCAGTCCACCGGATGCACCACGCCGTTGACCATCTCGTAGCCGGCCGGCGTATGCAGCCAGCTGTTGGACGACAGGATCCAGAACGTGGAGAACAGCGTGCCCAGCGCCACCATGCAGGTGGACAGGAAATGCAGGCGCGGCGAGACGCGGCCCCAGCCGAACATCATCACGCCGAGGAAGCTGGCTTCCAGGAAGAACGCGGTCAGCACTTCGTAGGTCAGCAGCGGGCCGATGACCGTACCGGCCACCTCGCTCAGCCGCGGCCAGTTGGTGCCGAACTGGAACGCCATGACGATGCCGCTGACCACGCCCATGCCGAACGACACCGCGAAGATCTTCTGCCAGAAGAAATACAGCTCGCGCCACACGGGCAACTTCGTGCGCAGCCAGCGCCATTCGATGAAGGCCAGCCAGCTGGCCGTGCCGATGGTGAAGGCCGGAAACAGCACGTGGAAACTGATGACGAATCCGAACTGGATCCGGGACAACAACAACGCGTCCAAGGGACGCCTCCTGCCTGCGACCGGTGGGATACCGGACCACTTTAGGAGGATTTCGTTAAGGTGGGATGCGACCGGGTGACGCGCTGCTTCACTTTGTCGCAGGCGGAAGGCCTGCCAGGCATGGCCCAACACCACGGATTAAGCGCTTTGGTAGCTGCCAACCTTGGTTGGCACACACACCCAAACGCCGACCAAGGTCGGCATCTACCAGCAGCGATTGGAGCGGCCCATCACCCGGCGGGTGCCTCAGTGCCAGAAATACCAGGCCGCTGCAGCCAGCAGCGCGCCAAACAACAGCACCTGCACCACCACATAGACCACACCACTGTCGCGCGACTCAGCGGCAATGCGCTTCTGCAGCGCCTCGCTCACATCCGGCGTTGCTTCCTGCTGCGCCTGCTCACGCAACGCCTGTGCCAGCGCGCGCGCTTCCGCATCGCGAGGGTCGGTCGGTCGGTTCACAGCAGCTCTCCGGCGGTGGCATGCCGCGTCAGTTCCTGCTTCAGGACCTGGCGCGCGCGGTGCAGGTGGCTCTTGATGGTACCGCGTGCCAGCCCGGTCACCTGTTCGATCTCGGCCAGATCGAAATCCTCCAGGTAATGCAGGCCGACGATCAGGCGCTGCGGCGCGCTCAGCCGTTCCAGTGCCGCGCCAAGCTGGCGCCCGGCCTGCAGGGCCTCGCTCAACTCGGCGGGCCCGGGGCCTTCATCGCCGATCCCCAGTTCCTCCGGCACCTCCACCGCCACCCTCCATTGCGCCTCCAGCCGCCGCCGGCGCAGATGCTGCAGTGCAGTGGTGTAGGCGACCCGGGAAACCCAGGTGCGCAGCGAGGATTCAAAACGAAACCGGTGCAGCTGGCGGAACACCGCAAGGAAGGTTTCCTGCAGCAGGTCGGCGACCTGGTCGCGGTCGCCCACCATGCGTCCGATCACATGCGCGCAGGTGCGCTGGTGGGTCTCCACCAGCTGCGCGAAGGCCGCCTGCGAGCCATCGATGATGGCCCGTACCAGGGCCTGGTCCCCATCCAGCGGTTCGGCGGGTGCCGCCGTCGCCGCCGTATCCTCGCGGCGACGGCCCCGCAGTGCCGACAGCGCTTCGCCGAGCAGGCTCATGCGCGGGGCGCCCCCTGTGCCCGTGGCATGTCCTGGCTCAGCCCTTGCGTGCGGCGGGACGGGTAAAGTGCCAGGCCAGCAGCTGGCCCAGGCCGGCACTACCGACCAGCGCGGCGGCGGCGCCAAAGGTCAGGTCACGGGCACCGATGGCTTCCAGCAGGGCCATGGCCAGGGCCAGGCAGACCAGGCTGATGCCCCAGCGAAGCGCGCCCTGGCGGCGGCGCTCTTCTTCCAGCACGGCCAGCGAGCGGATCACTTCCTCCGGCACGTGCGGGGCCACCAGCTTGCTGCGCGCGCGCGCATCGGCAATGGCGTGGATCGCGTAGGCGATGCAGATGAAGAGGGTGATCGGGATCAGTTCCTGCATGGTCGGGCTCCTGTTCGGTGGATGATGCGGGTTCAGGAGAATGGATGCGCGACCATGGCAACCGGTTGCACTAGGCGTCTGCTACCTCGTCGCTGGTGCCGGGCGCGTCCACCGGGTCCGGGAAGTAGGTCTCCACCTGAAAATCCAGCTGCAGGTCCGCCATGAGTCGCAGCAACTGCTGATCCAGCACAAAACCCGCCCATGCGGTCTTTCCAAAGATGCCGACACGCAGGCCGATCGCGGCCCCCTCCTGCAGCAGTTCCCTGATCACGTCGGCGCGTGCCCGAAGGAGATCGACCAACGCCGGCCAGGCATCCATCAACCAACCGTCCTTGCCCCTCTCCAGTACGAACACCACGCGGGTCGCCGCATGCACCCTGATCAGGGTGCCGTCGCGATCCCTGTATCCGGTCCCGGCACCACGGGTAAACCCGGGTTCCAGATCCAGCCGGGCGGCAATCCCGGCACCGGCCTGCGTGGGGTGCTGCACGCCCAGAGAGATCCTGTAGTCGTAGCAGTACATATCGGTTCCATCCGAAGGGAATGGCCATCATGCCGCACACGCCGTCGCAGCGAGCCGGGCGGTGCCATTTTGCCGATTCCGCTGCCATGACCTGTGGCCCCTGCCCCGGGCCCGTGCGGCTGCTACGCTTGCCCGGTTTCCTCTTCTGGTGCCGTCCGCCCATGTTCCGAGTGCTGCCCCTGTCCCTCCTGCTGTCGGCCGTGCTGGCCGCACCGGCCGCGCATGCCGCGCCGACGCCGATCACCATTGAACAGGCGATGGCCGACCCGGACTGGATCGGTCCGCCGGTCGAGAAGGCCTGGTGGTCGTGGAACAGCCAGCAGGTGGAGTATCAGCTCAAGCGCAACGGCAGCCCGGTACGCGATACCTTCCGCCAGCCGGTGGCCGGCGGCGTGGCCGCGCAGGTGGCTGATGACCAGCGCGGCACCCTGGACGTGGCCGAGCCGGTCTACGACCGCAGCCGCAGCCGCAGCGCCTTCGTGCGCAATGGCGATGTGTTCGTGCGCGACCTGCGCAGCGGCGCGCTGACCCAGCTCACCCGCAGCAACGAGCGCGCGGGCAACGTGAACTTTGCCGCCGACAACGGCGTGATCTGGCGCGTCGGCCAGAACTGGTTCCACTGGACCGCCGCCAGCGGCGTGCAGCAGGTGGCCAGCCTGAAGGCCGAGAAGGACCCGCGCACGCCGCCGAAGGCCGACGTGCTGCGCGACCAGCAGCTGCGCACGCTGGAAACCCTGCGCCGCGACCGCGAGCAGCGCGAGGCATTGAAGGACCAGGACCAGCGCTGGCGCCAGGCCGACCCGACCCGCGCACCGGGCCCGGTCTACCTGGGTGCCGACGTCGAGATCGGTGACAGCGTGCTGTCGCCGGACCTGACCCACCTGATCGTGGTGACCAAGCCGAAGGACTTCGACGACGGCCGCACCAGCAAGATGCCGCTGTACGTGACCGAATCGGGCTACGAGGAAACCGAGGACACCCGCACCCGCGTCGGCCGCAACGGCTTCGAACCGCACACCCTGTGGTACGTGGACGTGCGCACCGGCAAGGCCGAAAAGCTCTCGCTGGCCAGCCTGCCGGGCATCAGCACCGACCCGCTGGCCGAACTGCGCCGCAAGGCCGGCAAGGACGCGCTGAAGGGCGAGCGCAGCGTGCAGGTGATGAGCGACTTCATGGGCGGTGGCATCCGCTGGAGCGCCGATGGCCAGCAGGCCGCCGTGATGCTGCGTGCCAACGACAACAAGGACCGCTGGATCATCAGCGTCAATGCCGCCGACGGCCGCGTGCAGAACCGCCACCGCCTGACCGACAACGCCTGGATCAACTGGGGCTTCAACGATTTCGGCTGGATGGCCGATGGCCGCACGCTGTGGCTGCTGTCCGAGGAATCGGGCTTCTCGCACCTGTACACCCAGGCCGGCACCGCCAAGCCGCAGGCGCTGACCAGCGGCAAGTGGGAAACCTCGGCGCCGGTGCCGTCGGCCGATGGCAAGGGCTTCTACTTCCTGTGCAACCAGCAGGCGCCGCATGACTACGAAGTCTGCGCGGTCGACACCGGCAGCCGCCAGGTGCGCGAGCTGACCAGCCTCAACGGCGTGGAGGATTTCTCGCTGTCGCCGGACGGCCAGCAGCTGCTGGTGCGTTACTCCGGTGCCTACCTGCCGCCGCAGCTGGCGGTGTTGCCCAGTGCCGGTGGCCAGGCACGCGTGCTGACCGACACCCGCACCGCCGACTACAAGGCACGCCAGTGGATCCAGCCGAAGCTGGTCGCGGTACCGTCCAAGCACGGTGCCGGCGTGGTCTGGGCCAAGTACTACGAGCCGGAAAACAAGGAACCGGGGAAGAAGTACCCGATCGTGATGTTCGTGCACGGCGCCGGCTACCTGCAGAACGTGCACCAGCGCTACCCGGCCTACTTCCGCGAGCAGATGTTCCACAACCTGCTGGTGCAGAAGGGCTACATCGTGCTGGACATGGACTACCGCGGCAGCGAGGGCTACGGCCGCGACTGGCGCACGGCGATCTACCGCAACATGGGCCACCCGGAACTGGATGACTACAAGGACGGCCTGGACTGGCTGGTCGACACCCAGCAGGGCGACCGTGACCACGCCGGCATCTACGGTGGCTCCTACGGCGGTTTCATGACCTTCATGGCGCTGTTCCGTGCGCCGGGCACCTTCAAGGCCGGCGCCGCGCTGCGCCCGGTGGTCGACTGGCACAACTACAACCACGGCTACACCAGCAACATCCTCAACACGCCGGACATCGACCCGGAGGCGTACCGCGTGTCCTCGCCGATCGAGTACGCGCAGAACCTGCAGGACAACCTGCTGATCGCCCACGGCATGATGGATGACAACGTGTTCTTCCAGGATTCGGTGAACCTGACCCAGCGCCTGATCGAGCTGCACAAGGACAACTGGTCGATCGCACCGTACCCGCTGGAACGCCACGGCTACGTGCGCGCCGATTCCTGGCTGGACCAGTACAAGCGCATCCTCAAGCTGTTCGAGCAGAACCTGAAGTGAGCAACACCGCGGCCACGATCCGGATCGTGGCCGCGGTCATCCTGGATGACCGCGGCCGGGCGCTGCTGGTGCGCAAGCACGGTGCCCGCCGCTTCATCCAGCCCGGTGGCAAGCCCGAACCCGGCGAAGCACCCCTGCAGGCGCTGGCCCGCGAGCTGGACGAAGAACTGGGCGTCCAGCTGTGCGCCGATGCCGCCATCGCGCTGGGCACGTTCGAGGACTGGGCGGTGAACGAGCCCGGCCACCGCGTGCAGGCACAGGCGTGGTGGGTGCAGGTGCACGGCACGCCGCAGGCGCGCGCCGAGATCGCCGAACTGGCCTGGGTGCCGCTGCAACCGCCGCATGGCCTGCCCTTGGCACCCTTGAGCGAACACCATATCCTGCCGGCGGTCGCCACCCGGGTGACGGCCCGCTGAGCAGGCGGGCGCCGACTGCAAGGACATCGGATGTCAATGTCGATCCCGTCGATCCCCTCGCCGCCGTCCCCGGCCTATCACGCCTGGGTGCGCCCGGTGGCACAGGCCTCGTTCTGGCTGTCACTGCTGCTGACGGTCTACTTCGTGCTGCAGGGACTGGTGCTGTGGCCGCTGCACAACCTCGCGCTGTGGCGCCTGGTGGAAAGCGAAGTGCAGCACCAGCAGCTGCACAGCCTGATCTGGCTGCTGGCGCACCCGGTCGCCGCATCGATGGTCGTCGCGCTGTTGTGCCTGGCCTCGACCGTGTCCAGCTGGGGCCTGCTGCGTGAACGTCGCTGGGGCCTGTGGAGCTTCGTGGTACTGCTGCTGCTGAGTGGCTTGACCAACTTCGCGGCCGCCTGGTGGCTGGACCTGTTCATGGGCGACTTCATTCCGCTGCTGGCCGATGACCCGGCCCTGCTGCAGGAGCTGCAGCTGAAACGCTGGCTGATCACGCTGACCGTGGTCGGCATGTCGTTCGTGCTTCTCGGCCTGCAGGGCTGGCTGGCCTGGCGCCTGCTGCGACCGGATGTGCGCTCGCGCTTCCACTGACTCCCACCCGGCGTGCGCGGGTCCCCGGCACCGCCCGGCGTTCTTCCTTTGATCGTCAAGGAGACGACATGCGCACAATGCGCTCACTCACGCCGTACCGCCACTGGATGGCCTGGGCGTTGCTGCTCGCCGCGCCGGTAGCCGCCGCCGCACAGTCGCCGCAATGTGGCCTGTTCAAGGCCGACGAAGGCAGCAGCACGCTGCGGGTCAGCTCATCCAACCGTGGCGAGCAGAAGCACTTCGGCAGCGCACCCACGCCGGTCGCGTTCCAGCAGATCGAAGGGAAGCTGCAACTGGTCAATCTGGAATACGGCCTGCCCAGCGCGCTGCAGGTGCGCGACCGTGGCCGCACCCTCGAGGTGGACGGCACGATCTACAACCTGCAGGCGCCTGCACAGTGCGCCGCAGCCGCCACGCCGGCTGCGGGCAGCTGCCTGGCCGATGCAGCGGCCTGCCTGGACAACCGCCACGAGGCGACCCCGACCGCGCTGGAAGCGGCGTGCCGGGAAGGCGTGCCGGGCATGTGCCTGCAGCTGGCCGATCGCTGGCATGACGAGGCCAGGGCGCCGGCCACGCCGGATGAGGCGCAACAACAGGCCATCCTCGATACCGCACTGGCCGGCATCGCACTGCCTGCGCCGTGCCGGGATGGCGGCTTCAGCAACGAAACACCGGCCTGTGCAGCGGCGCTGGAAGCGGATCCGGCGCTGCAGGAGCAGATCGTCAAGGCCGCGATGGGCGCGGCGATGGTCGAAGCCGTGAGCTCCGTGCTGTCACCATCCACGCCGGTGGTGATGCCAGCCGTGCAGCGCCAGCAGCTGTTGCAGTTGTGCCAGCAGGTCAGCCATGGCGGCTTCTGCAGCCGCGTGGCCGAGCTCTCGTGGGAGTCCGGAGATCACTTGCAGGCGGTGCAGGCACTGGCCGTAGCGTGCGCACCCGGCAATGACAGCGCCGCCTGTGAGCGCCTGCCTGCGTTGCAGGCGCTGGGCACCTCGTTGCGGCCGCAGCCGGCAACGGCACTGCCCTGTGGCAACTTCCACGCCGAGGGTGGCCTGATGGACACGCTGGACTTCGGCGATGCGGGACGGGTCGGCATCGGCTGGGACAGCCAGCTGCGTGCCCGTGTCGAAGACGGCGACATCCGCATCCGCCACGACAAGGGCGGTGACTTCGTGCTGCGCCCGTTGCCCGGGGGGCAGCTGCTGGGCCTGGACACGTGGACCCGCTTCCAGGTATTCGTGCCGACCGGCGAGGGCGCGAGCACCTGCAACCCGCCGAAACACTACACGGTGCTGCCGCTGCCACGGGACTGCCCGCAGGCACTGGCCAGCGGCGGTGCCGAAGCGTGCTGCGCGGAGGGCAAGCTGCAGGGCTGCAACATCCTCGGCAACCGCCTTGCCCTGTCCGGCCAGTGGCGACAGGCCGCAGAGCACTACGCCACCGTGTGCCGTGCCGGTGTCCGCGAGGGCTGCGAGAACCTGGTCGCGGCGCAGGGTCACAGCGGCGACGTGGATGCCCACGCGACGCTGGAGCGGCTGTGCACTGCCGACCGCAGCGGGCGCCACGTCGCCTGCGACGTGCTGGACACCGGAAACTGGAGCGCCCTGGAGCTGGGTCGCGTCCTGCAGGAGGCGGTGGACGGTGCCGCCGCGGGCGACACTCCGGCGCCGCGTGCTTCCAACCGCAAGCGCTGAGCCTGCCAGCGCCTGTCCGCAGCGTTGCCCGGGCCCTGCGGTAAAGTAGCGCCATGAACGAATTCGAGCGCGTGCGCGCCTACCTCACCGAGCTGCAGGACCGCATCTGTGCGACGATCGAGGCCGTCGATGGCCGGGCCCGCTTCCAGGAAGACCTGTGGCAGCGTGCCGAGGGTGGTGGTGGGCGTACCCGCGTGCTGCGCGACGGCGCGGTATTCGAGCAGGCCGGCATCGGCTTCTCCGACGTGGCCGGCAGCCGCCTGCCGCCGTCGGCCTCGGCCAACCGCCCGGAACTGGCCGGCGCCTCCTGGCGCGCCACCGGCGTGTCGCTGGTGTTCCACCCGCTCAATCCCTACGTGCCGACCACCCATGCCAACGTGCGCTTCTTCCAAGCGCAGCGCGACGGCGAAGTGGTGGCCAGCTGGTTCGGCGGCGGCTTCGACCTGACCCCGTTCTACCCGTTCGACGAGGACGTGCAGCATTGGCACCGGGTCGCACGCGACCTGTGCACGCCGTTCGGCGAAGAACGCTATGCCGCGCACAAGCGCTGGTGCGACGAATACTTCTTCCTGCGCCACCGCAATGAAACGCGCGGCGTCGGCGGCCTGTTCTTCGATGACCTGCACGGCGACTTCGAGCGCGATTTCGCTTATCTGCGTGCGGTCGGCGATGGCTTCCTTGATGCGTACCTGCCGATCGTGCAGCAGCGCAAGGACACCCTCTATGGAGAGCGCGAACGCGAGTTCCAGCTGTACCGCCGCGGCCGCTACGTGGAATTCAACCTGGTCTATGACCGCGGTACCCTGTTCGGGCTGCAGAGCGGCGGCCGCAGCGAAAGCATCCTGATGAGCCTGCCGCCGCGGGTGCGCTGGGAGTACGGCTTCTCGCCTGAACCCGGCAGTGCCGAATCGCGCCTGGCCGACTACCTGGTGCCACGCGACTGGCTCTGATCTTCCGGCGCCGCGCCTGACGCGTGGCGCCTTCTCGCGCCTGTGGTGCGCCCTGCACCGGACAGGCCCTGCTCTGCCTCCTTCAAGGATGACCCCATGCCTGTTGCTGTTCCCTTCCGCCCCCGCGCCGCGGGCTGGCGTGCCCTGCTGGTGCTCGCGCTGGCCTCGGCCAGCCTGCCGGCCGCGGCGCAATCGATGGCCTGCGGCACCTACAAGGACAGCAGCGGCAACACCACGCTGACCATCGAGAGCGAAGGCCACGGTTTCCTGTCCGGTCCCTACCAGGCCACCGAGCAACTGCGCATCGCCCGCCAGGAGGACGTGCTCGGCACCGGCAACCTGTCCACGGGCCAACTGGAAAACTGGTACTTCTCGGACAACGACCGCACGATCAGCACGCCCTATCGCGAGTTCACCCGTGAGCGTTCCGCCGCGTGCACGACGATGCCGGAACCCATCGAGGGCGGCTGCGTGATGAACACCTCCGAGTGCCTGGAGGCGTTGCCGGAGGCCGAACCGCTGAAGCTGCATGCCTGGTGCGCCGAAGGCGTGGGCGCGGCCTGCATGCAGCTGCTGGAGACTTACCAGCGGCAGGCCAAGGAGGCCGCCCCGGCGCCTGCACGTACCGAGCCGCCGATGCCTGAGATCTGCAAGGAGGATTCCGCCTCCTTCAATGCCGAGGGCTGCAGGGCGATCGCCGAGGTGATCGGCGCGGAGATGATGGGCAAGGCCGTGCTCGGCCTGCAGCATTCGGTCGACCCTGCGTTGCCATCCGCGCAGCTCGATGAGCTGGCCGTACTGTGCCGGCAGCAGCACGGCGAGACGTTCTGCGCCGACGTTGCCGAGGCGCTGTGGAGTGGTGGGCGCCTGCCGCAGGCCCACGAGGCGCTGCAGCTGTCGTGCGCCCAGCGCGCGGAGGGCGTGGCCTGCGGCCGCGCCGAGGCGCATGCCCGCCTGGCCTCGGTACCGGCCGCTGCACTGGCCCCGGTGCCGGCTTCCGCGCTGCCCTGTGGGAGCTATGAAGCGGAGTACGGCGTGCTCTCGCAGCTGCGCTTCCTCGAGGGTGGCCTGGTGGAAGCCGGGGGCCGCGACCAGCGCCTGCGCGCGAGCCTGCAGGACGGCCGCATCCTCATCCATCGCGACGTCGGCAGCGACTTCGTACTGCAGCCGCTGAAGAACGGAAACCTGGCCAGCGTCGACGGCGGCAACCGCTTCGCCTACTACGAGCGCAAGCCGGGCTCAGGCAATGCCAGCTGCGCACCGCCGGTGGCCTTCGTGGAGATCCCCCTGCCGCTGGACTGCCCGACCCTGGACCGCAAGGACGGCGCCAAGGCCTGCTGCACCGATGGCAAGCTGCTGGGCTGCAAGGTTGCCGGCGAGGCACTGTTCAACAACGAACAATGGGCCGCATCGCTGCCCTACTTCCAGACGCTGTGCAGCGCGGGTGTGCGCGAAGGTTGCCTGGCAATGGCCGCGGTGTATGCGCATACCGCGGACCCGAAGATTCCGCAGGCCATGGCTGCGACCTGTGCGAAGGAGGGCAAGGGCACCCACGTCGCCTGCGATGTGGACGCGACGCGCAACTGGCCGGCGCTGAAGGCCGAAGCCGCGCCCTGAGGCCAGGCACCTGTTGAGCCGGGCGCATGCCTGGCTCCGGGCGCAAGGCAGCCGAGCAAGGGCTCTACAAGGTCAGGCGCTCTTCCTGGCAATGATGGTGATGTGCCCGGTCGTCTCCAGCAGGGCGATCTGTACGTCTTCGATCTGCAGCCCGCCCTGCTGGCGCAGCGCGGCGTCGAAATCTGCACGGCTGATCAGTTCGCGGCGGAGAACGCCCTCCAACAGCCGGCCATCACGCGCGATCACGGTGGGCTCTCCTTCGATCATCCGCTCCATGCGCCGATTGCGGGTGGTCAACCAGCCCACCCCATAGTTCAGCACGATCAGGGTGGCCGCCAGCAGCAGGCCGCCGCCCAGCGACGTATCGGTACCCAGCAGCGCGTTCTGCACCGCGTTGCCCAGCAGCACGATCAGCAGCACGTCGAAGGGCGTGATCTGCCCCAGAGCCCGCTTGCCGCCCAGCCGGACCATGCCCAGCACCACGACATAGACCACCACCGCGCGCAGGATGAATTCCCACCACGGCATGGCCAGGGCGAACAGGTCGGGCATGGTCTTCCCCTGCGGAACGGTGGCCCAGCCTAGCACCTGGGGTCAGATCCCTTGCCCGTCGGGCAAAGGGATCTGACCCCATCCGAGGTTCCGGCGGCACAAATAAAAAGCCCCGCTGACCAGGGGGAGGTCAACGGGGCCGGGGAACGGGCACTTGGGGAGGAGTCCCCGTTCCGAGATCTGCTCCAGGGGATGGGAGAGATCCACAACAGGCATTGCGCCTGTCGGGAGTTATAGAAGCACTCCGAACACTAACGGTTCGTGAAGGGGCCCCATTTAATGAATTTCAATCGGGGCAACATTCATGGTCGAGTCAGAAACACCCGACTCATGAACAAATTCACGTCGTTTTCGGCCTGAAACACCGTCAGTGTGCTTCGTCCCAGTTATTGCCGACGCCCGTGTCGACCACCAGCGGCACTCGCAGTTTGGCCGCTTGCGACATGCGCTCCACCACCTGCAAACGCAAGTCTTCAACGAAACTGCTTTCGGTTTCGAACACCAGTTCATCGTGCACCTGCAGGATCATCCGTGCCGGTGCCCCGCTGTCGCGCAGCCACTGGTCCACATCCACCATCGCGCGCTTGATGATGTCGGCGGCGGTGCCCTGCATCGGCGCGTTGATCGCCGCGCGCTCGGCACCGGCGCGCAGGCCCTGGTTGCGGGCATGAATGTCGTTCAGGTACAGGCGGCGGCCGAACAGGGTTTCCACGTAGCCCTGGTCACGGGCCTGCTGGCGCATCCGCTCCATGAAGTCGCGCACGCCGGGGTAGCGGCTGAAGTACAGGGCCACGTAGTCCTGCGCCTGGCCACGGTCGATGCCCAGGTTGCGGGCCAGGCCGAACGCGCTCATGCCATACATCAGGCCGAAGTTGATCGCCTTGGCGGCGCGACGCTCGTTCGGGGTCACCTCCTCCAGCGTGCGCCCGAACACCTCGGCGGCGGTGGCACGATGCACGTCGGCGCCCTGCTCGAAGGCACGCACCAGGCCCGGGTCTTCGGACAGGTGCGCCATGATCCGCAGCTCGATCTGCGAATAGTCGGCCGCCAGCAGCTGGAAGCCTTCCGGCGCCACGAACGCGCGGCGGATGCGGCGGCCGTCCTCGGTGCGGATCGGGATGTTCTGCAGGTTCGGGTCCGAGGAGGACAGGCGGCCGGTGGCGGCACCGGACTGGTGGTAGCTGGTATGCACCCGGCCGGTGTCCGGGTTGACCATCTCCGGCAGCTTGTCGGTGTAGGTGCTGCGCAGCTTGGCCAGCCCGCGGTAGTCGAGGATCACCCGCGGCAGCTCATGCTGGTCGGCAATCGCCTCCAGCGCCTCTTCATTGGTGCTGGGCTGGCCCTTCGGGGTCTTCACCACCGCCGGCAGCTTCAGCTCGTCGAACAGCACCGCCTGCAGCTGCTTGGGCGAATCCAGGTTGAAGCTGCGCCCGGCCAGCTCGGTGGCCTTCTGCTGCGCGGCCAGCATGCGCGAGGACAGGTCCTGGCTCTGCCGGCGAAGTTCGTCGGTGTCGATCCGCACGCCATTGGCTTCAATGCTGGCCAGCACCGGCACCAGCGGCATCTCGATGTTGCGGTACACGCTGTCCAGCGCCGGCTCGGCCAGCAGCTGCGGCTGCAACGCGTGGTGCAGGCGCAGGGTGATGTCGGCGTCTTCGGCCGCATAGCGGCTGGCCTCGTCGATGCCTACCTGCGAGAACGGGATCTGCTTGGCGCCTTTGCCGGCCACGTCCTCGAACTTGATGGTGCTGTAGCCCAGGTAACGCAGGGCCAGCGAATCCATGTCGTGGCGGGTGGCGGTGGAATTGAGCACGAAGCTCTCGAGCATGGTGTCATCGTGGTAGCCCTGCACCGCCACGCCGTGGCGGCGCAGCACATGCAGGTCGTACTTGCCATGCTGGCCCAGCTTCTTTTTCGCCGGGTCCTGCAGCGCCGGGCGCAGTGCGTCCAGCACCTGCTGCATCGGCAGCTGGGCCGGCGCACCTGGGTAATCGTGGCCGACCGGAATGTACGCCGCCCTGCCCGGCTCGACGGCCAGGCTGATGCCCACCAGGCGCGCGCGCATCGCGTCCAGCGCGTCGGTCTCGGTATCGAAGCTGATCAGGTCGGCCTGCTGCAGGCGTTCGACCCAGGCCTGCAGCTGCTCGGCGGTCAGCACGGTCTCGTATTCACCCGGCGCGGACAGTGCCGGATCCAGCGTGCCGGCGGCGGGCGCCTCGACGCCGCCACGCGCGAAGCCGGCCGCAGTGCCGCGCAGGCTCGGGGTCGCCTCGCTGGCGGCCACCGGTGCCGGCACCGGCGCGCCCAGCTCCTTCAGCGCCTGGGTGAAGCCATAGCGCGTATACAGCTCGGTCAGCTCCGGCACATCCTGCTCGCGCAGGGCCAGCGTGGTCGGGCTGGCGTCCAGCTGCACGTCGGTACGGATGGTCACCAGCTCGCGGTTCAGCGGCAGCCGCTCCAGTGCGGCGCGCAGGTTCTCGCCGATCTTGCCCTTCATGGCCGGCGCGGCTGCCATCACGCCGTCCAGGTGCTGGTACTCGGCCAGCCACTTGGCGGCGGTCTTCGGCCCGCACTTCTCCACGCCCGGCACGTTGTCGACCGCGTCGCCCATCAGCGCCAGCAGGTCGATGATCTGGTCGGCGCGCACGCCGAACTTCTCCATCACCGCCGCGTCCGAATCCATGCGGCTGCCGGTCATGGTGTTGACCAGCTCGATGCCCGGGCGCACCAGCTGGGCGAAGTCCTTGTCGCCGGTGGAAATGGTCACCTTCAGGTCCTGCGCCAGGCCCTGAAGGGCCAGCGTGCCGATCACATCATCGGCTTCCACGCCGGGGACGCGCAGGATGCTGATGCCCAGCGCTTCGACGATGCGGCACATCGGCTCGACCTGGCTGCGCAGCTCATCGGGCATCGGCGGGCGGTTGGCCTTGTACTGGTCGTACAGGTCGTCACGGAAGGTCTTGCCCGGCGCGTCGACCACGAACGCGACGTAGGCCGGGCGCTCCTTCAGCGTCGAACGCAGCATGTTGACCACGCCGAACAGCGCGCCGGTGGGTTCACCCTGTGCATTGGACAGGGGCGGCAGCGCGTGGAACGCGCGGTACAGGTAACTGG
Source organism: Stenotrophomonas sp. YJH_SMC_29 (assembly GCF_059371235.1). Classification (NCBI taxonomy): domain Bacteria; kingdom Pseudomonadati; phylum Pseudomonadota; class Gammaproteobacteria; order Lysobacterales; family Lysobacteraceae; genus Stenotrophomonas; species Stenotrophomonas sp. YJH_SMC_29. Next base: position 63,691 of record NZ_JCAFUK010000006.1, on the reverse strand, counting down.
ACCCGTCGATCAGGACTAATCTGCTCATGGGCCGATTCTACGCGCCCGTGCCTGCACCGCGGCGACACGGCGCGCACACCGCGATGGGGCATAATCAGGGCTCTTTCCAGGCAAAGGCCCCCGCCGATGAAGACCCTGATGCTGGCTTCCCTGCTCCTGCTCGCTGGCTGCGCCAGCATGGGTGGCGCGGGTGCTCCCCCGGTGGACGTCAAGGGCGCGGATGTATCCAAGCGCACCATGGACAACGGTGACACCATCGAGGAATACCGTGTGTCCGGCCAGCTGCGCATGGTCAAGGTGACCCCGTCGCGCGGTGCCCCGTTCTACATGTACGACAAGAACGGCGACGGCCGCATGGACAACGACAAGGACGGCGTGTCGCCGGTCTACTGGAAGCTGTACAGCTGGTGAGGTGACCGGGGTTGTGACCGGGGCCGGATCCCTTTCCACAGGAAAGGGCTCTGACCCCCTCGGGGCCGTCGGCACGGCCCCCGATCCCCCACAAAAAACAACGCCGGCGCGCATCCTGCGGCCGGCGTCGGGTCCCCTCCCCGGGAACGCTTGAATCAGCGGGTATGGATCAGCGGATGACCAGCACCGGCAGCGTGCTGCGCGCCAGCACTTCGGCGGTCTGGCTGCCCAGCAGTACACGGGTCACGCCACGGCGGCCGTGCGAGGTCATCACGATCAGGTCGCTGTTGCGCTCGCCGGCGGTCTCGATGATGCCGTCGGCCGCGTAGCGGTCCAGCACGTGTACCGGGTTGGCGGTGATGCCCTGCTCGGCGGCCTTGGCCAGCGCCGGCTGCAGCACCTTCTGCGCCCCTTCCTCGCGGTCGGCCTTGTACTCGGGGCTGTTCATGTAACCCACGCTCCAGCCCATGGCGTCGTACATGCCGACCGCCCACGGCTCGGAAACAGTGACGATATCGACCTCGGCGTTGAGGTCCTTGGCCAGCTCCAGGCCCTTCGCCAGGCCCTTGTCGGCCAGCTCGGACCCGTCGGTGGCAATCAGGATGCGCTTGTACATGGTGGGGCTCCGTGGCGGTCTGCCAGATGGGAACGACACCATTGCACACCGGATGTGGAGGCGGCGCCTTGAGCAGGATCAATCCGGCGTCGCGCAGCGGCCTGTGCGCATCGTCACGTGGTCCGGGGGACAGGCCCGGCCCGCCCTTCTCTGTAGAGCCGAGCCCGTGCTCGGCTGCTTCTGGCGGGAAAGGCAGCCGAGCATGGGCTCGGCTCTACGACAACGTCGCTCAGGCGATCTGCACGATGCGCGCGTTCTGACACAGCGGGTAGCTGGCCACGAATTCGGCGATCGCATCGCGCATCGCCTCGAACGATTGGCCGTACATGTACAGCGCGGTCTCGGTCGGGCCCTGCCACCAGCTGCAGATCTCGCCCAGGCCGTCGATGCTCTCCGACAGCTGCTCGAACACGTGGTTGGAATCGCACTGCTCGTAGACGTCGTCCGGCAGGTTCAGGCCATCCAGGTAGATGCCCAGGCCCTCGGTCACGCCGAAACTGCGGTCGGCCTCGCCTGCGCCGTGGATCTTCGAGCCCTTCGGTGCACCCAACTGCTCCAGCAGGTCGATCAGCTTCGGTACGCCACCCGCATCGACCAGCGCCACTTCGATGTCGCCGTATTCGACCTCACCCAGATCGGACATCGCAGTGCCGCCGCCCGTCAGCTCGCCCACCTGGGCCGCCTGCAACAACGCGTCAAGCGGATCCTCGAACAGTTCATGGCGATGTTCGGGTTGCAGCTTGGCATTCAACGTCACGGTGACGTGCAGCGTGGGTTCGGTCATGGGGGCGTTCCTGGAAGAAGTGCCGCCTATTGTAGAGCCGAGCCGATGCTCGGCTGCTTTTCGCGCCAGACGCCGCCGAGCATCGGCTCGGCTCTACAACAGCCTGTCAACGCAGGAAGGGCGTGACCTTGCGCTTCAGCAGCTCCACCAACACCGGGTCCATGTACTCGTAGTCGTCCGGGATATCCAGGCAGATCACCCGCTTGCCGTTCAGCCATGCCTTGTAGCGGCTGGACAGCCGGTTGCGGTGGGCGCGCTCCATCACGAACACGATATCGGCCCACTGCAGCAGCTCAGAGCTGAGCACTTCCTCGGCATCGGCCAGCAACCCGGCCGAGGCGGTCTCGATGCCCGGCCAGTCGGCGAATACCTGCTCGGCGGTGGGGCTGCGCAGGCGGTTCTGGCTGCAGAGGAAGAGCACGTTGCGGGTCATGCGCGCAGCCTAATCGGGGCCGGATCCCTTTTCCAACGGAAAAGGCTCCGGCCCCAACCACGTGCATTCCGCGATGGGGTCAGAGCCCTCCCTGCGGGAGGGATCCGACCCCTGAACGGTGATCAGATCACCGTCAGGTTGGCGTAGGCCATCACCAGCCACTTGCTGCCGGCATCAGCAAACTCGACCTGCACGCGGGCGTGCGCGCCGCTGCCTTCGTAGTCGGTCACCATGCCTTCGCCGAACTTGGGATGGGTGACCAGCGCGCCGAGCTTGACTGGCGGCGCCTCGATCGAGGCATGGCCCATCACCCGGCTGGCGCCCATCGAGGCCGGCCGCGAGACCTGCACCTTCGGGCGCACTTCGTGCAGCAGCTCGCGCGGAATCTCGCGCAGGAAGCGCGACGGCAGGCTGTAGTTGTCCTGGCCGTGGATGCGGCGCGACTCGGCGTAGCTCAGCACCAGCTTCTGGCGCGCGCGGGTGATGCCGACGTAGGCCAGGCGGCGCTCTTCCTCCAGCCGCCCGCTTTCTTCCAGCGAACGTGCGCTGGGGAACAGGCCGTCTTCCATGCCCGCCAGGAACACCAGCGGGAATTCCAGGCCCTTGGCCGAATGCAGGGTCATCAACTGCACACCGTCCTCGCCGGCCTGCGCCTGGCCTTCACCGGCCTCCAGCGCGGCATAGGCCAGGAACGCGACCAGCTCGTCCATGTCCTCGCCCACTTCCTCGATGTCGTCGGCGCGGCGCACGAAGCGCGAGGCGACCGAGACCAGTTCGTCGAGGTTGTCGGTGCGCGATTCCGAATCCAGCGAATTGCGGCTTTCCTTGCTCCAGTGCTCGCGCAGCTGCGAGCGGGCCAGCACGTGGTCCACGCGCTCGGCCAGGGTCATGTGCACGGTCTGTGCCTGCAGCTCGTTGACCAGTCCCAGGAAGCCGGCCAGCGCATTGCGCGCGCGCGCGGCCAGCGCGTTGCCCTGGGTGACCAGCATCGTTGCTTCCCACAGCGAGATGCCCTGCGCGCGCGCCTCGCGACGCACTTCGTCCAGCGTACGGTCGCCGATGCCCCGGGTGGGCGTGTTGACCGCGCGCTCGAAGGCGGCGTCATCGTTGCGGTTGGACAGCAGGCGCAGGTAGGCCAGCGCGTCCTTGATTTCGGCCCGTTCGAAGAAGCGCATGCCGCCATACACGCGGTACGGCACCTGCTCGCTCAGCAGCGCTTCTTCCAGCGCGCGCGACTGCGCGTTGCTGCGATAGAGCACGGCCACTTCGGTGTAGCTGCCCCCGTCGCGCACCCACTGGCGGGCGCGCTCGACGATGTAGCGCGCCTCGTCCATCTCGTTGTACGCGGCGTACAGGTCGATCGGCTCGCCGTCGCCGCTGTCGGTCCACAGCTGCTTGCCGATGCGGTCCGGGTTGTGCGCGATCACCGCGTTGGCAGCGCCGAGGATGTTGGCGGTGGAGCGGTAGTTCTGCTCCAGGCGGATGGTCTGCGCGCCCGGGAAATCGCGCAGGAAGCCCTGCACGTTCTCGACCTTGGCGCCGCGCCAGCCGTAGATGGCCTGGTCATCGTCGCCGACCACGAACACGTGGCCGGAATCACCGGCCAGCACGCGCACGAAGGCGTACTGGATGGCGTTGGTGTCCTGGAACTCGTCCACCAGGATCTCGCGGAAGCGGGCGCGGTAGTGCGACAGCAGCGCCGGATTGTCGCGCAGCAGTTCATGCGCGCGCAGCAGCAGCTCGGCGAAGTCGACCAGCCCGGCGCGGTCGCAGCGCGCCTGGTACTCGATGTAGGCCTGGCGCATGGTTTCCAGCCACGCGTCGTGCGGTTCCGGCTGGATGTGCTGTGGGCGGCGGCCCTCGTCCTTCTGCGCGTTGATCCACCACGCGATCTGCTTGGGCGGGTACTTGCCGTCGTCCAGCTCCAGCGCCTGCACCACGCGCTTGACCAGCCGCAGCTGGTCGTCCGAATCCATCACCTGGAAGCCTTCGGGCAGCTTCGCGTCCTGCCAGTGCAGGCGCAGCAGGCGGTTGGCCAGGCCGTGGAAGGTACCGATCCACATGCCACGGCTGCCATGGGGCAACTGTGCATCGATGCGGTGGCGCATCTCGCCGGCCGCCCTGTTGGTGAAGGTCACCGCGAAAATGCCGTGGGTCGGCACGCCATCGACTTCATGCAGCCAGGCGATGCGGTGGGTGAGTACGCGGGTCTTGCCGGAACCGGCACCGGCCAGCACCAGGTGGTGACCGGGGGGAGCGGAGACGGCTTCGCGCTGGGCCGGGTTCAGGCCATCAAGCAGGTGGGAGACATCCATGCCCCCATTTTACGGCATCGCCGTCGCGGCTCCTGCGACCACCTGGGTGGCCAGCGCCTGCGCCTGCTGACGCAGTTCAGGCACCGCCAGGCTTTCCCACAGGCTGCCGATGCGCAGGCTGCCAAGTACGCCCAGCCGTGCCTGCGACTGGCCACCGGCCGCACGCAGGCGGTCGCCCGGCACCGTGCTGTCCAGGCCCAGCCCATGCGGGCCGGGGCGGGCCAGGCCATCGGCCTGCAGCTGCTGCAGCAGCGGATTGCGCAGCGCGCTGGCGCGGGTTTCCACACCGGTGGCGTTGATCACCCCGCTGATCGTCCACTGCTGATCCTTGCCGGAGGCATCGCGACCCGACAGCCGCAGGGCATCGCCTTCGCGGCCGACGCGTTGCAGGCGGGACCGGTGAATACGCAGTTGGCCGCTTTCGATCAGCGCCTGCAGCTGTGCGTCGACCTCTTCGGCGATGCGGTGGCGATGCACGTCCCAGTAGCGCACCACATGGCGCAGGAAGCGGCGCTGGTCGGCCGCGTCGAGGCTGCACCACAGCGCCTGCCCGTGCGGACGGATGCGGTCCATCACGCCCTGCCACGGCAGGCCCTCGGCCTGCGCCTGGCGGGCGAACCCGCGCAACGCGCGCAGGCGCTGGCGCAGGCTCATCGGCAGCAGCGCAGCCGGGTCGAACGTGGGCAGGCCACCATGCGCATGCGGCAGCGGCAGCAGGCCATGGCGCGAGATCACATGCAGCGGGCCGGTGTGGCCGGCTGCAACCAGCGCCAGCACGGTGTCGGCCATGCTCAGGCCGGAGCCGACGATGGCCACGGCCTGCTCACCGGCCAGGGTGCGCACGCCGTCGTAGTCCCAGGCCTCGATCACATCGTCGGCGGGCAGTGCCTCGGCACCGGCTACCGGCAGCGGCCGCATGCTGTTGCCGGTGGCCAGTGCCACCTGCGCGGCATGCAGCGTCTGTCCATCGCCGAGTGCCAGCTGGTAGCCGTGGTCATCCGGCTGCAGGCCCAGCACCGGCTGCGCGATCACCTGCAGCTGCGCCGGGCTGGCCGCGGCGGCCTCCTGCAGGCGCTGCTGCAGGTACGCCGCAAAGTAGTGGCGGCACACGTAGCGCTCGCCCAGCACCTCGCGCGCCTCGCCCGGGTAGGCGTTGGCGGCCATCAGGTAGTCGAGGAAATCGCCAGGCTGGTCGGCAAACGCACTCATCTTCGCCGCCGGCACGTTCAGCAGGTGCTCCGGCCAGGGCGTGGCATAGGCGATGCCCTGCGCCAGCTGCGAGGCGGGTTCGAAGATGGCAATCGCCAGCGGCGCCTGGGCCTGGCGCAGCACCTGGATCGCCACCAGCACCCCGGCCGCACCACCGCCGATGATTGCCAGGTCCAGTTCGCCATTACGCGGTGAATCAGTCATGCGCCGATTGTAGGCCATCGGCGATGACGGGCCGGGTTGCCGAAGCGGGCGGGATGGTTGGTCTTCCGCAAAGCGCCAGAAAATCCGGAGGTGCAGTGGGTCAGGTTTCGCAAGGCCAAACTTGGGGTGATGTCCTCAACTGACGAGCCCTAATGACAAACATTGCCCCCAGCAGGAGCTTGCTAGCAGCATCGATATCTTCGGCAATCCTTTCGAGTTCAGAAATCGAGTATCCCTCGGATATCTCTTCCACGAAGTTCCAGGCGCTTTCTTTCGCCCCTGCCTCGGCTGGCGTACCAATCATCTTCTGCACGTCCAGCAACTTCAGAGTGAATGCAAGGTACTGGTTGCGGTGAATTCGATAGAGGCGACCGCTATCCATTGACTTTCGCCCCCAAGTGTCGTGCTGCACCCTGTTACGGAGGGGACGCACAGCATCCAACGAATCCAGTGCCTCATTGACACCTTGTAGCTCCGATCCAGTCAGATGCTCGGCTGCGATCCTCCGTGCCCCGGCAGTTGCACTCTTTGCGATTGCGTACGAAGCGGCTTTCTTCTCTGCCAGCTCCGGCGTTGTGTTCATCAAAACCGCGATCAGGCAGTAGAGATTGACTTCCGCCTGAGCCCAGTTCGAGGCAATAGTGCCTATTGCTTCCGCAAAACCTGGAAGCTCGGCAACAACATGTGATCCAACCTCAATCATCATGTTTCCATCGTCGTCGGATATCCGCAATCCGTACTTCTTGCTACCCATACCCCCCCCTCTTGCTCCTTGTAGACATAGCGGTCGCGGTGAACACGAACGGCGATCTGGAGGCTGATTTTTCTCACATCAACGCATCGGCCAGTCGTGCGATGCCTTCGCGGCTGCGCCGCCACGTAGGGCGGCTACGCCACTGCTGCAGGTCCAGCTGCCGCGACTCGCGCAGGTAGCCATCCTCGATCGCGCACAGCTGCTGCACCAGCGCGCGGTCGTAGCAGACCAGGCCGATCTCGGCATTCAGCGCGAACGAGCGGATGTCCATGTTGATCGAGCCGAGCACGGCGATGTCCTCGTCCACGCTCATGTGCTTGGCATGCAGGAACTGCGGCTCGTACAGCGCGATGCGCACGCCGCAGCGCAGCAGTTCGTCGTAGTAGGCCTCCTGCGCCCACGACGTCAGCCGCTGGTTGTTGCTGGCCGAGAGGATCAGCTGCACCTGCACGCCGGACAACGCCGCAATACGCAAGGCGCTGAGCGTGGCTTCGTCAGGCACGAAGTACGGGGTAACCATCACCAGCCGGCGCCGCGCCAGGTGGATCAGCGCCGCCACCGCATCGCGTGCGTTGCTGTACGGATAAGCCGGGCCGCTGGGCAGCAGCTGGGTGGCGATGTCGTCGCTGCACTCGGGCACATCGGCGATCACGTCCAGGCGCTGGCCGGTTTCCATGTACCAGTCGCTGGCGAAGACCGCTTCCAGATGCGCCACCGCCGGGCCGCGCACGCGCGCCACCAGTTCGCGGTTCGGGTGGCCGGGCACGAACTGCGGGCCGGCCAGGTTCTGCGAACCGACATAGGCCACTTCGTTGTCGATCACCGCGATCTTGCGGTGGTTGCGCAGGTCCATGCGCCCGCTGCGGCGCCAGCGCAGGCCACCGGGCAGCATCGCGCGCACCTCGATGTCGCGCGCTTCCAGGCGCTTGCGATAGGCGCGCAGTCCGCGCTTGGCGCCTACCGCATCGAGCAGCACACGGCATTGCACGCCACGTGCAGCCGCACGCTGCAGGGCCTCGACGATCGCCTCGCCCACCGCGTCGTCGAACATCAGGTAGTACAGCAGGTGCACGCGGTCTTCGGCCTGGTCGATATCGGCGATCAGCGTGTGCAGCGATTCGTCGTAGTCGGTCAGCAGGTCGACCGCGTTGCCGTGCACCGGCATGAAGTCGCCCTGGCGCTGCACCAGCGGCACGATCTCGGCGCTGGCGGTGTCCGGCTGCGGTGTCCAGCGCAGGCGATGCTGCAGCGCCTGTTCCTCGCGGATGACCTGCGAGGCCTCGGCCTGGCGGCGGATGCGCTCGCGCGACAGCCATGGGTGGCCGAACAGCAGGTACAGCGGCAGGCCCAGCAGCGGCACGAAGCCGACCAGCAGCAGCCAGCTGCGCGCCGCCCCCGGCGTGGTGCGGGTGGGAATCCAGCACAGCGCGACCAGCCGGATCAGCCAGTCGATCAGCAGCAGGTAGGAACCCAGCAACCACTCGAACAGCATCGTGTCGCCCGTCGGGAGGTGATGGGCCATTCTGCCCACCGGCCCTTGTCGAGTCGAGCCGCGCTCGACGGCCTTCCGGTCCGGCGGCACAGCAGCCGAGCGTGGGGGCGGCTCTACAGGACGGCTCAATGCCGCACCGGCACCTCGCACAGCTGCCGCACCGCGTCGGCATGGCGGCGGCCGTTGAGCGCCATGCAGGCAATGGCCTGTGCGGCCCGCTCCAGCTGCGCCTCCGGCAGCGGCGACGGCGCGCCGTTGGCCAGTGCCAGGTGGTGGTCGCACAGCAGCAGCGCCATGCCCTCGATGCCTTCCAGCATGCGCTGCAGGCGCAGCCAGCCCAGTTCCAGGTCCTGCCGGTGTGATGGGGTGTTCATGCAACCTCCTTCAACGGATCTGGCCACCGATGAAGGTGGCGGACGATGCGTGGTTGCAATACCGGGAAGCAATCAATCAGCAAACGAACCGGCGGGCGCAAGGCCCCCTCGCACCGTCCGCCATAGAGGCGGATAGGTCACCAACCGTCGCCGGAGGGATCTCCGGCGACGGCGGGCGAGTCTACTGATTGATTGACTTCACGGGATTGCAAGCCCGACCGCTGCAACCGCAGCGGCTCGCCATCATGGGCACGGCCACGCCCGTCGTTCCAATCGATTTGAACCGTGCGAGGCGCCGGAACCGGTAGGAACAATCACTTATCGCATTCAGCCCTTAGCTCCAGACATGACGCCATTGGCGACAGCGTGCGCAGGGACTGCCCAGTGCCGACCAACGGTCGGCACCCACCACCTGGATGCCGGGCATGAAAAAACCCGCCACAAGGGCGGGTTTCTTCGCGGGGACCAGCAATCCGTGCGGATTACTTGATCTTGCCTTCCTTGTACAGGACGTGCTTGCGCACGACCGGATCGTACTTCAGGAATTCCATCTTCCCCGGGGTGTTCTTCTTGTTCTTGTCGGTCGTGTAGAAGTGGCCGGTACCGGCCGAGGAAATCATACGGACCTTATCGCGCTTGCCTGCCATGATGCTTTACTCCTCAGACCTTTTCGCCGCGCGCACGCAGCTCAGCCAGAACGGAATCGATGCCGTTCTTGTCGATGGTGCGCAGTGCATGCGCGGAAACACGAAGCTTGACCCAGCGGTTCTCGCTGGCCACCCAGAAACGGCGCTCGTGCAGATTCGGCAGGAAACGACGACGGGTCTTGTTGTTGGCGTGCGAGACGTTGTTACCCGTCTGCACTCGCTTGCCGGAAACCTGGCATACGCGGGACATTGCGCACCTCGATAGTAGTAGTTGTCAGCCCGTAGCCCGGGCGACGGCGGCCTCGATGGTTGCCCACCACACGTCAAGAGAATCAAAGGGTTACGCTGGCGTTGGGCGGCCGGGGACGTGCTCCCGGGGGCGCCGCCCGATAGAAAACCGGACACAGCGAGCCGCGCATTATGCACGGGTTCAAGCACTTGCGCAAGTTACCCACAGGCGGGGACTGAACCGGCAGGGCCGGGGGCACTCCGCCAACCGGCATACTGGCCCGGATCACTGCGGAGCTTTCCATGCGGCTGCTGGCCCTGACCTACGGAACCGAAGGCGATACGCGCCCGCTGGCCATGCTCTGCCATGGGCTGATCGGCGCAGGCCACGCGGTGACACTGCTGGCCGATGGCGGCACCCTGGGCAGCGCGCAGGCCCTGGATGTGCCCCATGCAGCCCTTGAAGGTGACATCCATGACGAAGTGGTCGCCCTGGTGTCGCGTGGCAACGGTGTTGCCGCCGCCAGTTCCGGTCTGGCACGGATGGCGCTGCAGCATGTCAGCGGCTGGATGCGCCAGGCCGATGCGGCCGCAGAAGGCTGCGATGCGATGCTGACCGGCGGACTGGCGGCCTTCGTCGGCATGAGCGTGGGCGAACGCCGCGGAATGCCGGTCATCGGCACCGGCATGATCCCGCTGACCCCGACACGGGCCTTCCGCTCTCCGTTCCTGCCGCCCGGACGTTCGCCGGGCTGGTTGAACCGCGCCAGCTATGGGCTGGTCAACGGCCTGATCTGGCGCCAGTTCCGCCGGCCGATCAACGCGGCACGCCAGCAACTGGGGCAATCGCCGCGCCGCGCGTTGTGGTCCGGCCTGCCGATGCTCTATGGCATCTCGCCGCAGCTGCTGCCGCCACCGGCGGACTGGCCGGCCGACCACATCGTCTGTGGCCAGTGGCGGCTTCCTGATGCGCCGTGGACGCCCCCGGTCGATCTGCAGGCCTTCCTGGATGCCGGGCCGCTGCCGGTGTACCTGGGCTTTGGCAGCATGACCGGGTTTGATCGCGAGCGCGTGCTGCCGGCCCTGCTGCAGGCGCTGGCACCGCGCCGGGTGCTGCTGTTTCCAGGTTGGGCCGGGCTGCCGACGGGCGCGCTGCCAGCAGATGTGTTCGTGCTCGGCCCGACGCCACACGAAGCACTGTTCCCGCATTGCGCACTCGCCATCCACCATGGTGGCAGCGGCACCACGCATTCGGCCTGCCGCGCCGGCATTCCCTCGCTGGTGATGCCGTTCGCCGCGGATCAGTTCTTCTGGGCCGATCGCCTGCATCGGTTGGGCGTGGCACCGGCACCGTTGTCACCGAAGCGACTGGATGCAGCAACGCTGGCGGCAGCCATCACCATCGCTGAAACCGACGCAACACGCGCACGCGCGGCGGCCCTGGGCGCGGCGATGAGCCATGAGGACGGGGTGGCACGTGGCGTGGCAATGATCGAGCGCTGGTTGCGGCCGGTGTAACAGCGGCCAGGCCTCAGCGCAGGTGCGGAATCACCTGCGCCAGCAGATGGGCATCCTTGAGCGCGCCGTGCAGGCCGCGCTGGCTGGGAATGCGCAGGCGCTGCAGCACATCATCCAGCTTGTTGCCTTGGCCCGGCCAGCGCCCGCGCGCCAGCTTCAGGCTGCAGGTGATGCGGCAGTGCTGGGCCAGCGTGCCGGGGATACCGGACAGACGCAGCTCGTTGTCCAGGAAGCCCACATCGAAGGTGGCGTTGTGCGCGACCATCTCGCTGCCGCGCAGGAAGTCGAGCAGTTCAGCAGCCTTGCTGGAAAACAGTGGCTTGCCCACCAGCATCGCATCGCTGATGCCATGCACGCGCTGTGCGCCCCAGTCGACCCTGCGCTGCGGCTGCAGGTAGGTGTGGAACTGGCGGCCGCTGAGCTGGCCATCGATCAGTTCGACGGCACCGATTTCGATCACCCGATGCCCCAGGCGGTGGGAGATGCCGGTGGTTTCGGTATCCAGTGCGACGATGCGGCTCATGTGTGGCGATGTTTCCTGTTACGTGCGGTGGTGATTTTTGCACGCGACCGATGCACTCACCCCAGCGCTTCCACCACCCAATCAATGAACACCCGCAACCGCTGGCTCATGTGCCGGTTCGGCGGGAACATCACGTGCATCGGCATCGACGGCAGTTGCCAGTCCTCCAGTACCGGCAGCAACTCGCCACGCGCCACGTGCGGTTCGGCCATGTAACTGGGCAGCGCCACCACGCCCAGGCCCGCCAGCGCTGCGGCCAGATAGGCGTTGCCGTCATCGAAGCCGACCGTATAGCGGCCCTGCACCTCGACGCGTTCATCGCCGCGCTGCGCGCTGAACACCCGCGCCCGGCCACTGCGCGGGCTGAGGAAGCCGACCATGTGGTGGTCGGGGCCTTGCAGCGCGCGCGGATCGGTCGGCAGGCCGAAACGCTGCACATAACCGGGGCTGGCGTGGAAACCGATCGGCAGCGCCGCCAGCGGCCGCGCCACCAGTGCCGGGTCGGTCGGGGTGCCACCCCGGATCACACAGTCGACGTTGTCGGCGATGACATCGACTTCGCGGTCGCTGACGCCGACGTCCAGCTGGATGTCCGGGTAGCGCGCCTGGAAGTCCGGCAGCGCCGGCACCAGCCGCAGCCGCGCGTAGGGTCCGGGCACATCCACCCGCAGGCGGCCGCGCGGCTGGCTGGCTGCGTCACCCAGCCCGCCCTCCACCTCTTCCAGCTCGGCCAGCAGGCGGGCGATGCGCGGGTAGTAGGCCGCGCCGTCGGCGGTGACGCTGACCCGGCGCGTGGTGCGGTTGAGCAGGCGCAGCCGCAGGTGTGCCTCCAGCTGCTGCACCAGCTGGGTGACCGTGGTGCGGCTGATCTGCAGCGTGTGCGCGGCGCGGGTGAAGCTGCCGGTTTCCACGACCCGGGCAAACGCCCGCATCGCCTCGAAACGGTCCATGGCGGGCCATGATTGGTTGGAATTGACAATCAATCTAGGCCGATCATCGCGGTTTATCCAGACAGCACTGGCGCGGAGGATGGCGTTCTCTCCCAAGGGATCTTCCCCATGTCACAGCGTGATGTCGTTTTCCCCACCGGCCGCCAGGCCCTGTACGAGCGCAACCGCTACTCGCCGGCGATCCGATCCAACGGTTTCCTGTTCGTCTCCGGCCAGGTCGGCAGCCGCGAGGACGGTTCGCCCGAGCCGGACTTCGAGGCGCAGGTGCGCCGCGCCTTCGAGAATCTCAACGCCGTGTTGGCTGCTGCGGGCTGCACGTTCGATGACGTGATCGACGTGACCGTGTTCCTGGTCGATCCAGAGAAGAACTTTGAGAAGGCCTGGGCGATCGTGCCGGAGTATTGGGGCGAGGCGCCGCACCCGACCCTGACCGGTATCGGCGTGACCTGGCTGTATGGGTTCCAGTTCGAGATCAAGGTGATCGCGAAGCTGCCGTGATACGGGTAGTGCCGGCCGCTGGCCGGCAACGCGGTGGGGTCGAAAAGCGTGTCGACCAAGGTCGACACCTACCAGAGCACATGTGCGCGGCGCACCCGAACGATGTGGTGGGGTCAGAGCCCTTTCCGGAGGAAAGGGATCCGACCCCGCGCCCGGCCCAGCTGAACGGGAGATTCCGACGAATTCCCGAAGCGGCCATTGATATTGTATCCGTCGAAAACCGCTTGCTAGCCTCCCGTCCATGCGCCGGATCGCCCGCCACCTCCGCTCGACCCTGCTGATGCTGCTGATGGCGGCATTCGTGGTCGTGCCGGTGGCCGACGTGCTGGCCTGCGCGGTCGAACCGCACGACACCACGGCGGTGCACGTGGAAAGCAACGCCAATGATGCCGAGGGTGACAGTGACGGCAAGCACACCGGTGCCTGCAGCCACAACCACTGCCACCACTCCAACCTGAGCCTGCCGGCCAGCACCCTCGCCGCCTTCGGTGCGCCGCTGCCGGCGCGCTGGATGAATGCCGGCGACGCGGCGACCTATGCGGTCGCCCAGGATGAATTGACGCGTCCCCCCCGGGCGTGAGTTGAGCGCGTCCCGCGATTGCGGGCTCCCGTTTCACTCACAACCGGAATCCCCCTATGTCGATCCTGACACCTCGGTCGCTGCGTGCGGCCGGGCGGGTCGTCGCCGTGTTGCTGGGCCTGGCCCCAGCGGCAGCGGTGATGGCGCAAGCCGCCCCTTCCTATGACACCCTGCTTGAACGCCTGGACCAGCTGCCCGGCACCCGCGTCGGTGCGGCGCTGGCCGAGGCCGCCGATGCGCGCGCCGACCAGGCCCGCGCACTGCCCAACCCTTCCCTGTCCTGGTCGGCCGAGAACGCCTGGGGCACCGGCTCCTATGGCGGCATGGGCAAGGCCGATACCGTGCTCACCCTGTCCCAGCCGCTGGAGGTCTGGGGCCAGCGTGGCGCGCGTGTCCGTGCCGCCCGTGCCGAGGCACAGGCCGCCAACCTGCGTGGTGCCCAAAGCCGCAGCGACGTGGCCAGCCAGCTGGCGGTGATCTATGCACAGGCGGAAAGTGCACTGCGCCGCTACACCCTGGCCGAAGAAGCACTGAGCCTCACCCGCGCTGACGCCAACGCGGTCAACGCGATGGTCAAGCAGGGCCGCGAGCCGCAGCTGCGCGCCGTGCAGGCGCAGAGCGAAGTCGCCAACGCCAGCGCCGCGCTGGATGAGGCGCAGGCCTTCCGCGATGCCGCGCTGGCCCGCCTGGCCGGTGCCGCGCTGCTGGATGCGCCGGTGCAGTCGATCGGCGACAGCCTGCTCGACCGTGCGCCGCCGCTTCCACGCGGTGCCATCGATACCGCACTGGCGGTGCGCATCGCGGAAGCCGAGGCCGATGCGGCGGGCAAGCTGGTCGACGTGGAGCGCAAGCGCGCCCTGCCCGATCTGAGCGTCACCGCCGCGCAGACCCGCTTTCGCGAGGGGGGCGAGCGTGCCTACAACCTCGGGGTCAGCCTCAGCATCCCGCTGTTCGACCGCAACCGCGGGGGCATCCGCGCCGCCACTGCCGACCAGCGCGCAGCCGAGGCACGCCTGGACCAGCAGCGCCGCGACAGCGAGGCCGAGCGCCTCTCCGCGGTGGCCGGGTTGAAGGCCGCCAGCAGCCGTACCCGCGCCGCCGATGAAAGCGTGGTCGCCGCCGAGGAGGCGTATCGCCTGGCTCGCATTGGCTTCGACGCCGGACGCATCTCGCAGCTGGAACTGCGCAGCACGCGCAGCGCCCTCATCGCCGCCCGCGGCACCGCCGTGGATGCGCGCCTGTCGCGCGTCGCCGCGGAAATCGATCTTGCCCGCCTGGAAGGGCGCGCACCCTTTGTGGAGGCCCCATGACTCTCTCCCGTACTTTCCCGCTGATCGGCGGCGTGCTGCTGGCCGTGCTGCTGGCCGGCTGCGCTGGCAATGCACAGACGCCTGCAAATGAAGACCCCGCCGCGGCCAAGGCGGGCACCGACGATGGCCATGGCCACGCGTCCGACAGCAAGGAAGCCAAGGCCGAATCCGCAAAGGCGCCCGCCGATGCGGATGAGGGTGTCGTGCAGTTGACCCCCGAGCAGATCAAGGCGTCCGGTATCGAAGTGGTCGCGGTCGGTCGTGGTGGCGGTGGTTCCACGCGCCTGTCCGGCCGCGTCGAACCGTCGGTCGGTGCACGTGCCTCGGTGGCTTCGACCGTGACCGGCCGCGTCGAACGCGTGCTGGTCGCGCCGGGCACCGCGGTGAAGCAGAACCAGGCACTGGCCATCGTAGTCAGTGGCGAAGCGGCGGTGTTCCGCGCCAATGCGCTGGCCGCATCGGCCGAAGCCGAGGCTGCGCGCCTGGCCTATGGCCGCGACAAGGCACTGGTCGACCAGGGCGTGGTCGCCCGCCAGGAAATGGAAGCCTCGCGCGCACGTTCGCTGGCGGCACAGGCCCAGGCCGCCGCCGCGCAGGCCCAGGCCGCCGCCAATGGTTCGCCGGACAGCAGCGGCCGTGTGCGCATCACCAGTCCGGTGGCCGGCATCGTCGGCAACGTGCAGGTCACGCCGGGTGGCGTAGTCGCCGCCGGCAGCGCGGTGGCCGATGTCGCCGACCCGACGATGAACGAACTGGTGTTCACCGCACCGCCAGCGCTGGCGGCACAGGTCACGCCGGGCATGACGCTGGAAGTGAGCGCGCCGGGTGGCAGCTTCACCGCCACCGTCACCGGTTCGGCCGCCGATGTGCGCCAGCAGGGCGGTGTCGCGGTGATCCGCGCCACGCCGGTGGATGCGGCGCTGCCGCCGGCCGGTTCGCCGGTATCGGCCGTGGTCGTTACCGAAGGCCAGGATGGCTCGCTCAGCGTGCCGGCCGATGCGGTGCAGAACGTCGATGGCAGCAGCGCGGTGTTCGTCGCCGTCGAAGGCGGCTTCAAGGCGCAGCCGGTCCTGGCCGGGCGCCGCGCCGGTGACCGCATCGAGATCCTTGGTGGCTTGACCGGCAGCGAGCGCATCGTCGGTGCCAATGCCTTCCTGCTCAAGGCCGAACTGGCCAAGGGCGAAGCCGAGCACGGCCACTGAGGAGGCGACCATGTTCAAGCTGATCATTGAAACAGCGGTGCGCCACCGCTGGCTGGTGGTGTTCATGGCCGCGCTGATCGCCGCCGTGGGCCTGTTCCAGCTGGGCAAGCTGCCGATCGACGCGGTGCCGGACATCACCAACCGCCAGGTGCAGATCAACACGGTGGCACCGGCGTTGACCCCGGAGCAGATCGAGCGGCAGGTGACCTATCCGCTGGAAACCGCGCTGGCCGGCATTCCCGGCCTGACCACCACGCGTTCGCTTTCGCGCAATGGCTTCTCGCAGGTCACCGCGATCTTCACCGATGCCACCGACATCTACTTCGCCCGCCAGCAGGTGGCCGAGCGCATGCGCGAGGCGTCCGAAGACCTGCCCGACGGTGCATCGCCGATGCTGTCGCCGGTCACCACCGGGCTTGGCGAGGTGCTGATGTGGACGGTGGACTTCACCGCGTTCGATCCGGCCAAGGTGGCCAAGCCCGGTGAAGCGGGCTGGCAGGCTGGCGAGGTCTACCGCACGCCGGAAGGCAACCTGCTGCGTACACCGGAAGAACGTGCGACCTACCTGCGCACCGTGCAGGACTGGATCATCGCGCCGCAGATGCGTTCCAGCTCGGGGCTGGCCGGGGTCGATACGGTTGGCGGCTACGTCAAGGAGTACGGCGTGCATCCGGACAGCGCCAGACTGGCCGCGCATGGCCTCGGCCTGGCCGACCTGGTCACCGCCCTGCAGCGTTCCAACGTGCAGGCCGGCGCCGGCTTCGTGCAGCGTGCCGGCGAAGGCCTGGTGGTGCGTGCCGATGGCCTGGCGCTGACCACCGACGACCTGGCGCAGGCACCGGTGGCCACCCGCAATGGCGTGGTGGTGCGCGTGGCCGATGTGGCCACGGTGGAACTGAGCCGCGCGCCGCGGCTGGGCGCGGCCAGCCGCAACGGCCATGAAGCCGTGCTGGGTACCGCGCTGATGATCGCCGGTGGCAACAGTCGCACCGTGGCGCAGGCAGCTGCCGCGCGCCTGGAGCAGGTGAACAAGTCGCTGCCGGCCGACATCGTGGCGGCACCGGTGCTGGACCGCAGCGTGCTGGTCAATTCCACCATCAAGACCGTGGCCAGGAACCTCACCGAGGGCGCGCTGCTGGTGGTGGTGGTGCTGTTCCTGCTGCTGGGCAACCTGCGTGCGGCGACGATCACCGCGCTGGTGATTCCGCTGTCGTTCCTGTTCGCAGTGATCGGCATGAACCGCTTCGGCATCAGCGGCAACCTGATGAGCCTGGGTGCGCTGGATTTCGGCATCCTGGTGGACGGTGCGGTGATCGTGGTCGAGTCGACGCTGCTGATGCTGGGCCAGCGCCGCGCCGAACTGGGCCGTGCATTGACCGCGATGGAGCGGCTGCGCGTGGCCGCCGATGCAGCGCTGAAAATGGCGCGACCGGCGGCGTTCGGCCAGCTGATCATCCTGCTGGTGTTCGCACCGATCCTCACCCTGGAAGGCGTGGAGGGCAAGACGTTCCACCCGATGGCGGCCACGTTCATGCTGGCCCTGGTGGGTGCCTTCCTGTTCTCCTTCACCTTCGTGCCGGCGATGGCCGCGCTGCTGGTGCGCGAGCCCAAGGTGAAGGACGGCGATGCGCATGCGGACGACGGCGAGCACGAAACCAGGCTGATCCGCGTGCTGCGTGCGCGCATCGAACCGGTGGTGCGCAAGGCCGTGGCGCACCCGCGCACGGTGCTGGCCGGTGCGGTGATGATGGTGGTGGTGGGCATCGGCGCGTTCTCGCTGCTGGGCCGCGAGTTCATGCCGACGCTGGATGAAGGCAACGTCGCGATGCAGGCCCTGCGCGTGCCGTCGACCTCGCTGGAGCAGTCACTGGCAATGCAGCTGGCGCTGGAGAAGGCGATCGCCAAAGAGCCGGAAGTGGAAACCGTGTTCTCGCGCACCGGTACCGCCGAGGCGGCCATCGACCCGATGCCGACCAACATCTCCGACAGCGTGATCGTACTGAAGCCGCGCAAGGACTGGCCCGATCCGACGCTGGCCAAGGACGCACTGGTGGCGCGCTTCGAGAAACTGGCCGGGCAGCAGCTGGGCAACAGCTTCGAGTTCAGCCAGCCGATCGAGCTGCGCTTCAACGAGCTGATTTCCGGCGTGCGTACCGACCTGGCGGTGATGATCTTCGGCGATGACTTCAGCCAGCTGCAGAAGGTGGCCGACCAGGTGGCGCTGAAGCTGCGTGCGGTGAACGGCGCGGCCGACGTGCGGGTGGAACAGATCTCCGGCCTGCCCACGCTCAACGTGGCCATCGACCACGTAGCGGCGGCACAGTACGGGCTGACCGCCGCAGACGTGAGTGATGCGCTGTCCACCGGCATTGGTGGCACGGCGGCCGGCAAGATCTTCGAGGGCGATCGCCGCTTCAACGTGGTGGTGCGCCTGGACGATGCCTCGCGCAACGATCCGGACCAGTTGGCGTCGCTGCCGATCGCTACGCCATCTGGGCTGGTGATTCCGCTGTCGTCGGTGGCGCGCATCACGGTCAGTGAAGGACCGAACCAGATCAGCCGCAACAACGGCAGCCGCCGCGTGGTGGTGCAGGCCAACGTGCGCGGTCGCGACCTGGGCGGCTTCGTCGGCGAGGCGCAGGCCGCGGTGGCCGACGTGGCGCTGCCACCGGGGGCCTACCTGACCTGGGGTGGCCAGTTCGAGAACCTGCAGCGCGCGGAGAAGCGGCTGGCGACGGTGGTACCGGTCGTGTTCCTGCTGATCGGCAGCCTGCTGTTCATGGCCTTGCGCAGCGGCAAGGAAGCCATTCTGGTGTTCAGCTGCGTGCCGTTGGCGCTGGTCGGCGGCATCCTCGCGCTGCTGCTGCGGGGCATGCCGTTCTCGGTATCGGCGGCGGTTGGCTTCATCGCCGTCTCCGGCGTGGCCACGTTGAACGGGCTGGTGCTGATGCAGGCAATCCGCGAACGCCTGGACGCCGGTGACCTGCCGCTGCAGGCGGCGATCAACGGTGCCTCGAGCCGCATCCGCGCGGTGCTGACCACGGCGCTGGTGGCCATCGTCGGCTTCATCCCGATGGCGATTGCCAGCGGTTCCGGTGCGGAGGTGCAGAAGCCGCTGGCCACGGTAGTGATCGGTGGCCTGATCACCGCCACCGTGCTGACCCTGCTGGTGCTGCCGACCTTCGCGGCGCGGGTAGCCAAGCCGCGGGCGGTGGGTTGAGGTGAGAGGGGGTCGGAGCCCTTTCCACAGGAAAGGGATCCGACCCCGTGACCGGGACGGATTGCCGGCCAGCGGCCGGCACTACCCGGTAACGGTCAGGCCTTCTTGCGTTCGGCGATGTAGGCCTGGATCTGCTGTTCCAGCACCGGCAGCGGCACCGAGCCCTGCTTGAGCAGGGTGTCATGGAACCCCTTGATGTCGAACTTGTCGCCCAGCTCCTTCTCGGCCTGCGCACGCAGGCGCACGATGGCGATCTCGCCCAGCTTGTAGCTCAGCGCCTGGCCCGGCCAGGAAATGTAGCGGTCCACTTCGGTGGTCACTTCATGCTCGCTCAGCGCGGTGTGGTCACGCAGGTAGGCCAGCGCCTGCTCGCGGGTCCAGCCCTTGCTGTGCACGCCGGTGTCGATCACCAGGCGCGCCGCGCGCCACATCTCGTAGGTCAGGCGGCCGAAATCCTCGTACGGGGTTTCGTAGATGCCCATCTCCACGCCCAGCTTCTCGCAGTACAGCGCCCAGCCTTCGCCATAGGCGGAGATGTAGGCGTTGCGGCGGAACTCGGGCAGGTTCTTCTGCTCGGCGGCGATCGCGCCCTGCAGCGAATGGCCCGGATCGGATTCATGCAGGGTCAGCGCCGGCAGGTTGTACAGCGGGCGCGACGGCAGGTTGTAGGTGTTGAGCCAGTAGGTACCCATGCCACCGCGGCCGGCCGTCCAGAACGGTGCGATGTCCGGCGGCACCGGCACGATGGTGAAGCGTGCGCGCGGCAACGTCATGTACTTGCCGAGCTGGCCGTCCGCCCGCTTGGAGATCCACGCGGCACGCGACAGCAGCTCTTCCGGCGTCTTGGCATAGAACTGCGGATCGGTGCGCAGGAAGGTCAGGAACTCGGCGAAGCTGCCCTTGAACTTCACCTGCTTGATGATGTCGTTCATCTCGCTCTGGATGCGGGCGACTTCCTCCAGGCCGATCCGATGGATCTCGTCCGGCGACAGGTCCAGCGTGGTGTATTCGTGGATCTGCTGCCGGTAGTACGCCTTGCCATCGGGCATCGCTTCGGCGGCCAGGGTGGTACGCGCCTGCGGCACGTATTCGTTGACGAAGAAGGTGCGCAGCTGCTGGAACGCCGGCACTACCTTGCCGCTGATCGCCGCACGCGCCTGCGCCTGCAGCCTGGCCTGTTCGGCGGCCGGGATGCTGTTGGGCAGCTTCTTGAACGGCGCGTACAGCGGCGATTCGGTCGGGTCCTTCAGCTCGGCGACGGTGGCGATGGACACTTCGCGGCCGTCGAGCACCGCGCGCGGCACGCTGAAGCCACGCTTCAGGCCGGCGCGCATGTTCTCGGTCTGCTGGCCGAAGTAGCGCGGCACATCGTTCAGGCGCGCGATGTAGTTCTGGTAGTCCTGCACGGTCTTCATCTCGCGCCGCGCCATGAAGGACAGGTTGGACCAGAACGAGGAGTCGGCGTTGAACGGCATCTCGTAGGCGCGCAGGCGCACTTCTTCGGCCAGGTTGAACACCTGGTCGTGGTAGATCGCGTAGTTGACCTGGTTGTCAGCCGACAGGGTCTTCGGGTCGATCTTCTTCAGCGCGGCCAGGGTCTCGTCCCACACCTTCAGGCGCGCCTGCTGCGCGGCCGGGCCGACGTCAGGCATGCGGGTGGCGTTGGCGGGCGCGTCTTCATCCTCGCTGGCCTCGCCACCTCCCTGCTGGCGCCACTTCCACTCCTTCTCGTACAGCGCGCGGAAGGCGGCGTCGGCGGGCGATTCGGTGGCCACGCTGGCCGGTGCGGCAGTGGCGGACGGCGCGGCGGCCAAGGCCACGGTGGGGGCGGACAGGGCGAGCAGCAGGGCTACAGCAAGACGGGTTTTCACGAGCACAGGTTCCCGGGAAGGCAGGCCCCGATGATGGCACCCCCCACGGCCCGTGGCATGGGACGAAGGTCCTGCCTGCAGCGCCGGAGGCGCGTGGTAGAGCCGACTGGGTAGAGCCGACTGTCAGTCGGCTGCTCTTCCGCCACATGTAGCAAAGCCCGCGCTCCGCGCGAAAGCCGACTGACCGTCGACGCTACGCACGGCAGGCAGGGCCGGGAACCGGCCGCCGAACATGCAGTAGATCCACGTCATGCGTGGATGCACCGCAGATCCGGACGGGGTCAGAGCCCTTGCCTGCGGAAAGGGATCCGACCCCGCAGGCCTCAGTGGCTGGCCTTGTCGCGCTTCCAGCCGCGGTGCTTGATGTCCAGGTGCAGGCTGTACAGCGCGGTGAACGCCGGGAACAGGTTCTGCAGCACGCCCACCGAATCCTGCTTGGCCGAGAACAGGAAGTAGCTCAGCGTCATCAGGCTGCCCAGCACGCTCATGTACCAGAACAGGCGCGGGATCACCGGCTTGCCGGCGCGCTTGGACGCGACGAACTGGACCAGCCAGCGGCCGCCGAACATCAGCGCGCCGGTATAGCCGATCAGCTTCCAGCCGGTAACGTGCAGGCCGGTCCAGTACAGCCAGGTCAGCGGCTGGTCGAGCCAATGCAGCTCCAGATCCATCAACGCTCCTCCACCGCGGTGCGCTTGCTGCGGGTGATCAGCCAGGCCACGCCACGCAGGTCACGGATGCCGACCAGCGCGCGGCCGAGGTTGTTGTACTTGGACACGCCAGCGGTGCGGTGGCGGTGGTTGACCGGCACGCTGGTGGTCTTCCAGCCGGCGCGCTGCATCAGCGCCGGCAGGTAGCGGTGCATGTGGTCGAAGTACGGCAGGTCGAGGAACGCGCTGCGCTCGAACAGCTTGATGCCACAGCCGGTGTCGGGCGTGTCATCGCGCAGCATGCGGGCGCGGATGCGGTTGGCCCAGCGGCTGGCCCAGCGCTTGCTGCCACTGTCCTGGCGGTTGACGCGCCAGCCGGCGAACAGCTTCACCTGCGCATCGGCAGCGTCGCGCGCGGCCAGCAGCTTGGGGATATCGGCCGGATCGTTCTGGCCATCGCCATCCAGGGTCGCGATCCACGGCGCCCGCGCATGCTTGACGCCGGTGCGCACGGCGGTGCTCTGCCCGCTCTGGTTCACGTGATGCAGTACCCGCAGTTCCGGCGTGGTCGCCTTCAGTCCCTGCAGCACCGCCAGGGTGTCATCGCGCGAGTGATCGTCGATGTAGACGATCTCGAACGGCAGCCGGCCACGCAGCGCAGCGGTGATTTCGGCGACCAGCGGGGCGACATTGTCGCGCTCGTTGAACACCGGGACGACAACGGAAAGCTCGGGTTGGCTCATAAGGCACTCGGCCAAAGGGGGGACAAAGACCGCGCATTCTCCGCAGCCGAGGTTATCCGAAGATGAACCCGGCAGCGTGAGGATCCGTCCTCAGGCGCGATCACCAAAATACTCGCGGCACCACTGCACCACCGGCGGCAGCCCTGCTTCGATCGGGGTCACCGCATCGAAGCCGAAAGCGTCATGCGCGCGCCGGGTATCGGCCATCGTGCGCACCATGTCGCCGGGCTGCATGGGCTTGTAGACCTTCTGCGCGGGGCGGCCGGCAGCCTGCTCGATCACGCTGATGAAGCGCTCCAGCTCGACCGGCGTATGGTTGCCGAGGTTGAACACCCGGTGCGGCACCGGGCCATCGGACGGATGCGCGAGCGCGCCGAGGATACCCGACACGATGTCGGAGACATGTGTGAAATCGCGCTGCATGCGGCCTTCGTTGAACACGTCGATCGGGCGCCCGGCCAGCACCGCGCGCGAAAACAGCAGCGGCGCCATGTCCGGCCGGCCCCACGGGCCGTAGACGGTGAAGAAGCGCAGGCCGGTGGCATGCAGGCCGTACAGCTGCGCGTAGGTATGGGCCATCAGCTCGTTGGCGGCCTTGGTCGCCGCGTACAGCGAGCGCGGCTGGTCCACGCGCTGGTCCTCGGAGAACGGCGGCGTGGCCGAATCGCCGTAGACCGAGCTGCTGGAGGCGTACACCAGGTGCTGCACGCCACCGTGGCGGCACAGCTCGAGCATGTTGACGAAGCCGACCAGGTTGCTGTCGACGTAGGCGTGCGGGTTTTCCAGCGAATAGCGCACGCCGGCCTGCGCGGCCAGGTGGATCACCGCGCTCGGCTTCACTTCATCGAACAGTGCGGCCAGGCCTTCGCGGTCGGTCAGGTCCAGGGTGCGCAGGTCCAGCGACGGGCACAGCGCGGCCACGCGGTCGCGCTTGATCTGCGGATCGTAGTAATCGTTGAAGTTGTCCAGGCCGACCACCGACTGGCCGGCCTCCAGCAGGGCGCGGGCGGTGTAGGCACCGATGAAGCCGGCAGCGCCGGTGAGCAGGAGGGTCATTGCAGTTGCCTGGATTTCAATGAGGACAGGTGCAGAGGATACGCCGCAGGCTCAGAACAGCCCGAAACGCTTCCTGGCCACGTTGGTGCGGCCGGGTTCGATCACGTCCTGGATCTTCTTCGCATCGAAGCGGTCGAGCAGCGCCTCGGCGCCCTTCTTCAGCTTCAGGTCCATCTCTTCCGGATACAGCGGAACCAGGGTCATGAAGCTGATGGTCCTGCCGTCGTCCAGTTCCAGCGTGGCGAAGTCATCCGGGGTAGTCACCGGCGGCAGCACGATGGCGCCGTCGAAGCCCACGCCCGGCGCATAGGGCTCGCTGGGATGGCCGTTGGGAATGGTGTGGCCGAAGCCCAGCCAGGTGTCGTACTCGTGCGGCAGCCGCGCCATGCCCTTCAGCAGGCGCACCGGCCAGTAGTTGCGTTCGTCCTCGAAGGCGTCCTGGGAGATCGGCCAGTCGGCCGGCAGGGTCACCATCAGCTCCATGTAGCGCGGCACGTCCGCACCGACTTCGGCGGGCACGGTCATCGGCAGGTCGCTCATGCCGGAAGTGACCAGGCGCAGGTACGGGAACTGGTCATTGGCCGGCACCACGTGCACGTCGATGTGCACCAGGTCGGAGATGATCTCGTGGAAGACACCGGACACCGGGCCCAGATGGCGTTCTAGGTGGGCGCTGATCGCCTCGATGTGCTGTTCTTCGCCGATGGCGAGCGCGAAGTCCTTCTGGCGGCTGTGCACCAGGATCGGGCTGCCGCCCGGGCTGACGTCGTCGAATGGGTTGCTCATGTCCTGCTCCCTGGATGAAGCCACGGACCGGAGAGCAGTGCATCCCCCGGTGCGCGCGGCGGTGCGTTCCCTGTCATCTACAGACGCGGCAGGAACAGGCCGCATCCCCTGTCGCGGCGCCGGGCTCAGCCCTGGCGCGTACGCAGCTTCTCCAGCACGCCGTCCAGGGTGTCCAGGTCAGTGTAGTGGATGATCAGCTTGCCCTTGCCGCCGCGGCCATGATTGATCGCCACCTTGGCGCCCAATGCTTCGGACAGCTCGGTTTCCAGCGAGGCGATGTCGGCCTGCTGCACCTTCGGCGTGGCCGCCGGGCGGTTGCTCGGCACCTTGCCGGCGGCGAAGGCCTGCGCACGGCGCTCGACCTCGCGTACCGACCAGCCTTCATCGGCCGCTTCCTGGGCCAGCTTGCCGGCCAGCTCGGGGGCCAGGGTCAGCAGCGCACGGGCGTGGCCCATTTCAAGGCGGCGGGTTTCCAGCAGCAGGCGGATGGCCACCGGCAGCTCCAGCAGGCGCAGCAGGTTGGACACCGCCGCGCGCGAGCGGCCGACGGCCTCGGCGGCCTCGGCATGGGTCAGGGTGAACTCGCTGATCAGGCGCTGCAGCGCTTCGGCTTCTTCCAGCGGGTTGAGGTCTTCGCGCTGGATGTTCTCGATCAGCGCCATCGCGATGACGGTGCGGTCTTCCAGCTCGCGCACCACCACCGGCACTTCATCCAGCCCGGCCAGCTGCGATGCGCGCCAGCGGCGTTCACCGGCGACGATTTCGTAGTTGCCTGCCGGCAGCTGGCGCACCAGGATCGGCTGGATCACGCCCTGCGACTTGATCGAGTCGGCCAACTCGGACAGCTTGCCCTCGTCCATCTCGCGGCGCGGCTGGTACTTGCCCGGCTGCAGCTGGCCGACCGGCAACTTGCGCAGCACTTCACCCGGCAGCGGCTCGATCACCGCAGTGGTGGCCTGCACCTGGCTGACCGCGCCTTTCGGGCCCAGCAGCGCGTCCAGGCCACGGCCGAGGCCTCGCTTCTTGGCTGCCGGCTTGCTGCTGGTCATCAGACGATCTCCACGGCCTTGCCGGCCTTGTTGCGTTCGTTGTTGCGGCGGATGATCTCGCCGGCCAGGCCCAGGTAGGCCACGCCGCCGCGCGAGGCGCGGTCGTAGCCGACGATGCTCTGGCCATGGCTGGGCGCCTCGGCCAGGCGCACGTTGCGCGGCACGATGGTGCGGAACACGCGGTCGCCGAAGTGCTCGGTGAGCTCGGCCGACACTGCGTTGGCCAGGTTGTTGCGCACGTCGAACATGGTGCGCAGCACGCCTTCGATCTCCAGCGCCGGGTTCAGGCTGGTGCGCAGCGCTTCGATGGTTTCCACCAGCGCGCTCAGGCCTTCCAGTGCGTAGTACTCGCACTGCATCGGCACGATCACCGAATCGGCGGCGGCCAGCGCGTTGAGCGTCAGCAGCGACAGCGCCGGCGGGCAGTCGATCAGGATGTAGTCGTACTCGTCGCGGATCGGCGCCAGCGCGCGCTTCAGGCGCTGCTCGCGCTCGCTCTGGCCCATCAGCTGGATCTCGGCGGCGGTCAGGTCGATGTTGCCGGGCAGCAGGTCGTACCCCTCGGCGGTCTGCACGCGCACGTCGGCGGCACTGTTCTCGCCCAACAGCAGGTCACAGGTGGAGGCGGCCAGCTCGCGTTTGTCCACGCCACTGCCCATGGTCGCGTTGCCCTGCGAATCCAGGTCGACCAACAGCACGCGCTTGGGTGCGTTGGCCAGGGAAGCGGCCAGGTTGACGGCGGTCGTGGTCTTGCCGACGCCACCCTTCTGGTTGGCGATGGCGATGATGCGGGCCATGCGGGTGTGCCTCGTCGACGTGTGCTGGGACCGGTCATTATGCGTACAACCGGCCCCTTGCGGAAATCGTGGATCGCCAACCCGTTGTTCCACAAGGGGCTGGCGCCGGGAATCAGGGGCCTGTAACGGTGACCAGGTGGCGTTCGCCGGCCAGGCCGGGCACGTTCAGCGGGGTCACCTCGCGCACCTGCCAGCCCGCCGGCAGGTCTGCGATCTCCTCATGGGGGTAGACGCCCTTCATGGCCAGCAGCACGCCGCCGGGGCGCAGCAGGTGGCCACCGACGCGGACGATGCCGGCCAGGGTGTCCATCGCGCGCGCGGTCAGCTGGTCGTAGCGACCGGCCTCGTCCAGCGCCTCGGCGCGCGATTCGGCCACGCGGGCGTTGTCCAGGCCGAGCTGGCGCACGGCCTCGCGCATGAAGCGCGCCTTCTTGCCATTGCTCTCGACCAGGGTGACCTGCAGGCCCGGGCAGGCGATCGCCAGCGGGATGCCGGGCAACCCGGGGCCGGTGCCGAGGTCGGCCAGGCTGCCATCGGCCACGAACGGCTGCATCGCCAGCGAGTCGAGCAGGTGGCGGGTGACCATCTCCTGCGGGTCGCGGATGGCGGTGAGGTTGTAGGTGCCGTTCCAGCGGTGCAGCAGGGCCAGGTAGCGCAGCAGCGGCGGTGCCAGCGCGGCATCCAGGCCCATGCTGGCCAGGCCCTGTTCCAGCGTGGCGGCCACGCTGGCGGGAAGTGGGTGTTCGCTCATGCCGGCATTATCGCCGGTTTTGCACGCCGATTCCCCGCTTCAGTGCGGATACCAGGCCAATGCGGCGCGGAACTGGCCGCTGGCCTGCCACTCGTGCAGGTGCCAGCGCGCGGCCTCGCCCAGCTCCGGGTCGCACCAGTGCAGGTGCAGGGCGCCATCGGCCCCCGGCGCCAGCTGCAGGCGGTGCAGGCCGAACGAGATGCCCTGCCCGTGCGCCTTCAGGATGGCCTCCTTGACGCACCACACGCGGAAGAACCAGTGCTCACGGTCGGCCTCGTCCAGGCGTTCCAGCCAGGCCACCTCCTGGGGGTGGAAGAAGCGCCGCACGATCTCCAGCAGGCGCGGCCGCGGCCGCAGCAGCTCCAGGTCCACGCCCAGCCGCACGCCTTCGCCCAGCGCCACCAGCAGCACCTCGCCGCTGTGGCTCCAGCCGGTGCCGTAGTGGGCCAACGGGCCGCTCAGCTCCGGCCGGCCCTTGTCATCGCGGACCAGCGGCAGCGTCTCCGGATCGGCCCCGAGGGCCTGCGCCAGCACCTGGCGCGCCTGCGGTTCACCCCGCTGGCCGGGCACATGGGGGCGCCGCCAGACCGTCACCGGACCGAAGCGCCACGGGCCGTCGAGGGTGGCTGGCAGGCTCATGCGCACGCGCCCGTCACGCAATTGCACGACGGGTTCACGGCCGTGCGCGTCAACTGGTCACAGTTCCCCACCGGAGGTTCGATCATGGGCATCATCATCTGGCTGATCGTCGGCGGCATCGTAGGCTGGCTGGCCAGCATCATCATGAAGCGCGATGCCCAGCAGGGCATCATCCTCAACATCGTGGTCGGCATCGTCGGCGCGCTGATTTCCGGCTGGCTGTTCGGCGGCGGCATCAACGAAGCGATCACCATTCGCACCTTCCTGTTCTCGCTGATCGGTGCGGTGATCCTGCTGGCGATCGTCAATCTGTTCACCCGCAAGAGCATACGGTGATCTGAGGGTAGTGCCGGCCGCTGGCCGGCAGATGTTCCAGAACGGGCCCGGCAATCGTCGGGCCCCGTTCGTTCAACCGATCTGCACCCACGCCGGCGCGTGGTCGCTCGGGCGTTCCCAGGTGCGCGGCTCGCGGTCGATGCCCGAGGCCACCGCACTGCCCTTCAGCGCCTCTGAGACCAGGGTCAGGTCGATGCGCAGGCCCAGGTTGCGGCGGAAACCGGCCGCCCGGTAATCCCACCAGCTGAAGGTACCCGCCTCGTCGTTGTGCAGGCGGAAGCCATCGTGCAGGCCCAGCTGCAGCAGCTTGGTGAGCGCGCCGCGCTCGGCGGTGGAGGTCAGGATGTGGTTGTCGTTCCACACCTCCGGGTCGTGCACGTCGCGGGCGTCCGGGGCGATGTTGAAGTCGCCCATCACGATCAGCTTCGGGTGGCGCTGCAGCTCCTGCGCGACCCACGCATGCACCGCTTCCAGCCAGCGCAGCTTGTACGCGTACTTGTCGGTGCCGATATCCTGGCCGTTGACCACGTACAGGTTGATCACCCGCAGGTCGCCGAAGGTGCCGGCGATGACGCGCTTCTGCTCGTCCTCGAAACCGGGAATGCCGATCTGCACGTCCTGCGCCGGCTCACGCGACAGCAGCGCCACGCCGTTGTAGGTCTTCTGGCCAGCGAACACGCTGCGGTAGCCGGCGGCGATCAGCGCCGAATCGGGGAACTTGTGGTCCTCCAGCTTGGTTTCCTGGATGCCGACGATGTCCGGGCTGAAGTCCTTGAGCCACTGCTCCAGGTGCGGCAGGCGGACATTGAGCGAATTGACGTTCCACGAGGCGATTTTCATGCGGGCATTCTACCCGGGTGGGCTTGGCACGCGTGCCACCCCAGGTGGGCACCCACCGGTAGTGCCGGCCGCTGGCCGGCAACCCCATAACCGTCGGCAAGACCCCGCAGTTGCCGGCCAGCGGCCGGCACTACCGAAGCAGCAGCTTCAACAACCCCGCAATCTTCGAGTACGGCGGGCGCAGCCGGTCGCTGGCGGCCCAGCGCGACTGCCACAGTACCGGCAGCCGCTTGCTCATCGCATCGAACCCGGCCCGGCCATGGTACGCGCCCATGCCGCTGGCCCCGACCCCGCCAAACGGCAATCCATCGGCGGCGAAGTGCAGCAGCGTGTCATTGACCGTCACCCCACCGGCCACCACCTGGCCGAGGATGCGCTCCACCGTCGCCGTGTCGTGGCTGAAGGGATACAGCGCCAGCGGCCGGTCGCGGGACAGCACGTCGGCCAGCGCCGCCTCCAGGTCCGGATAGGCCCGCACCGGCAGGATCGGCCCGAAGATCTCCTCGCGCATTAGTTCCAGGTCGTCCGGCGGGTCCAGCACCACGGTCGGCACCAGCAGGCGCTCGCGGTCGGCACGCGCCTCATCCACCTGCGCCAGCGGAATCACCGGCACCCCGCGTTGCCGCGCCTGTGCCAGATAGCCCTGCAGGCGCCGGTACTGGCCTTCATTGATGATGCGGGTGTAGTCGTCGGCATCGCTGAAGTCGCCATAGCGCTCGCGCACCTGCTGCTGCAGCGCCTGCACGAACTCGCGCTGGCGCGCGGTATCGATCAGCACGTAATCCGGCGCGATGCAGGTCTGGCCCGCGTTGAACCACTTGCCGGTGGCCAGCCGTGCGGCGGCTTTGTCCAGCGGGAAATCACGGCAGACGATGGCCGGCGACTTGCCGCCCAGTTCCAGCGTGACCGGTACCAGATGCTCAGCCGCGGCGGCCATCACCTTGCGGCCGACCGCCGTCGAGCCGGTGAACAGCAGATGGTCCAGCGGCAGCGAAGACACCGCAGCCGCCAGGTCCGCCCCACCCTGCACCACCGCCACGCGCTCGGGCGGGAACACACTGGCCAGCAGATCGGCCAGGAACGCGCTGGTGCGCGGCGTGTGTTCGGACGGCTTCAGCAGCACGTGGTTGCCGGCAGCAATCGCGGTGGCCAACGGCACCAGGGCAAGCGTGACCGGGTAGTTCCAGGGCGAGATCACCCCGACCACGCCCAGCGGCGTCGGCCGCAGCTGCGCGCGCGCCGGCCACAGCTTCCAGCCCGCCGATGCCCGCTGCGGCTTCGACCAGCGCCGCAGGTGGCGGCGCAGGTGGTCGATGGCCGACAGCACACTCATGCCATCGGCCAGCTTCGATTCAACGTGGGCGCGGTGGCCGAAGTCTTCGGCGATGGCCTGGGCCATTTCATCCAGGCGTGGCTTCAGCGCTTCGCGCAAGCGGCGCAGGTCGGCTTCGCGCTGGTCGAGCGTGGGCCGCTGCGACTGCCAGGTGCTGCGCAGGGTGTGTAGGAGGGCGGGGAGATCTTCCGGCGTAGTGGTGGTCATGGGCCGACTATACGGGGTGCCGCGCGACGCAATGGTAGTGCCGGCCGCGGGCCGGCAAGGGCTTCTTGTGCGCGGCGATTCACGAGGTTGCCGGCCAGCGGCCGGCACTACCGGATGCGGGCCGAGTGGGCACGGTCCATAAACAGAAAGGCCGCGGTCTGCACCGCGGCCTTTCCTTCACTGCATGGAACCCACCGGTTACTGGGTGATATCCACGTCCTTGGTCTCACGCAGGAACAGGCCGCCGATCACCACCGACATCAGCGCGATGATGATGGGGTACCACAGGCCGTAGTAGAGGTTGCCGGTACCGGCCACCAGCGCGAACGAGATCGCCGGCAGGAAGCCACCGAACCAGCCGTTGCCGATGTGGTACGGCAGCGACATCGAGGTGTAGCGGATGCGGGTCGGGAAGAGTTCGACCAGATAAGCGGCAATCGGACCGTAGACCATGGTCACGTACAGCACCAGCAGCCACAGCATGAAGATGGTGCCGGCGATGTTGATGCGGGCGCCGTCGGCCTTGGCCGGGTAGCCGGCGGTGGTCAGGGCGGTCTTCAGTTCCGCACCGAACGCATCGGCCTTGGCCTTGCCTTCTTCCTTGGTCAGGCCAGCGGCCTCATACGAGGTGACGCTGGCACTGCCCACGTTCACCATCGCCAGCGAACCGGCGGCGGCGGGCTGCACGTCGTACGGCACACCGGCCTTGGTCAGCGCGGCGGTGGCCACGTCGCAGGAGCTGGTGAACTTGCGCAGGCCCACCGGATCGAACTGGAACGAGCAGGTGTTCGGATCGGCCACGACCAGCGCCGGCGAGCTGCTGCGGGCTTCTTCGATGGCCGGGTTGGCGAAGTGGGTCAGGCCCTTGAAGATCGGGATGTAGGTAACAGCCGCCAGCAGGCAGCCGGCCAGGATGATCTTCTTGCGGCCGATACGGTCGGACAGCCAGCCGAAGAAGATGAAGAACGGCACGCCCAGCGCCAGTGCCGCCGCGATCAGCAGGTAGGAGGTGGTGGCATCAACCTTCAGCATGCTGCTGAGGAAGAACAACGCGTAGAACTGGCCGCCGTACCAGACCACGGCCTGGCCGGCCGCCGCACCGAGCAGGACCAGCAGCATCAGCTTCAGGTTGCCGCCCTTCAGGCTGTCACGGAACGGCGTCTTGGAGCCCTTGCCTTCCGACTTCATCTGCTGGAACAGCGGCGACTCGCTCAGCTGCAGGCGGATCCATACCGACACGCCCAGCAGCAGGATCGATACCAGGAACGGGATGCGCCAGCCCCAGGCTTCGAAGGCTTCATTGCCCAGGAAGTAGCGGCAGGCCAGGATGATCAGCAGCGACATGAACAGGCCGAGCGTGGCGGTGCACTGGATGAAGCTGGTGTACAGGCCGCGCTTGTCGTCCGGCGCATGCTCGGCCACGTAGGTGGCGGCACCGCCGTACTCGCCGCCCATCGCCAGGCCCTGGGCCAGGCGCAGGATGATCAGGATCACCGGCGCGGCGAAACCGATCGAAGCGTAGTTGGGCAGTACGCCGACCAGGAAGGTCGAGATGCCCATGATCAGGATGGTGACCAGGAAGGTGTACTTGCGGCCGATGCGGTCGCCGAGGCTGCCGAAGAAGGCCGCACCGAACGGGCGCACGAAGAAGCCGGCGGCGAACGCCAGCAGGGCGAAGATCATGCCCGTGGTTTCATTGACGCCACTGAAGAACTGCTTGGCGATGATGGCCGCGAGCGAGCCGTACAGGAAGAAGTCATACCACTCGAAGACCGTGCCGAGGCTCGAGGCGAAGATGACCTTCTTGTGGCCCTTGGTCAGGGTGCCCGCTTTATGTGCGGTGCTGGGTGTACTGGACATGGGACGTTTTCCCTCTGTAGGTGCCGACCACCGGTCGGCACTCAATCTCGGTAGGTGCCGGTCACGGGACCGGCTCCGCTTTGGGTGGGTGCCGGCCGCTGGCCGGCACGCTCTTAGAAGCTGTACTTCGTGGTGAACTGCAACCGGGTGATGTCACCCTTGTTGCCGTTCTCCACTTCGCGACGGCCGTACATCAGCTCGGCGCCGATATCGACCTTGGGCAGTGGTGAATAGAAGATGTTGCCGCGGATGCTCTGCACGCTCTTGGTCACCAGCGGGCCGAGGATGCTGTCGTTGTCGTAGTCGCTGCGCGCGTAGATCAGGTTGGTGCGCAGCTTCGGCGAGAACGCGTGCCGCCAGCCGACATAGCCGGCCAGCACGCCGGTCGGGTTGAGCTCATCGCGGGCCACGTCGTAGGCGCTGTCGGCGGTGATGCCCAGGCCGATGTAGCGGGCGATGCCTTCGCCGCCGGTCAGCTGGTAGTGCAGCGAGTCGCTGTCACCCATCACCCACTTGCCGCCCAGGGTCAGGCCGCCGGCCACCTTGTCGGCCTTCGCGCCGGTGGCCTGGTTGTCCACCTTCAACTGGCGGACGATGCCACCGACACCAAAGGTGCCCCAGTCGCCCTTCCAGCCATAGCGCAGGGTCAGGTCGGGCAGGCTGCCACGGTCGGAGTTGGCGCTGGCGTTGGTCCAGGCACCGGTGACCGGGTTGCGGGTGCCGGTGAGGGTGGTGGTTTCCGGGTTTTCCAGCGCGACGCTGAAGCCGCCCTGGGTGTAGCGCACCTGGGCCTGGCGCACGAAGATCACGCCGTCGGTGGGGCCGACGAAGTCGACCGCTTCGGGCAGTGCGGCCGCGTCCATGAAGTTGGACCAGGTCTGGCCGGCCAGCCAGTTGTTCCAGTACATGTAGGCGTGGCGCAGGGTCACGCCATAGGTGTTGGTGGCGGTCTGGTTGCCCAGCGAGTTGCCGAAGAAGTCCATCTCGAAGAACGCACCGGCCTTGTTGCCCGATTCGCTCACGTTGTCGATGCCCAGGTTGAAGCGCGAGAACTTGGCATGGGCGTTGAAGTCGGTGCCCGACCGCTTGCCGCTGCCGCCGGCGCCTTCCACCGGGGTCTGGCCCGGCAGGTACAGCGAGCGGCCGGTGGCGTCGTCGGCCAGCTGTCCATCGCTGGTCTGGGTGGCCAGGAAGTCGGCCTTGATGAAGCCGCCGATCTTGACCGTGGTGCCCGGTGCAGCGCCCGGGGTGAGGGTGGTGACCTGGATCGGCTGCTTGCCGGCCGGCACCTGTGCGACCGGCTTCTGCCCGGCCTGCACCGTGCGCACTTCGGTCACCGCCTGCTGGGTCTGGCTGATCTGGGTCTGTTGTTGTTGCTGCGAAGACAGCAGCAGCTGGACCTGGCGTTCCAGTTCGGCAACGCGTGCTTCCAGTGCTTTCTCTTTGGCGGTCTCTGCGAACGCCATGCCCGGTGCGACCAGGGCGACCAGCAGGCAGGCCGCCAAAGGTGTGCGCACGGCTTTCAACGTACGGTGGCTCATGTTGCCCTCTCTCCCAAGTGGCAAGGTGATGCCGCGCGTGGGGCACGGTCGAGCCGAGACTGCGGGGCGATTATGTACAGCGGCTATTCGCCATTGGTCGAACCCGCCCCTGCTGGGCGCTCACTTTCGACCATGGTCTAACCAGGGTGGTGACGCGACCGGGGGTGGATGGGGCAAACTGAGGGGGATCGGTCGCTGCGATGCTGCGACCGCACATACAAAGTCAACGTGCAAGTGAGGGTGCCATGGCTGATATCTACCCCGTCGATCCGCAGTTCGCCGCCAAGGCACGCATCGACAAGACGTCGTACGAACAGCAGTACCAGGCATCGGTGACCGACCCGGATGGTTTCTGGGGCAAGGCCGCCGAGCGCCTGCAATGGATGCGCAAGCCGACGAAGATCAAGAACGTCAGCTATGACCTGTCCAACTTCCACATCACGTGGTTCGAAGATGGCGAGCTCAATGCCAGCGTGAACTGCCTGGATCGGCAGTTGGAAACGCGCGGCGACAAGACCGCCCTGCTGTTCGAGCCGGACGGCCCGGATGCACCGGCCCAGCATGTGACCTATCGCGAGCTGTACGAGCGCACCTGCCGCCTCGGCAACGCGCTGCGCAACCTCGGCGTCAAGAAGGGCGACCGGGTCACCATCTACCTGCCGATGATCGTCGACGCCGCGGTGGCCATGCTGGCCTGCGCGCGCATCGGTGCGATCCACTCGGTGGTGTTCGGTGGCTTCGCGCCGAACTCGATCGCCGACCGTGTCAGCGACTGCCAGAGCAAGCTGATCATCACCGCCGACGAAGGCCTGCGCGGTGGTCGCAGGATTCCGCTGAAGGCCAACGTCGATGCCGCGCTGAAGCTGCCGGGCACGAACACCGTGGAGACCGTGCTGGTGGTGCGCCACACCGGCGGCGCGGTGGACATGCAGGCCCCGCGCGACCGCTGGTTCCACGATGTGGTGGACAGCCAGCCGTCCACCTGCGAACCGGAACGCATGAACGCGGAAGATCCGCTGTTCATCCTCTACACCTCCGGTTCCACCGGCAAGCCGAAGGGTGTGCTGCACACCACCGGCGGCTACCTGCTGTACGCGGCCTACACCCATGAAGCGGTGTTCGACCTGCGCGAAGACGATATCTACTGGTGCACCGCCGACGTCGGTTGGGTTACCGGCCACAGCTACATCGTGTACGGGCCGCTGGCCAACGGCGCGACCTCGCTGATGTTCGAAGGCGTGCCGAACTACCCGGACACCTCGCGTTTCTGGAACGTCATCGACAAGCACAAGGTGACCATCTTCTACACCGCCCCGACCGCCATCCGCGCGCTGATGCGCGAAGGCGAGGAGCCGGTGAAGAAGACCTCGCGCGCGTCGCTGCGCCTGCTCGGCAGCGTCGGCGAGCCGATCAATCCGGAAGCCTGGCGCTGGTACTACGAAGTGGTCGGCGACAGCCGATGCCCGATCGTCGATACCTGGTGGCAGACCGAGACCGGCGGCATCCTGATCTCGCCGCTGGCCGGCGCGATGGATCTCAAGCCCGGTTCGGCCACCCTGCCCTTCTTCGGCGTGCAGCCGGCGCTGGTCAATGCCGATGGCGAGATCCAGGACGGCCCGACCGAAGGCAACCTGATCATCCGTGATTCCTGGCCGGGCCAGATGCGCACGGTCTACGGCGACCACCAGCGCTTCATCGACACCTATTTCCGCACCTACCCGGGCAGCTACTTCACCGGCGACGGTTGCCGCCGCGACGAAGACGGCTACTACTGGATCACCGGCCGCGTCGACGACGTGATCAACGTGTCCGGCCACCGCATCGGCACTGCCGAAGTGGAAAGCGCGCTGGTCTCGCATCCGAAGGTGGCCGAAGCGGCGGTCGTGGGCTTCCCGCACGACGTGAAGGGCCAGGGCATCTACGCCTACGTCACGCTGGTGGCCGAAGAGGCGCCGAGCGACGAGCTGCACAAGGAGCTGATCGCCTGGGTGCGCAAGGAGATCGGCCCGATCGCCACGCCGGACCACCTGCAGTGGGCGCCGGGCCTGCCGAAGACCCGCTCGGGCAAGATCATGCGCCGCATCCTGCGCAAGATCGCCGAGAACGCGCCGGACCAGCTGGGCGACACCTCGACCCTGGCCGACCCGTCGGTGGTGGCCTCGCTGGTGGACGAACGCAAGGTGCGCTGACGTACGACCCGGGGCCGGACCCCGGGGTCGGATCCCGTTCCGCCAGGAACGGGCTCTGCCCCCCGGAGGGTCTGGCCCCATGCAGTTTCCCCCCACGGTTCCCCCCGACCATGACCACCCTCCTGATTGCCGATGACCACCCGCTGTTCCGCGAAGCCCTGCGCGGGGCCGTGCAGCGGGTCATCCCCGGCGTGCAGCTGTTCGAGGCCGACAGCGTGGAAGCGCTGTATGCACTGGCCGACCAGCACAACGACGCCGACCTGGTCCTGATGGACCTCAACATGCCTGGCGCACAGGGTTTCAACGCGCTGGTGCACATGCGTTCGCTGCATCCGCACCTGCCGGTGGTGGTGGTGTCCGCGCGCGAAGAAGCCACGGTGATGCGCCGCGCGCTCGACCACGGCGCGCTCGGCTTCATCCCCAAGTCCGCCGACTCGGACACCATCGGCCACGCACTGGGCACCATTCTCGATGGCGAAACCTGGGCGCCGCCGGAGGCGCACAACGTGCCGCCCACCGGCAGCGAAGAACGCGAAGTCGGCCAGCGCCTGCGCGAACTGACCCCGCAGCAGTTCCGCGTCCTGCAGATGCTCGGCGCCGGCCGCTTGAACAAGCAGATCGCCTACGACCTCAATGTCTCCGAAGCAACGATCAAGGCTCACGTCACCGCCATCCTGCGCAAGCTCGGCGTGACCAACCGCACCCAGGCCGTGCTGATGGCCGGCAAGCTGGCGATCGATGACGACGCCATCGTGCTGCCGCCGGAAGAAGATTGAGGTAGTGCCGGCCGCTGGCCGGCAGTCACCTGGAACGCCTGAAAACGCCCTGGTAGGTGCCAAGCTTGCTTGGCACGCGTCTACCGACGCAGCTGCCGGTCAGCGGCCGGCACTACCCGGCACCGCTGCGCTCGCGATATAGCCATCGCTATACAAACCAGCCCTGCCTGCGCGTTTCACTGGAAATGCGCCACGCGCGAATCGCGGTGCTAAGCTTCGCGTCCCCTTGGGGAGTAGCCGGATTCCTTCGCAGGAATCGTCCACGTCAACATACTCGGCCAGTGCGCCGTGGCGTGGACAACCATGATGGTTGGCGAGACCAGCGGCCCGCGCGCGCAACGTCAGGTTGGGCGCGAGCGCGAGCCGTGCGTCCGTCCTTGCCCGACCTCAGCAGCTGTCCATGTCCCCCATTTCGATCCTCCTGATCGGCTTTGCCATGTCCACCGATGCCTTCGCTGCGGCGATCGGCAAGGGTGCGGCCATGCGCAAGCCGGTGTTCCGCGACGCACTGCGTGCCGGCATCATCTTCGGCGTCATCGAGGCGATCACGCCCATCATCGGCTGGCTGCTGGGCCGCGCCGCGCTGCAGTACGTCGAAGCCTTCGACCACTGGATCGCCTTCGGCCTGCTCGGCGCGCTGGGCATCCACATGATCTACAACGGCCTGCGCCCGGACAGTGCCGAGGACGACGAAGACCCCTCGCAGCATCACGGCTTCTGGAAGCTGGCGCTGACCGGTTTCGCCACCAGCATCGACGCGATGGCGGTGGGTATCGGCCTGGCCTTCATGGACGTGCATATCGGCGTGATGGCCA
Source organism: Stenotrophomonas sp. YJH_SMC_29 (assembly GCF_059371235.1). Lineage (NCBI taxonomy): Bacteria > Pseudomonadati > Pseudomonadota > Gammaproteobacteria > Lysobacterales > Lysobacteraceae > Stenotrophomonas > Stenotrophomonas sp. YJH_SMC_29. The sequence goes on along the minus strand of NZ_JCAFUK010000006.1, from coordinate 26,184 downwards.
CGGTCATCGGCCTGTGCACGCTGACCATGGTCACCGTCGGCATCATGCTCGGCCGCGTGCTGGGCAGCATGGTCGGCAAGCGTGCCGAGATCATCGGTGGCGTGATCCTGGTGATCATCGGCGCGACGATCCTGTACGAGCACCTGCACGGCGTGGGGTAAAACGCCGAGAGCGAGCGATTGCGTGGTTGCCGGCCAGCGGCCGGCACTACCAGACGTCACATCCACGCATGGCGTGGATCTACTGCCGGGCTGATGAAGCTCTGGTAGATGCCAGGCTTGCCCGGCATGGTTTCACGTCGTGGTTGCCGGCCAGCGGCCGGCACTACTGCGCGTCGCGCAGCGCGCCCAGGAAGGCACGCAGCGAGGCCGGCTTGATCGGCTTGGTCAGCACGCGGTAGCCGCGTTCGCGTGCCATCCGCTTCAGTTCGTCACGCCCATCGGCGGTCAGCAGCGCACCCGGCAGCGGGTAACCGGCTGCTTGGCGCAACGCCACCAGCGCATCCAGGCCGTCCATGCGGTCGTGCAGGTGGTAGTCCACCAGCATCACCTGCGGGCGCTCGGCGATCTTCTCCAGTGCCTGGTCAACGGTGGCGGCGGTGATCACCTGCACCTGCCAGCGACCGAGCAGCGCGCGCATGCCGTCGAGGATCTCCTCGTCGTTGTCCACGCAGAGCACGCGCAGGCCCGCCAGCGAGTCGCTGCGCACGGGTGCGGCTACAGCCTGTACCGGCGCGGCCAGGTCCGTATAGCCCGGCAGCGCTGCCACCCGCGGCAGGATGATCGAGAACATCGAGCCCTTGCCGACCCGGCTGCGCGCGCTGAGGCGATGGTCGAGCAGGCGCGAGATGCGCTGGCAGATCGACAGGCCCAGGCCCAACCCCTGCTCACCCCAGTCGAACGGCTGCTGGTAGCGGTGGAACTCATCGAAGATCTGCCGCATGTGGTGCTCGGGAATGCCCGGGCCGGTATCCCAGACCTGCAACTCCACTTCATCGCCACGCTGGCGCACCGCCAGCACGATGCGACCCTGGCGGGTATAGCGCAGCGCGTTGGCCAGGAAGTTCTGCAGCACGCGCCGCAGCAGGCGGCGGTCACTGCGCACCCAGGCCGGGCGCGCAAACAGGTCCAGGCGCAGGCCACGGCCGGCGGCGACCGGGGTGTACTGCGCCGCCAGCTCGCGCATCAACGCACTCACGTCGAATTCGCCGATCACCGGGTGCAGGCCACCGGCGTCGAGCCGGGAGACATCCAGCAGGCCATCGAGCAGTTCTTCGGCCGCACGCAGCGACGCATCCACGCGTTCGGCCAGGTGCTTCTGTTCATCGCTCACGTGGTCGCTGTCGCGGAGTGCGGAAGCAAACAGGCGCGCAGCGTTCAGCGGCTGCAGCACGTCGTGGCTGATCGCCGCCAGGAAGCGGGTCTTCGACTGCTGCGCGACCTCGGCCTCATGCGAGCGCTCGGCCACGCGCTGTTCCAGCGTTTCGTTGGCTTCCAGCAGTGCTTTTTCCGCGTGCTTGTAGTCGGTGATGTCGTTGTAGCTGGTCACGTAACCGCCACCGGGCAGCGCCTGGCCGCGCATCTCGATCACCTTGCCGTCGCTGCGCGTGCGCTCGAACACGTGCGGCGAGCCGGCGCGCATGTAGCCGATGCGACGGTTGATCTGCACTTCGATATCGCCCTCGCCCAGCTCGCCGCGCTCGGCGTTGTAGCGGATCAGGTCGGCGACCGGGCGGCCCACATAGAGCATGCCGTCGGGGTAGCCGAACATGTCCTGGTAACGGCGGTTCCACGCAGTCAGGCGCATGTCCGGATCGACCACGCTGACCCCGGCGCTGATGTTCTCCAGCGTGGTCGACAGGATCTCGCGGTTGAAGCGCAGCTCCTGCCCGGCTTCGTCGAGCACCGCCACCACTTCGCCCAGGTCCATGCCCGAACCACGCAGCAGGCTGGTCAGCAGCAGGCGCGCCGAGGCCGCACCAATCGACGCGGCCAGCAGGCGCTCGGTGAACTGCACCCACGGTCGGTCCGCAGGCGCCGAAGACTGCAGCTCGCGGCGCAGCGACTGTGCCTGCTCGAAGAACGAGCGCCGTGCGTGGCGCTCGCCGACCACGCGCGAGGCCAGCGCCAGCAGGTCGCCCACGTGCACGTGGCCGGGCCAGCCACCGGCCACCGATGGGCGCTCGGCATACGGGTCGAGGAACGGTGCGGCGCGCAGGCGCTCGTCGACACCGGGTCGCCAGCGTGCGGACACCAGCATCATCGTCGCCGCATTGACCAGCAGCGACCAGAACGTGCCGTGGGTCAGCGGATCCCAACCGGTCATGCCGAACAGCTGCTGCGGGCGCAGCCACTCGATGCCGAACGGGCCGTGCTGCACCCAGGCGGCATCGACCCAGCCGGCCATGGTCATCGCCGGCAGCAGCAGGGTGTACAGCCAGGTGGCAAAGCCCAGCAGCATGCCCACCTCGACGCCGCGCCGGCTGGCACCGCGCCAGTACAGGCCGCCGATCAGCCCGGGCGCGAACTGCGCCACCGCCGCAAACGCCATCAGACCGTACGAGGCCAGCGTGCTGTCGTTGCTGCTGGTGCGGTAGTAGCTGTAGGCCATCAGCGCCAGCAGCAGGATCGCCAGGCGGCGGATCCACAGCACGCGCGAGGCAACGTCGGCCGCCTCCTGGTGGTCGCCGCTGCGACGCAGCAGCACCGGCATCACCAGGTCGTTGCTGACCATGGTGGCCAGCGCGATGGACGAGACGATGACCATGCCGGTGGCCGCCGAGAAGCCGCCCACGTAGGCGATCAGCGCCAGCGCGTTGCGGCCCTCGGCCAGCGGCAGGGCCAGCACCATCGAGTCGTCGGCCACGCTGCCACCGGTACCGAACAGGGTCACGCCGGCGGTGGCGATCGGCAGCACCATGCCGGAGATCAGCACCAGGTAGCCGCCGAACATCCAGCGCGCGCGGCGCACGTCGCGCACGTCACCGCACTCGACCACGGCCACGTGGAACTGGCGTGGCAGGCAGATGATGGCCAGGAAACTGAGCAGCGTCTGCGAGATGAAGCCCACCGGCGGCAGGCCGGTGAACAGCGTATGCACTGACTGCACCACCGCGTCGGTGCGGTTGCTCAGCCACAGGTAGGCGAACACGCCCACGGCCAGCATCGCCAGCAGCTTGATCACCGATTCGAAGGCAATCGCCAGCATCATGCCGTGGTGGTGCTCGGTGGCATCGACCTGGCGGGTACCGAACAGGGTGGCGAACAGCGCCATCAGCAGGGCCACGTACAGCGCCGGATCGGTGAAGAAGCCGGTGGGACCGGTGTTGCCGGTCAGCACCTGCAGGCTCATTGCCACCGCTTTGTACTGCAGGGCCAGGTACGGAATGATGCCGATCAACGCGATGATCGCCACCAGCGCCGCCAGCCGCCGCGAGCGGCCGAAGCGCGAGGAGATGAAGTCGGCGATGGAGACCACGTTCTGGCTGCGCGCAATCAGCGCCAGGCGCTCGATGATGCGCCAGCCGAACAGCAGCAGCAGCAGCGGGCCGATGTAGATCGGCAGGTAGCCCACGCCGTTGCGCACGGCGGTGCCGACCGCGCCGTAGAAGGTCCACGACGAGCAGTACACGGCCAGTGCCAGGCTGTAGACCACCGGCCGCAGCCACGGCCGGTCGGGGTACATCGGCCGACGGTCGCCCCACCACGCCACGCCGAACAGCAGCGCGGCATAGGCAACCGAGACCAGCAGCAGGATCCAGCTGGAGACCACGCGCGCGTTTCCGTCGGAAGAACCCGCAGTGTAGGCCAGGCGTGGCCGGGGGTGCGGGCGCGTTGGGGGCAACCACCCCCACCAGGGTGGGGGCCTACGTGGTGCGGGCCACGACCGTGGGTCGTGGCCGGCGTCTTACTGGGCCGGCACGCCCATTTCCTTCAGCAGTTCCGGTGCCGGGTAGACCTTGGCCAGCAGCCAGCGCAGGTAGCGCATGTCCACGTGCACGGCGCGCTTGTAGCGCGGGTCGAACCACCAGCTGGCGCTGACCGACTCCCAGTTGCTGTCGAAGTTCAGGCCGATCAGTTCACCCTTGGCGTTGAGCACCGGCGAGCCGGAGTTGCCGCCGGTGGTGTCCAGGTTGGTCAGGAAGTTGACCGTCTGGGTGTTCAGCGCCGGGTCGGCGGTGCTGCCGAAATCACCCTTGGCGATCGCCGCCAGCAGCGGCTTGGGCGCATCGAACGGATAGGCGTTGGTGTTCTTTTCGACGATGCCGGCCACGGTGGTCACCGGCGAGTAGGTCACGCCATCGCGCGGGTGCAGCGCCTCGACCTTGCCGTAGCTGATGCGCAGGGTGCGGTTGGCATCCGGGTACACCGCGCGGCCCTGCTTGGCACGCCAGGCGAACAGCGCCTGCATGTACGCCGGGCGCAGGCGCAGCTGCTCGCCTTCGCGGGTCTTGCTCTCGTTCTCGATGCGCAGCTGCGCGGCCACCAGCGGGCCGGCCACGGCGATCAGCGGGTCGGCGGCCAGGGCCTTGCCTTCGCGCGCAGCCGCGAAGCGCGACAGGCGCTGCGCCTCATCGCCCAGCTGGGTCCCGGCATACAGGGTGTCCAGCGCCGTGGCCAACTGCTGCGGGGTACGGCCGAAGGCCGCGTCGAACTCGGCCACGCGCTGCGCGTCGGGCAGCTGCTGGTAGCGGGTCAGCAGGGTGGTCAGCAGGGCCTTCTCGACCTCGGGCGCGTAGCGACGCTGGACCTGCTTGAGCACGCCTTCGATCATCGCCTGGTCGCGCTGCTGGTAGCCGCTCTCGCGCTGTGCGTCCGGCTTGGCCGATTCGATGCGCAGGCGTTCCAGCAGCAGCGCCGAGCGCAGCAGCTGGCTCTGTGCGGCCATCTGTTCCAGCAGCAGGTCGCGCTCGCCCACCGCCGCGCCCTGCGACAGGTTGGCCAGCAGCGCCTTGATGTCGCCCTGGTACCTGCGGTCGGTGGCGGCCAGCATGGCCCGCTCGTCGGCGGCACGCTGGGCCTTGGCGTCGCTGCGCAGCAGGCCTTCCAGCTCGCCGGCGGCGCGCTTGCGGTTGTTCTTCAGCGACTGCAGCTGCGAGGCGTAGCGGGTGCGGGCCTGCGCGTCCTTGGCGCTGGCCGCTTCGATGGTGTCGATCATCTGCTGGAACACCGACACCCGGCGCGGCAGCACGGTATCGATCTGGCCGGCGAATTCGGCCGCGGTGCGGTGGCGATAGGTGATGCCCGGGTAGCCGGCCAGCATCGCGTAGTCGCCTTCCTTCGGGCCCTCGACCGACATCTGCAGGTGCGCCGGCGCCTGGTAGGGCACGTTGTCCTTGCTGTAGGGGGCCGGCTTGCCGTCCTTGCCCACGTAGGCGCGCAGCAGGGTGAAGTCACCGGTGTGGCGCGGCCACATGAAGTTGTCGATCTCATCGCCGTAGTTGCCGATCGCACGCGGCGGCGCGTACACCAGGCGCACGTCGCTCAGTTCCAGCTGGGCGATGCGGTAGAAGTCGGTGCCGTAGTACATGTTGGCCACCGAGCAGCGCACGCTGCCGTCCTTCTCGCACTCGGCCACGATCTGCTTGCTGGCCGCATCCACGGCATCGAAGTAGGCACGGCCGGTCTTGCCACGCGCCTGCGCCAGCACCTGGTCGGTCACCTTGTCGAAGCCGACGGTGACCAGCACGCGGAAGTCCGGGTTGGCCGGGCGCTCGTCGGCACGGCCGTTGGCGATGAAGCCACCGTTGATCAAATCGTGCTCGGGCGAGCTGTTGTACTGGATCACGCCCATCGCCACATGGTGGTTGGTCAGCAGCAGGCCGTCGGCGGACACGAAGGAGCCGGTGCCGCCACCGGCGCGCACCACCGCGCTCAGCGGCGGCGCGGTGACATTGGCCAGGTCGGCCGGATTGCCCTTGAAGCCTGCCGCCTGCAGCGGCTTGGCCAGGTCCGGCAGCTGGGTCGGCATCCACATGCCTTCATCGGCGTGGGCACCGGCGGCGAGGGTCAGGGTCAGGCCCAGGGCCAGGGCGGTGGGAAGGGCTTTGCGGGCAGACATCGGCGTTTCCGGCAGTACAGAACAGCCCGGGACCATAGCCGCTGGGGACCGATGGGGCAACGGCCGATGGTTGGGGCGACGCGCACGGTAGTGCCGGCCGCTGGCCGGCAATCACCGCAGCCACGCATGGCGTGGCTCTACTTCTCCCGCCGCCAGTTGATCGAACCACGGTTTTCCACCGTGCTCGACTCCACTTCCACATCAAACCCGCGGCGCAGCAGGTACTTCAGCGTGATCACCGAACCGGCACCGACCAGCGACACGCCGTAACCCACGTACAGCTTGGGCGAGATGTACTTGCCGACGCCGATCACCGAGCCGCCCAGCGCGCGCGACTGGCTCACGCCGGCATCGTCCAGGCCCAGCTTGGCACCCAGCTGCGACGCCAGCAGGCCACTGCCGGCCGAGAGCGCCGCCGAGGCCGCGTTAACCTGCTGCGCCTGGTCGCTGCTGGCACCGGTCAGGCTGCGTCCCAGCACCAGATAGGCCAGTGCCTCGGACTGCGACATCGCCGGATCGGACCACACGTCCGCCCGCGGCTGCTGCGCACGCCCGGTCACGTCGATGCCGGCGGTGACATCACCGATCCGGCGCTCGGCGCGGATGTTGATGCGCGGGTCGGACACCGCGTTGTAGTTCCAGTTGAGGTTGCCGCGGGTGATGGTCAGGTCCTGCCCATACGCCTTGTAGCGGCCACTCACTTCCAGGCCGCCATTGGCGGTCATTTCGCGGCCGGGCTTGGCCCAGACCTGCATCTTGCCGGTCAGCGCGCCCTTCAGGCCGAACCCGGTCATCTTCACCTTGTCGCCGAGGCTGACCGTCAGGTCCATGTCCAGCGGCGAGGTGCGCGACTCTTCCGGATCGGCCGGGTCCAGCACCACCACGTCTTCGGACACCGAGGTGCCGCGGTCCAGGCGCTCCAGGTCGATGTCGGCCTCGGGCACGTGCACGGTGCCGCGCAGCTCCATCGCCGCCTTGGCCAGGGTGAAGTCGAGGTTGGGGTTGGCGACGATGCGCAGCTCGCTGGTGTTGGACAGCAGCACGTTCTCGCCGTGGATCTTCAGCTGCAGCGGCTGTGCATCACCGAACCACGACAGGCCGCCATCCACGTACAGCGTGCCCTGGCCCGAATTGGCCTGCGCGGTGATCTTGGCCGAACCGTCGGGCTGGGCCACGAAACTACCCTTGCCTTGGTCGAAGGTCAGGCCCAGCGCGGGGAATTCGCCCTTGAAGTTGCTCAGCTGCGCGTCGCCGCCCAGCGACGGCTGCCCGCGCGTACCGCGCAGGCTGACGTGGCCTTCGATCAGGCCGGTCGGGCGCACGATGTCCGGCGAGAACAGCTCCAGCCAGTACAGCCGCGACATGTTGAGGTAGAGCTCACCGTTCAACGGTGCACTGGCTTCCCAGCCGGTCTGCATCTTGGCGTCGACGAAGCCATTGCCCTGGAAGCCCATGCCCAGGTAGCCCTTGATGCTGGCCGGGGTCATGTCGAGCTTCAGCGAGAACTGGTCATAGCGCACCAGCTCGCCACGGGTGGTATCGCCCACGGTGTTGCGGTTCTCGCCCAGGCGCACGCCGCCTTCCTTCGAGCGCACTTCCACATGGCCTTCCCAGGCCGCGCCACGCGGGCGGATCTGCGCGTCCAGGCTGACGTCGCCGCGCAGGTAGATGCGGCGGCCGGACTGCGGCGGCAGCCACGGCTGCACCAGCGCCAGCGGCAGCGCGTCACTGCGCACCACCAGGCCTTCGCGCGGCCAGTTGGCCTGTGCGCACAGCGCGCCGCTGCTGGCGGCGGCCAGGCAGGCTTCGGACAGGGTGTAGGTGCTGCCGTTGATCGCGAACGCCGCCGGTGCACGCAGCGACCAGGCATCGCCCTTCACCGGTGCGACGCGCAGCGAGGCCAGCTCGCCACGCCACTGCACACCCTGCTGGCGCACGCTGCCCTGCAGCTCGATCGCGCCCATCTCATTGCGGGTCTGCGCAGCCAGGCGCAGGTTGGACACACTGCCCTGCGCATCCACGTTCAAGCGCTCCAGCAGCATGCCGGCGTTGACCTGCTGGCCCTGCACCGCCAGCGCGCCGCTGTCGCCGCGCCACGGCAGGTGGCCCTTGATGCTCACGCTCTCGGCGCCGTAGCCGTCCCAGTTGAGGTTGTTGCCGACCAGGTCGGCGGTGATGTCCGGCGCATCGCGCGGCCCCTTCACCTGTACCTGGCCACGCAGGCCACCATCGGCACCGGGCAGCAGATCACTCAGCTGCAACGGTTCGAAACGTGCATCGATGTCGAGGCGGTCGCCGACCTTGCCCGACGCGGTCACCCGGCTGCTGCCCAGCGACAGCTTCAGGTCACCCTGGCCCTGCGCGCCCTGCAGTGCGAACTTGCCCTGTGCATCAAGGTTGCGCTGGCGCAGGATGCCCTTCAGCGACGGCAGGTCGACGGTGGCTTCCAGCGTGCCGGCCGTGCCCGGTGCAGCGTTGGCTGGAGGCGGCAACTGCCGTCCCTTCGAGGCCAGGTTGCCGGACAGGCGGCCGTTCCAGCCCGGCACGAAGTAGCCGGGGTCGAAATCCTTCAGCGTGGCCTTGGCATCCCAGTCGAGCTGCGGTGCCCAGGCCACCTGCCCTTCCACCTGCAGCTGGCCACCCGGCGTCTGCGCCTGCAGCTGGTGGATCGACGCGGCCTGGTCATTGCCGCGTACGTCGAACTGCAGCTGCGCCTTCTGCGCCTCGCGTTCGATCTCGGCACGGCCGATCGCCGCCCAGGCCTTCAGGGTACCGGCCAGGCCGAAGCGTGCTTCCTTCAGGGTGACCGGCACCGGTGCGCTGCCAGCCGTGTTCGGGTCGGGTGCCGGCACGTAGGTCAGATCGCGTGCGACCACGGAGAAATTGAGTTTCTGCTGGCCTTCCTGGCTGAAGTCAGCGGTGCCCTCCAGGCGGGCTTCGCCGCCGAGGCCCTTCACCAGCAGCGGTGAGACCTTCAGCACCTGGTCCTGCAGCGACACCACCGACGGTGCCAGTTCCAGTTCCTGATCGCCCTGCTTCACCCTGCCGCGCAGGTTGGCATTGCCGCCCTTGCCGGCGGCGGTGAAGTCCAGCGACAACGGCGCAAACGCCGAGCTCGCCAATGCCGGCGAGAGCAGCGACAGATCCAGTTCGTCGCTGCGTACCGTGGCATTCCAGGTCGGGTCGGTGCGGCCGTCGAATACCAGCATCGCCTGCAGCGGCTTCGGCGCGCGCCCGGCTACGGCCACTTCCATGTGCGACAGGTCGCCACGTGCGACCAGGCCCACCGTAGCGGCGGTGCGCCCGCGCGGCGCCGGCAGCACTGCGGTCACGGTCACGTCGGTGTCGTAGTCCTTGGCCGGGATGTAGCGGCCCTGGGCCGTAAAGTTGCCCAGGTCACTGTCCACGACCAGCTTGTGCGCCTGGAACTCGCCGTTGGCGATCTCGATGCCGCCACGCACGCGGCTGATGTCGATCACCGGCTCGTTGGCCTGGCTGATGCGGAAGCCATCGATGGCGATGACATCGGCCTGGATCGCCAGCGGCATCTCGATCTGCGGCAGCGAATCGGGCCACGACGGCAGCTTGAAGGGCTCATCGCTCTTGGCCAGGTTCAACGTCGCGTTGGTCAGCTCCAGCTTGTCCAGCAGCAGCTTGCGGCCCAGCAGCGGGCGCAGGTCCGGCTCCAGGTGCGCGCGCTCGGCGTGGAAGTGGATGTCGTCGTAGCGGAAGTCGACGTTGTACAGGGTCAGCGGGCCAGCCACCGGGCCGTCCACCTTGTCCCAGGTGAAGCTGGCGCCCACCGGCAGGCGCGCCACCACCTGGGCCAGCAGCACATCGCGGCCGGCCACGGTCTGCAGCAGCCAGTACACCGCCAGCAGGGCCAGCAGCACCAGGCCGATCACGCCCACGCCGGACCACGCCCAGAAGCGGCGGCGGCGGTAGAAGCGCACGCGCGGCGGCGGCGTGCTCGGGGTCGGTGCGGGCGTGCTCACAGGTCCGCTCCGATGTTCAGGTACAGCTGGAACTGCGAATCCGGGTTGTTCAGGCCATGCGCCACGTCGATGCGCACCGGGCCCACCGGCGATTTCCAGCGCACGCCGAAGCCGACGCCGGTGTGCAGGTCGATGGTGTTGTCAAAGGCGCTGCCGGTATCGACGAACACCGCCGCGCCCCAGGGGCCGCCATTGAAATAGTGTTCGTATTCGGCCGAGCCGATCACCAGGTTCTTGGCGCCCAGCGCGTATTTGTCGGGTTTGGGCGTGCGCGGGCCGACTTCGCGGTAGGCGTAGCCACGGATGCTGCGGTCACCGCCGGCGAAGTAGCGCAGGCTCGGCGGCATCGCCACCAGGTCACTGGTCCAGGTGGTGCCGCCTTCACCGCGCAGGATCAGGCGGTTGCTTTCACCCACCGGGATGTACCAGCGCAGCACGGCGTTGGCCTGCACGAAGCTGGTATCCGAGCCAGCGCCTTCCACGCCGGCACGCACCGTCGCCGCGCCGCTGATGCCCTTGCGCGGGAACATCTCGTCGTCGACGTTGACGTAGTCGGCAACCATCTGCGGGTACACCAGCGTCGAGGTGTTGTAGACGGCATCGGTGAATTCGGTGCCGGACGCGTAGCGCCAGCGCTCGCGCAGTGCGTTGATCGAGGCGATCGCGGTCCAGTGCTCGTTGATCTCGCCGCTGCGGCTGGCGATCAGCTTGAAGTTGCGCAGATCGATGTAGTCGGTCTGCTCGTCGTACGCGCTGGCGGCGAAGGTGTACCAGCCGTCGAGCCAGTTGAAGGCCGGAATGCGATAGCTGGTGACCAGGCTCTTGCGCTTCTGCGCATAGTCCAGCTGCGTGTTCATCTTGTGGCCGCGGTTGTTCAGGAAGCGCCGCTCGATGCCACCGCGCACACCCGGGCCGCTCTCGCTGCCGTAGCTCAGGCCGGCGGTGTAGATGGTGCGCTTGGCGCGCGTCAGCTTCACATCCACCGGCACTTCGCCGTTCTCGTCGGCCTGGTCCGGGCGCGGCTGGATGTCGATCACGCTGAAGTAGTCCAGCTTGGTCAGCGACTCGCGCAACCGGTCCAGCTTGCCCTCGTGGTAGTAACTGCCCTGGTCCCAGTAGACCAGTGGATCGAACAGCTTGTCGACGAAGTAGTCCTGCTGGAAGCGTACCGGGCCCATGTTGTAACGGCGGCCGCTGTCCCAGGTCAGGTCGATGTCGGCGGCGTTGTCGGCGCGGGTGATCTGCACCTGGCGCTGGGTGTAGTCGGCGTCGAAGTAGCCGCGCTCGGCCAGGCGCCGGGTGATGGTGATCTTGCTGGCTTCGTACTGGGTGTGCTCGAAGCGCTGGCCCTTGCGCGGCTTGAAGGCGGCCAGGTCGTCCTGCAGGTACTGGTCGTACATCGCCGGCCCGGTGATGTCGATGTGCTCGCGGCGCACGGTCACCGGGGTGCCCTTGTCGACATGGATCAAGACGCGCACATGCTCATCCTCGCGCGGCGCCTCGACCTTGATCACCGGGTTGTAGTACCCGAACGGTTCCAGCGCCTGGCGGGTCTGCCGCTCGGCCTGCGACAACAGGTACTCCAGGCGCGATTCGCCCTGCTCCTTGCCGATCGTGTCGTACAGCGACAGCGATTCCTGGATGTTCTCGATGATTGCGGCGTCGTCGCCCTTGTCCAATCCCTTGATGCCCACCTTGTCGATGGTGCCGCGCGCGTGGGCCACGGAGGTGGCGGCCAGCGACAGGACCATCAGCGGCAGGGCGTATTTCTTTGGCTGCATGCGGGACAGCATACCGACCGAAGGTGACGATGCGAAATGCATCACGCCATTGGGGATCGGTTGTTAAGTGGCGGTCAAAATACGCGCCTCTGTGGCGATCATCGCAATCGCAGGCGAGGATGCCGGCATCGTGCGCGATGCCGGCGATGACCCCGATGGACATCCGCCGGTGTTCCGGTGGTGCCGCCCGCTGGCCGGCACCACAGGTCGATGCGATGCGCGGTGGCAATGCCGGCCAGTGGCCGGCACTACCGATACGGGCATCAGCTCGACAGATGCTCGATCGCCGCCACCTTGCCCAGGCGCTCGCCCAGCATCGTCAGCAGCGCAAGGCGATTGCCGCGCAGTGCCGGATCCTCGGCATTGACCATCACGCCATCGAAGAACGCGTCGACCTGCGGACGCAGGCGGGCCAGGCGCGCCAGCACCGCCACGTAGTCCTTGTGCTGCAGGCTGGCGCCGGTGTCGTCGATGGCGGCGGTGACCGCTTCGGCCAGCGCGCGCTCGGCGTCTTCCTGCAGCAGCGCCGGGTCGATCTGCGCCGGAATGTCGCCCTCGGCCTTGCGCAGGATGTTGCGGATGCGCTTGTTGGCCGCAGCCAGTGCTTCGGCTTCCGGCAGTGCGGCGAAGGTGCCGATCGCATCCAGGCGGCGGTCGAAGTCGTACAGCGAGGCCGGCTTCAGTTCGGCCACCGCGTTGAAGTGCGTGGCCGGCACGCCCTTGTCGCTGTAATAGCCCTTCAGGCGGTCGAGGATGAAGTCGTACAGCTCGCCGACATCGGCCTGCACGTTGCGCGCGGCCAGGCCGGCGTTGGCGCTGGCCAGCAGCGCGCGCAAGTCCAGCTCGAAGCCGCTTTCGATGATCGTGCGGGCCAGGCCCAGCGCATTGCGGCGCAGGGCGAACGGGTCCTTGTTGCCCGTCGGCTTCAGGCCCGCGGCGAAACCACCGGCCAGCGTGTCGACGCGTTCGGCGATGGCCAGCACCTTGCCCAGCGGCGACAGCGCGATGTCATCACCGCCGAAGCGCGGCTGGTAGGCCTCGTCGATGGCCAGCGCCACCTCTTCCGGCTCACCACCGGCCACGGCGTAGTGGCGGCCCGCGATGCCCTGCAGCTCCGGGAACTCGTTGACCATGCGCGACTGCAGGTCGTTCTTGGCCAGCTCGGCAGCCCGCCTGGCCTGCACCGGATCGGCGCCGACCTGCGGCGCGATCACCTCGGCCAGGACCGCCACGCGCGCCACCTTGTCGGCCACGCTGCCCAGCTTGGCCTGGTAGGTCACCGTCTTCAGGCCGTCGCCCATCGACGCCAGGCCCTGCTTCAGGTCCTCGTCGAAGAAGAACTTGGCATCGGCGAAGCGCGGGCGGATCACCCGCTCGTAGCCCTTGGCCACCTCGGCCACGTCCTTCGATTCGATGTTGGCGATGCCGATGAACTTCTCGGTGAGGGTGCCGGCGGCATCCAGCACCGGGAAGAACTTCTGGTTGATCTCCATCGTTTCGATCAGTGCTTCCTGCGGCACTGCCAGGAAGGCGCGTTCGAAGCTGCACAGCACCGCCGACGGCCACTCGACCAGGTTCACCACCTGCTCCAGGTTGTCTTCGCTGATGCGGGCGCTGCCACCGGCCTTGGCCGCGGCGGCCTCGACCTCGGCGACGATGCGCGCACGGCGCTCGCTCGGGTCGACCAGCACGAAGGCGGCGCGCAGGGCTTCAACGTAATCCTGCGGCTGGGCCAGCGACACGGGCTGGTCGTGGTGGAAGCGATGGCCACGGCTGATACGGCCGGCCTGCAGGCCGAACAGCTCGGCCTCCACCACCTCGGTACCGTGCAGCAGCACCAGCCAGTGCGCCGGGCGCGCAAAGCCCCAGGTGTGGTCGCCCCAGCGCATCGGCTTGGGAATCGGCATCGCCGCAATCGCCTCGCGCAGGATCTCCGGCAACAGGCTGGCGGTGCGTGCGCCCGGAGTCACCGCACGGTGCACGAAGCGCTCACCCTTGTTGTCGGTGGTCTTCTCCAGCGCGGTCCAGTCGATCCCGGCCTTGGCGGCGAAGCCCAGCAACGCCTTGGTCGGCTGGCCTTCGGCGTCCAGTGCGATGTTCAGGTACGGGCCCAGCACTTCGCTGTGCTGTTCGGGCTGTTCCAGGCCAACGCCCGGCAGCAGCACGGCCAGCCGGCGCGGGGTCGACAGCGGGCGTGCATCGCCCAGGTCCAGTGCGACGCCGCGCGTGCGCAGCCCTTCGACAATACCGTCGAAGAGCGCCTGGGCCAGGCCCGGCAGCGCCTTGACCGGCAGCTCCTCGGTGCCCAGTTCGATCAGCAGGGGGGACAGTTGGCTCATCGGTTCGATCCTGTGGTGGGGGCGCAGCGCGCGACGCGTCCGGCGCCCCGGGTAGTTGATGAAAAGCGGGTGGCTGCGGACGGCCCGTCAGGCCTTCTTCGCGCCCGGGAAGCCCAGCTTCTCGCGCTGCTCGTAGTACGCCTTGGCCACCGCCTGGGCCAGCGCGCGCACGCGCAGGATGTAGCGCTGGCGCTCGGTCACGCTGATCGCGCGGCGTGCATCGAGCAGGTTGAAGGTGTGGCTGGCCTTCATCACCTGCTCGTAGGCCGGCAACGGCAGGCCCACCTCGACCAGCTTCTGCGCTTCACGCTCGCAGGCATCGAAGCGGTGGAACATTTCGTCCACGTCGGCGTATTCGAAGTTGTAGGTGCTCTGCTCGACTTCGTTCTGGTGGTAGACGTCGCCATAGGTCACCGGCTGCCCGTCCGGGCCGTAGGTCCAGACCAGGTCGTAGACGTTGTCGCAGTTCTGCAGGTACATGCACAGGCGTTCGAGGCCGTAGGTGATCTCGCCCAGCACCGGGCGGCACTCCAGGCCACCGGCCTGCTGGAAGTAGGTGAACTGGGTCACCTCCATGCCGTTGAGCCAGACTTCCCATCCCAGGCCCCAGGCGCCCAGCGTCGGCGATTCCCAGTTGTCCTCGACGAAACGCAGGTCGTGCACCAGCGGGTCGATGCCCAGCGCCTTCAGCGAATCCAGGTACAGCTGCTGGATGTTGTCCGGCGCCGGCTTCATCGCCACCTGGTACTGGTAGTAGCGCTGCAGGCGGTTGGGGTTCTCGCCGTAGCGGCCGTCGGTCGGGCGGCGCGAGGGCTGCACGTAGGCCGCGTTCCAGCGTTCCGGACCGATCGCACGCAGGAAGGTGGCCGGGTGGAAGGTACCGGCGCCCACCTCCAGGTCGAGCGGCTGGATGAGCACGCAGCCCTGCTGGGCCCAGAACTGGTTCAGGGTCTGGATCAGGCCCTGGAAGGTGATCGGAACGGTCGGGGTCGCGGACATGCGTACGAGTCTTGGCCGGCAAGGGGGTGCGTTAGTATAACGGCCGACCTGCGGGGCATTCCGTACCCGGGAGGAGCAGGCAGATGGAACATCGGCTGCCGGTGGGCACGCCCGGCGAGCCAGGCGACATCCCGCTGCCGTGGGGACGCCTGCATTTCGAACAGGTCTGCGCAGCGCTGCTGGCCGATGGCCTGGTCGCCGAGCACGATGTCGAGCGCATGCGGTTTTCCGCACAGGGCGCCCGCAATGCCAGCGAAGTGCACCCGCTGGTGCTGCTGTCCAACCTCAAGCTGGCCGCCCACGACGGTGGCGAACTGACCCTGGAACGCCTGACCGAATGGCTGGCCCGGCGCACCGGCAGCCGCTACCTGCGCATCGATCCGACCCGGGTCGACGTCGCCGCGGTCACCGCGCTGGTCTCCCACGCCTACGCCCGCCGCCATCGCTTCCTGCCGCTGGCGGTGGATGCCGAACGGGTGCTGGTGGCCACCAGCGAGCCGCTGGTGCAGGAGTGGCGCCGCGACCTGCAGCACCTGACCCGCCGCAGCATCGAGCTGGCGGTGGTCAATCCGCTCGACCTGCACCGCTACACCATGGAGTTCTACGGGGTGACCCGCTCGGTGCGTGGCGCGCGCGGCGATGTCCGCGGCGAAGCCAGCACCACCCTGCCCAGCTTCGAGCAGCTGGTCGAGCTGGGCCGCACCGGCGACGTCAATGCCGACGACCAGCACATCGTGCACATCGTCGACTGGCTTCTGCAGTACGCCTACGAACAGCGCGCCTCGGACATCCACCTGGAACCGCGCCGCGAGATGGGGCGCATGCGCTTCCGCATCGATGGCGTGCTGCACAAGGTGTTCGAGGTGCCACCGGCGGTGATGACCGCCGTGGTCAGCCGCATCAAGGTGCTCGGCCGCATGGACCTGGCCGAACGCCGGCGCCCGCAGGACGGCCGCATCAAGACCCGCTCGCCGGGTGGCCGCGAAGTCGAGATGCGCCTGTCGACCATGCCCACCGCCTTCGGCGAGAAGTGCGTGATGCGCATCTTCGACCCGGATGCCGCCTTCAAGAGCATCGACCAGCTCGGCTTCAGCCCGCAGGAGGCCGCCGGCTGGAACGCCCTGGTCGAACGCCCGCACGGCATCGTGCTGGTCACCGGCCCGACCGGCTCGGGCAAGACCACCACCCTGTATTCGACGCTGAAGCGGCTGGCCACGCCCGACGTGAACGTGTGCACGGTGGAGGACCCGATCGAGATGATCGCGCCCGAGTTCAACCAGATGCAGGTGCAGGCCAACATCGACCTGGATTTCGCCAGCGGCGTGCGCACGCTGCTGCGGCAGGACCCGGACATCATCATGATCGGCGAGATCCGCGACCTGGAAACCGCGCAGATGGCGGTGCAGGCCTCGCTGACCGGCCACCTGGTGCTGTCTACGCTGCATACCAACGACGCGCCGTCGGCGGTCACCCGCCTGCTCGACCTGGGCGTGCCGCACTACCTGCTGGCCAGCACCCTCAACGGCATCCTCGCCCAGCGCCTGGTGCGCACGCTGTGCCCGCACTGCAAGCAGCCGCACACCCTTGGTGCTGCCGACTGGGCGGTGCTGGCTGATAGCCAAGCTGCATATCCAGATGCCGCCACGCCCTGTCGTCCGGTCGGTTGCCTGGAGTGCCGGCGCACCGGATTCCTCGGCCGCATCGGCCTGTATGAGTTGCTGCCATTGGGCTCGCGGCTGCGTGGGCAGATCCGCGCTGACATGGATCTGGCCGGTTTCACCCGTGCCGCGCGGGCTGAAGGGCTGCGAACCCTGCGCCAGGCCGGGCTTGAAAAGGTGGCGCAGGGGCTGACTACAATCGAGGAAGTCCTGTCAGTCCTGCCGCCTCCGGATGAACCCAGCCCCGTTCCTGATCCTTGAAACCGGCCGCCCGGTGCCGTCGCTGCGCCGCTACGGGCGCTTTCCGCACTGGATCCGCGTGGCCGCCGGGCTGGAAGAACACCAGACCGTGGTGGTCGACGTCGAACACGGCGGCGCACTGCCCGATCCGCACGCCTTCGCCGGCGTGCTGGTGACTGGCTCGGCCGCCTTCGTCACCGACCACGCCGAATGGAGTGAGCGCAGCGCCGCATGGCTGCGCCAGACCGCCCACGCCGGCCTGCCGGTGTTCGGCATCTGCTATGGCCACCAGCTGCTGGCGCACGCGCTGGGCGGCGAGGTGGCCTACAACCCGGCCGGGCGCGAGTCCGGCACGATCGAACTGGAGCTGCAGCCGCAGGCGGCGCAGGACCCGCTGTTCCAGGGCCTGCCGCAGCACTTTGCCGCCCACGCCACCCACCTGCAGACCGTGCTGCGCGCGCCGGACGGCGCCGAAGTGCTGGCACGCTCGCCGCTGGATGGCTGCCATGCCTTCCGCTGGGGGCGCCAGGCCTGGGGCGTACAGTTCCACCCCGAGTTCGCCACCCACCACATGCGCGGCTACGTGCGTGCCCGCGCCGACTGCATCGGCCGCCATGGCGGCTGCGCCCGCAGCATCGAGCGCGCGGTCAGCGCCGCACCGCTGGCCCGCCAGCTGCTGCGCCGCTTCGTTCGCCAGGCGCGGCTGTCTTCAGCCCAGCCGGCGGCAAAACAGGGATAATCGGCGGCACGGGCAAGCGCCCGGCCCCTCCTGTCCTTCCCGGATGTCCATGAAAGAGATTCGCAAGCTGCCGGCCTCGGCGGGCGCCCAGTGGTTGCTGGATACGTTCTCGCTGTACCGGCGTGCGCCGCTGCAGCTGGCCCGGATCGGCCTGGCCTGGCTGCTGGTGAGCTGGGTGGTCACGCTGTTGTCGACGCTGATTCCCGGCGCCGCCGGCATGGCCGTGCAGCTGATGACCCTGGCCATCTCGCCGATTATGTTCGGCGGCATGCTGTACGCCGTGGGCGAGATCGACGAAGGCCGCCCGGGCCTGTCCTCGCACCTGCTGCAGCCGATCCGCGACCACCGCGTCAGCCACCTGCTGGTGCCGCTGGCGATCCAGGTGCTGGCGGTGCTGCTGCTGGGCGCGCTGCTGTTCCTGATGATCGGCCGCGAAGGCTTCACCGCCTTCAGCGAGGTCATGACCAAGATGGAAGAGATCAGCCGCAGTGGCCAGCAGATCAAGCCGGACGATGCCGCGGCGCTGGTGGCCAACCTGCCGGCCAAGCGCATCGCACTGTGGATGCTGCTGGTGTTCCTGAGCGCGGTCGCACTGTCGCTGGCAATGTTCACCCAGCCGGCGCTGGTGGTGTTCGACAAGCAGAGCGGCATGCACGCGCTGCGCCTGAGCCTGCAGGGCTGCATCGAGAACATCGGCGCGATGATCGTGTTCGCCGTGCTTGGCCTGATCGCCGCGTTCTGCATCTACATCCTGTTCGTGATCGTGATCCAGATCGCGATGCTGATCGGTGGCCCGCTGGCGGCCGCCTTCATCGCGCAGCTGGTGCTGACCACGGTGCTGATGCCGCTGTACGTCGGTGCGGTCTATGCCGCATGGAAGCAGATGTTCGTGCATCGCGGCAGCCGCGCCGCACCGCCGATCCCGACCACCCCGACCTCGAGCGACATCTTCCACGCCTGATGGGAAAAGGGGACGGAGGGGATTAAGTCGTTTATGCCCAGTGTGTGCAGCTAACGACTTAATCCCCTCCGTCCCCTTTTGGCTTTTCAGGCGGCGGGCTTCTTGACTGCCGATGACGGCACCAGCCAGCGTGCGGCGTGAATGCCCAGCTCGTAGAGCAGGCACATCGGGATCGCCAGCATCAGCTGCGAGACCACGTCCGGCGGAGTCAGCACCGCTGCCAGCACGAAGATGCCGACGATCGCGTAGCCGCGGCCTTCCTTGAACTGCTGCGGCGTCACCCAGCCCAGCAGGACCAGGATCACCATCGCCACCGGCAGTTCGAAACTGCCACCGAAGGCGAAGAAGATCGCCAGCACGAAATCCAGGTAGGCGTTCGCATCCGGGGTGATCGCGATCACGTCCGGGCTGAAGGTGGTCAGGAAATGGAACACCGCCGGCAGCACCAGGAAGTAGGCGAAGGCACAGCCGGTGTAGAACAGCAGTACCGAAGACACCAGCAGCGGCACCGCCAGGCGCTTCTCACGCGCATACAGTCCCGGGGCGACGAAGGCCCACAGCTGGTACAGCAGCCACGGCACCGCCACGAACAGGGCCACGAAGAACGTCAGCTTCAAGGGCGCGAAGAAGGCGCCGGCCGGATTGGTCGCGATCATCGTCTGCCCATTGGGCAGCTGCGAGACCAGAGGTTCGGCCAGGGCGTTGTAGAGTTTCTGGGTGAACGGCAGCAGCGCCAGCAGCACCACGCCCAGGCCAAGCAGGGCGCGCACCAGACGGCCGCGCAGCTCCACCAGATGTTCGACCAGCGAGCTCTCGCCGAAATCCTGTTCGCTCATGGCTGGCGCTCCGTGCGCTGCGTCGGCGCCGCCGCACCGGCGTCAGCGGCGGTGGTCGCGTCGGGTGCAGCAGGCTCCTGTGCGGGTGCCTCCGCGGCAGGCCCGCCCAGGTGCGGCGGAACGTCCGCCTGCGCGGGTGCGCGTACTTCCTGTACCAGCTCATCGCCCTGCCGCTGCGCCTGCTGGGCTTCGCGACGCAGTGCCTCGCCGCTGGCACGCAACTGGTTCTCGGTGTCCTGCATGCCCTGGTGCACGTCCTGCATCTGCCGCTTGATCTCTTCGGCCTGCAGTTCGCGTTCCAGTTCCTGTTTCACCGAATCCCACTGGTTGCGGGCACGCCGTACCCACAGGCCGGCGAAGCGGGCCGCCTTGGGCAGGCGCTCGGGACCGAGCACCACCAGGGCGACCACCGCGATCACCAGCAGTTCGCTGAAGCCGATATCAAACACCGCGACCGCTCCGGATCAGCGAGGGCTGCGGTCGTGCTCGTCCTGCGCGGTGCGCGAGGCGTCCTGGCTGCGCGATTCATCGCCCAGCTGCGCGTTCGGCTTGTCGTCGTCGCGCATGCCCTTCTTGAATTCCTTGACCGCCGAACCGAGGTCCTTGGCGCCGCTGGTCAGGCGCTTGGTGCCGAACACCAGCAGGACGATGGCCAGCACGACCAACCAATGCCAGATGCTGAAACTGCCCATAAAGACGCTCGTTACGTTAGTGATCAGGCTGTCGAGCATAGCGCACCGGCTGTTAGCCGGCGCGCGTGACGAAAGTCAGTTCCCGCCCAGCGTTTCCGTGCGGATTTCGCCGTCGTTGACCGGCTGGAAGCCCTGCTGCTGCGGCGGCGGCGTCTGCGGCACGTTCTGCAGCGGCGCAGTGGTCGCTTCGGCCGGGGCCGCAGGGGCTGCCTGAACAGGCACAGGAGCCGCCGCCGGGGCCGGACGCGGCGCAGTGCCAGCCGTGCCGTTGCGGTTGTTGCGCGCGGCGTAGGTGGCCTCCTCCAGGCGATCGCGGAAGGCGACCACATCCATCGACGGCGAACCGGCAACCCGCCCTTCGAAGATCATCCGCGGCGTGGTGTTGCTGCCATAAGCCTCCAGGTTGGCGGCATCGTCGATCTGCAGCACCGCGCCATCCAGGGCGACACCGGCGAACAGGCCGCGGGCGCGCGACCACGACCAGATCTCGGCCTTCAGTTGGCCGTCGGTGGCCGCCGCGGCATTGCGGCCCACCGGGCCGGCGGCAACGCCGGCATCGGCACCGAGGGTGAATTTACCGTTGACCAGGTTGTCCAGGCTGCGGTCGTTGCGGAACACCAGCACCACGTCCGAAGACTGGACGCCGGCCTGGAAGCCGATGCTGCCACCGGTCAGCTTGACGAACACCGGGCTCGACCACGCGCCGTTGGGCATGCGCACCGACATCAGGCCGTGGCCGCGACGACCGCCAATGACCAGGCCGGCCTTGATCGTGTCGGGAATGACGATGACTGCGCGGCCTTCGTCGAGCAATTTGTCCGGAATACCCTGTTCAGGGATTTCCTGGATTTCGGCCAGCACGCGCACGGCGTTGCGGGCGCGCTGGTCTTCCTGCGGTCCGGCCATGGCCTGGCTGGACAGCAGGCTGGCGGCGATCAGCAGGGCTTGGATCGGGCGACGCATGGCAGGCTCCAGAAGTCAGTCCATAGAAAGATATAGCAAGTGACTGAAATTAGTGGCGTTGTCATGAATCGCCAATGAGCGTTGCCTGCCCGCATTGACGCGGCCTATGCCGGCCATCCGAACCCTGCATCCCGGCGCGGCGCCGGATCGGCGACAATGCTCCCATGCTCGACGCACCCGATACCGCCGTGCTGGCGGTCAACCTAGGCACGCCCGAGACGCCGACGGCCCCCGCCGTACGTCGTTACCTGGCCGAATTCCTGTCCGATCCCCGTGTGGTCGCGATTCCGGCGCTGCTGTGGCAGCCGCTGCTGCGCGGCCTGATCCTGCCGCTGCGCAGCGGCCGGTCCGCGGCCAAGTATGCGCAGGTCTGGCTACCGGACGGGTCGCCGTTGATGGTTCATACCCGTCAACTGGCGGAGGCGATGCAGTCCCTGCTGCCGACGCTGAAGGTCCGCCATGCGATGCGCTACGGCGAACCGGCACTGGCCGGCGAGCTCGACCGCCTCGCCGCCGAAGGCGCACGCCGCATCGTGGTGCTGCCGCTGTACCCGCAGTACTCCACCACCACCACCGCCTCGGTCGAGGACCGGGTCGATGCCTGGCAGCGGCGCAACCCGGGCGTGACCGTCAGCCTGGTACGCGACTACTCGGTCGACCCGGGCTGGGTCGAGGCCGTTGCCGGCTCGATCCGCCGCTACTGGGAACAGCACGGCCGCGGCCAGAAACTGATGTTCTCCTTCCACGGCATCCCGCAGCGCCTGGCCGACGCGGGTGATCCGTATCCGCAGCGCTGCGCGGCCAGCGCGCAGGCCATCGCCCATGCACTGGGCCTGGGCAAGGACGACTGGCAGATGGGTTACCAGTCGCGCTTCGGCCGCGAGCGCTGGCTGCAGCCGTATGCCGAACCCAGCCTGTGGGCGCTGGCCGAATCCGGCGTGAAGCAGATCGATGTGGTCTGCCCCGGATTCGCCACCGACTGCCTGGAAACGCTGGAAGAGGTCGCGCTGGGCTTCACCGAAACGCTGGCCGAGCGCGGCGCAACGATGCGCTACATTCCTTGCCTCAACGCCGATCCGGAGCACGCGCGCGCGCTGGCGCGGCTGGCCGTGTCCTCGCTGGCATGAGTCTGCAACCGTTTGAACTCCAGGTCGGGGGCGCACGCGTCGCCGGCCTGCGCACCGCCGGTGACGGCCCGCGCGTGCTGGCCCTGCATGGCTGGCTCGACAACGCCGCCAGCTTCGTGCCGCTGGCCCCGCACCTGCCGTCGTTGCAGCTGGTGGCGGTCGACCTGCCTGGCCACGGCCACAGCGCCCATCTTCCGGCCGGCGCAAGCTACACCACGGCCGCTGCCATCTGCCACGTACTCGACGTCGCCGACGCGTTGGGCTGGGACCGCTTCAGCCTGCTCGGCCATTCGATGGGCGCCGGCATCGCCAGCCTCACCGCCGCCGTCAGTGACCGCGTCGAGCGCCTGGTGGCGATCGAAGCACTCGGTGGCCTGCGTGGCCCCGAAGAGGACACCGCGCATCGCCTGCGCGAACACGTGAACGCGACGCGGGCGCTGGCACGCAAGCAGCTGCGCGTGTTCCCCGACCTCGCTGCGCCGATCCGCGCGCGGATGATGACCAATCAGCTCAGCGAACACTGCGCGCGGCTGCTGGTCGAACGTGGCGTGGAGCCCGTCGAGGGTGGCTATCGCTGGTGCAGTGATCCACGGTTGATGCTGCCCACGGCGATCCGCCTCAGCGAGGGCCAGATCGACAACCTGCTGCAGGCGATCACCTGCCCGACGCAGGTGATCTACGCCACTCCCGCGCAGCCCTACTATCCCGAACCGATGCGCAGCGATCGCCTGCGGCACCTGCGCGATGGACGGCTGGCGGTGTTTCCCGGCAACCATCACCTGCACATGGAAGACCCGGCCAAGGTCGCCGAAGTGATCCTGCGCTTCTTCAGCAACGACAACGCCGGCTGAGCGCAGGCGAGCACACGCTTCACTCTGCGCGTTCGCGGCCGATACACCAGTTGCGGGCCCTTGCGCCCGCTGCACGCGGGCCCGGTCGGGCCTGCGGCGTGTGTCTGGTTCTGCAAGGAAGTCCGCATGCCCGCTCCGCTGCACCGTCACCCACAGGAAGTGGCCACGGTGTCCCGTCTCCGCGTCGCTGATCGCGCCGCATTCCTCGAATTCCCGACACATGCCCCGGTCACGCCCTGCTGCGTGCGCTGCGGCGTGGTCGTTGTCGTCTGCTGATCCAGGAGCCTCCGATGTCCATTGCATCCTCCCGTCCCCCCGATGCCGCCCGCCTGCCGCATCTGCAGCAACTCGCCCGCGGCGCTGACCGTCGACTGTTGATCGGCAGCGCGACACTGGCCGTCGCAGGCCTGGCGTTGGCCCTGCGTGGCCCGCAGGTCGTGGCCGCTGCGTGCATGGCGGCTGCGGCGCTGCCGGCGCTGTGGCTGGCAGGTCCATTGGCCGGCCGCAGCATCGCCCGCAACGGCCTGGCGGTCCTGGTCGCGCTGCAGTTGGCCCTGGCATGCGCGATCGTCGGCCTGTCGCCGGCGTTGCCGATCGCCGTGCTGCTGGGGGTGCTGCTCGGCCATCGCGATCGTTGGCCGGTGTGGCTGGCCGGCAGCGTCGGCACGCTCGCGCTGCTGGTACCGCCGCAGGCGGGCGCTGCACTGTGGCCGACGCTGCTGCAGGCCGCGATGCTCACGGGGCTGACCCTGTTCCTCGGCCAGGTCGCGCAGCGGCTGCGCCAGCAGACCGAAGCACTGGGCCATGGCCCGCGTCGGCTTGCCGCACTCGCACGCGATATCGCCACGGGTGCCGATCTTGGGGCACATGCCGATACCGGCGCCTATGCACCGGGTTCGCTGGCCCACGCCCTGGCCGACACTGCGCGCCACGTGCAGGCCCAGCGGGGACGGGAAGCCGCGTCGCATGCCGAGAACGCGCAGATCCGCCAGGCGCTGGATGCGTCGCGCACCGCGATGATGATTGCCGACAACGACCATGTGATCCGCTATGTGAACCGCTCGGTGGTGGCACTGCTGCGCAACCAGCAGGCGACGTTGCGCCAGGCCTTTCCTGATTTCGATGCCGAGCGCCTGGTCGGCAGCAGCATCCATCGCTTCCACGCCAACCCGGACCGCATCCGCGCGATCCTCAACGGCCTGCAGGTCGCGCACAACGGCAAGGTGCAGATCGGCCCGGTGCACTTCGCGCAGGTGGTCACACCGGTGTTCGACGCGCAAGGCGTGCGCCTGGGCTTTGCCGTGGAGTGGCATGACCGCACCCAGGAGCTCAAGCTGGAGAATGCCGTCGCGGACATCGTCGCCGCCGCCGCCGCTGGCGACCTTGACCAGCGCCTGCAGCCAGCGGAGGGCGCCAGCTTCCTGGATGGCCTGACCGGTGGCATCAACCAGCTGCTGGATACGCTGGGCAGCACTGTCGACGAAGTGCGGCAGATGCTCTCGGCGCTGGCCAGCGGCGATCTTGATCGGCGCATGCATGGCGAGTATCACGGTGCGTTCGCCGCGATCCAGCGTGATGCCAACGCCACCGCCGCCCAGTTGGCACGCATGGTCGGTCGCATCCAGGAATGCGCGTCTTCGATCAGTACCGCGGCCAGCGAGATCGCTGCCGGCAACGGCGCGCTGTCCGAGCGCAGCGAGCGCCAGGCCGCGCATCTGCAGGAGACCGCTGCGTCGATGGAAGAGCTGACCGCCACCGTGCGCCAGAATGCCGCCCATGCACGCGAGGCCAGCCAGCTGGCGGTCACTACCCAGGCCGCCGCCAGCGACGGCAATGTCGCCATGCAGCGGGTGGTCGACACCATGCAGGCGATCGAAGGCGCCTCGAAGCGGATCGGCGACATCACCGGCGTCATCGATGGCATCGCGTTCCAGACCAACATCCTCGCGCTCAACGCAGCGGTCGAGGCCGCACGCGCCGGTGAGCAGGGCCGCGGCTTCGCGGTGGTCGCCAGTGAGGTGCGCGTGCTGGCGCAGCGATCGGCCGCCGCGGCACAGGAGATCAAGAAGCTGATCGATGAGGCCGGCCGCCAGGTCGGCGAGGGTGCCCAGCTGGTGGCCGATGCCGGCCTGCGCATGCAGGGCATTGTCGGCGGCGTGGAGAATGTCAGCCACTTGATGCATGAGATCTCCGCGGCCTCGCAGGAGCAGTCGATCGGCATCGAGCAGATCAACCAGACCGTCGTGCAGATGGACCAGGCCACGCAGCAGAATGCCGCGCTGGTGGAGGAAGCGACCGCCGCCGCACGCGAGCTGCAGTCGCAGGCAGGCACGCTCACCGAGGCGGTGTCGGTGTTCCGCCAGCAGGAACTGCACGGAGTGTCGCGGGCGGCGTGATGAGGCCCTGCGTCGCACGTTGAGGAAAACGGCGCCCGCAGGGCGCCGTTTTTTTTATGGCTTAGGCTTGTCGCAGGAACAACCCATGCACGCATGACGTGGTTCTAACGGTAGTGCCGGCCGCTGGCCGGCTGGGCCTGCGAAGCGTAGCTGCCAACCTTGGTTGGCATCGCTTTTTGCAGGAACACCCCATCCACGCATGGCGTGGATCTACTCTTGATCCGCCTGCCCTCGGTAGCCGCCAACCTTGGTGGGCACTGGGGTCGCGCGTGGAGCCCCCTCCACGCATCGCGTGAACCTCCCGGGACGATGCCGGGCCATGGGGTTGCCGACCAGCGGCCGGCACTACCCGCATGTTCTGCGCACAAAGAAAAACCCCGCTGCGTGAGCAGCGGGGTTTTGGGTATAAACCCTGGCGATGACCTACTCTCGCATGGCTTGAGCCACACTACCATCGGCGCAGCTGCGTTTCACTTCCGAGTTCGGGATGGGATCGGGTGGTTCCACAGCGCTAATTTCACCAGGGAGGCTTTTGGAGAGTCGCACT